>CAZUQT010000028.1:0-22213 GCA_964622585.1 uncultured Elusimicrobiaceae bacterium | reverse complement strand
GGGGCAGGGCAAGCGCGCCTTCGATGATGCCCGCCGCGCGGGTTTTCCCGCCGCTAGCCAGGCTTACCATGGTCGCCCCGAGGGTCCCGGCTCCGGGCATGCCCCCCAGCAGGGCGGAAGCGATATTCCCGGCGCCCTGCCCGGTGAGCTCGCGGTTCGAATTATGCCGGGACCGGACGAGGGAATCCGTTACCACGCAGGTCTTAAGCGTGTCTATGGAAAGAAGCACCGAGAGCGTCAGCGCCGGCCCCAGGAGCAGATAGAGCTCATGCCGGCCCAGCAGGCGCAGCGCGCCGAAATTGGAAACTATGCCGTCAAAAACGGCTGCCGGGCTGGTGGAGATGGCTCCGATAATGAAAGGATTCGCGTCGAGCGCAAGCAGCTGGGGCTTCATAAGTCCCGCGGCCAGGTGGGCCCCGATACCCGCGGCCAGCCCCAGAATTGCGGCCGGGATCTTTTTCGTGAAGCGTGGCGCGGCGACCGTGACGGCGACCGTAACCAGGGCCACGAAAACCGCCGGCCACTGCCAGGCCCCTGGAGAAATCAGGCCAGCCAGCGGCTCCGCGCTCTTCGCCAGGCCGAGGAACGGAACTATCTGCTTCAGGATTATAAGCAGGCCGACGCCGCTCATATAACCGGTGACCACGGGATAGGGGATATATTTGATAAGGCGGCCGCCGCCGAGAGCGCCGTAAACCGCCTGCAGCGCGCCCGAGAGCAGCCCCACCAAAGCGAGCGAAACGATAACTCCCGCCGGGGAAGCTCCGTCCCCAAGCAGCCGGACGCAGAGCGCGGCCATCACGGCCGCCGCAGGGGCGCAGGGGGCTGAAATAAGGCGCGGGGCGCCGCCGAGCGCCGGGGCGATCAGGCCTATGGCCACGGTCCCCAGTACGCCGGCAAGCGCGCCAGCGCCGGCAAAACCGGGCCCGAGCGGCGCGTACATGGCCACGCCGAAAGCGATGGCCGAGGGCAGCGCGACGAGCATCGCCGCCATCCCGCCCCAGGCGTCCGCCCACTCGAAACCGTTGGCGACCTTAAGTGCGCCGTCCTTTATTGTCATAGACTTCATTAATATACCAAAGAAAAGAGACCCCGGCAAAATAAAGAGCGCGGTTTACATCAGGCGCGGTTTATAGATAAACTATGGGCGAGGTACGCTTATGGAAAACGGAGAGAAGAAAGAGATAATTTTCGGCGTGAACGAGGACCTGGATCCGGAGGACGTTCCTGAACAATACAGGGAAATGGTAAAAGCGAAACTTGAAGCGGTCAAAGCCGGAAAAGAAACTCCCGGCGCCTCGAAGATAACCGCGCACAAGGATTTTCAGTTCAAATTCCAGGGCGGTTCCGGCCTGGAAACTATTTTCAATTTGCTTCTCAAGGCTTCGCAGCCGCCCGGGCCTCGCGCCCGGCCCCCGTCTTTACAGTCCAGGGGAGCGGCGGCCTCGGAAGAAAGACAGGAAGCCCGCGGCGAACAACCGAATCCCGGGGCGGTAAAGCCTTCCTCTTCCGGCTGGCTGATCTGGCTGATCGCGATAATTCTCGCGGCGGCTTACCTCATCTCTTCCGGGGCTCTGCTCAAATAAAGCCGCCCGAAAGAAGCGCAGCGCTTATTTGTATTTTTCCGCTATTTTCCTGTAGGCGTCCCTGAAAGGCATACCGGCCGCCACCAGCTTGTAAACTTCTTCCGTAGCGAACAGCTCTTCAGAAGGCGCGCAGCTCTTCGCGTCGAAGCGCAGGCCTTCCACCACCACCGACATTATGCCGAGCGCGGCCAGCGTAGCGTCGAGGCAGCTGAAAAGCGGGCCCTTGGCCAGCTGGATATCCCTGTTATAGCCGGAGATAAGATTGCCGGCCAGGCTTTTTATCTTGAATTCTTCTCCGAGCACGACATGGTACTTGCCGCGCACCAGTTCCAGGACGTCGGGGTTCTTCTTCTGCGGCATGATGGAGCTGCCGGTGCAGAAAGCGTCCGGCAGCTTTACGAAGCCGAACTCCGGCATGCTGTACATGATAAGGTCGGAGGCAAGCTTGTTCAGGTCGAACATGACCTGGGAGCAGAGGTGGGCGATGGTGGCTTCGAATTTATTCCGGCTCATCTGGGCGTAGATCGGGTTCTCCATCGCTTTCGCGAAGCCCGTCAGGGAGGCGGTCAGCTTTTTATCTATCTTTAGCACCGGCACGCCGTAGCCGGCGGCCGAGCCAAGCGGCGACTGGTCTATCAGCTTAAGAACGAAGTCGGAGAATTTATCGTTATCGGCGGCTGAGTCGGAGAAGCAGCCGAGCCAGGTTCCCACCGTGGTCGGCATCGCCCTGCGCATATGAGTGTAGCCGGGAAGAGGTATACGCCCCTGCCTCTTTTGCGCGGACCGCAGGGCTTTCCTGAAGCCAGCCAGTTTCAGTTTCAGCGTACCCAGGCTTTCTTTCTCGTAAAGCCGGAGGGCAGTGAGCACCTGGTCGTTGCGGGACCGCGCGGTGTGGATCTTTTTTCCGGCGTCGCCGCATTTTTTGACCAGGAAGTTCTCGATGGCGGTATGGCAGTCTTCGTCCTCTTTATTAATGACGAAAGCGCCTTTTCCGTCGAGCCGCAGTATTTCGCGCAGGCCTTTCTCCAGGCCGGCCAGCTCGGCCCCGGTCAGCAGCCCCATCTTGCGGAGCATTTTGGCATGCGCGAGGGACGCGGCGCAGTCATGCTTGACCAGCCGCCGGTCAAGGATATAGTCGTCCCCAACCGTGAAAGACTCGATATCTTTGTTCAGCTCGCCGCCCTTGTCCCAGAGTTTCATTTTTTACCGCCGTGCTTTTTCATGATAGCGCTGTGCGCCATCAGCCGGGTGGCGTGGATCTTTATGAAGCCCTCGGAGTCTTTCTGGTTGAAGCCGCCCTCGATGTCCATGCTGGACAGGTCCTTATTGTAGAGGGAGCTGGCGCTTTCGCGGCCGGTCACCATGACATTGCCCTTGTAGAGCTTCAGCGTCACGCTTCCGTCGATGGCCTCCTGGCTCTTGTTGATAGCCGACATCAGGAAATCCATTTCCGGGCTGAACCAGAAACCGTTGTAGACCAGCTCGGCGAACTTCGGGGAGAGCATGTCGCGCAACCGCATCACTTCCCTGTCCATCGCTATGCCCTCGATATCCTTATGCGCGGCGAACAGTATGGTCCCGCCGGGGGTTTCATAGATCCCGCGCGACTTCATGCCGACGAAGCGGTTCTCCACCATGTCTATCCGGCCTATCCCGTTCTTCGCCCCGAGCTCGTTGAGGAAATTAAAAAGCCTGAGCGGCTCGGCCTCGGAGCGGCCCTTGTCCAGGTCGGTGACCTTCACCGGTATGCCGTCCTTGAACTGTATCCTCAGGCGGGTCGGCTTGTCGGGAGCTTTTTCCGGAGAAACGGTCTTGGAGAAGATATCCTCGGTCGGCTCGTGCGCCGGGTCCTCCAGGATCCCGGCCTCGTGGCTGATATGGAGCAAATTGTCGTCCTCGCTGTAGGGCTTCTTTATGGTGGAGCTGATCTCTATGCCCTTGGCCTGGGCGTAATTTATCAGGTCGGTGCGCCCTTTGAACTGCTGCAGGAAGGATTCCATTTTCCACGGAGCGAGGACCTTTATTTTCGGGTTAAGGGCGTAATAAGCGAGCTCGAACCGGACCTGGTCGTTCCCTTTGCCGGTGGCCCCGTGAGAGACGAAGCCGGCTTTTTCTTTAGCCGCTATCTCTATCTGCCTCTTCGCGATTATCGGCCTGGCGGCCGCGGTGCCGAGCAAATAGCGGCCCTCGTAAAGAGCGTTCGCCTTGAAGATAGGGAATATGTAATCGGTGACCAGTTCTTTCTTGAGGTCTTCGATATAAACTTTGGAGGCTCCGACCTTCAGGGCTTTCGCTTTCGCTTTCTTGAAATCCCCGGCCTGCCCGACGTCGGCTATGTAGGCGATCACTTCATAACCCTGCTCTAAAAGCCATTTCAGGATAACGGAAGTATCCAGCCCGCCGCTATAAGCCAGCACCACTTTTTTATTTTCGCTCATCTAAACTCTCCTTAAAGCCGCTGTTTATCCCACGGGGCGAACTACAATGATACAATACTGCAGGCACAGGCCTCAAACACGCAGAAATCCGTTAAATTTATATAATGTCAAGGCGGTTCGCGGCTTTTGCCCTAATGCCCGGGCGCGGCGCGTCCAGCCTGACCGGATCTGCAACTTTGCAAGACAACTCCCATGTTAAAACCTAATTCCCTGCCGATAGTGGTAAAGATCGGAGTTCTTTTCTTCGCGCTGGCCGCCGTGCTTGCCGGCGGGATAGGGGTTGCAAGCTACCGCATAAGCAGCGGGGTAGTAGGCGAAGCACAGCGGGAAACAATGGAAAGGTTCAGCGGGAACATCTGCAGCCATCTCTATACTTTCATGGACAGCAGGCGCAGGGAACTCGCCCTGACGCTGGACGGCAGCGGCATAGACAAGTTCCTCTCCGACGGAAATAAACAGGCGCTGCGGACTTACCTGGAAAACAATTCAAAGGGTTTTTTATCCGTCTCCTATTTCAGCCCCGCGGGAGACCTGCAGGCCTCCACGGTAAGACTGGCACCGTGCTGCCGGGAAGAACTGAAGACACCGGCTCATACCGGTCCGGGACGGGGCGACGGGTATTCCACCAAACTGCATTATTGTGAAACGCTGAAAACATTCATCCTGGAATTGGATTACTCGCGCCATGCCGCCGGGAATAAGCCGAGAGGCAGTTTAAGGGCCTATATAGAACTCGATTCAGTGAGGGATGAATTTTTGGGTTTAAGTATAGGGCAAAGCGGGTTTTATTTTATCACGACCCAGGACGGGGATATTCTACACGCCGCGGACACAAAAATGACCGCGCATAATATCATCCGCGCCAACTCCGGTCCGGAGATCAGGAACCTGGTGAAAGCCGGCAAAGGCATCGCCCACGGAACCCTGAACGGAAAGCGCTGCTACATTATAGCCAAGACCGTACCGCAGTACGGCTGGAGGGTAATATCGGCAATCCCCGCAGAGATCTATACCGCCCCGCTGAAACACATAAAACGCGACATTTTACTGATCTCACTGCTTATCGGCACGGTCAGCGTCTTTATAGGATTACTTGCCGCCTATGTCCTTGTAACCCGCCCGGTGAGCCTGCTGACCGAAGCCGTGCTTGACATCTCAAAGAACAGGAATTTCGAGGCGCGCGTGCCCGCGCTCCACGATGACGAGATCGGCAACGTAGCGCGCGCTTTCAACTCCGTCCTCGCGGAGCTTTCAAGGCTGCATAAAGAACGACTCAGCAACTCCGAGGAAAAACTGAGCCTGACGGAAGCGCAGCTCCGCCAGGCCCAGAAGATGGAGATAGTCGGCCGCCTCGCCGGCGGAGTAGCCCACGATTTCAACAACCTTCTGACGATCATCCTGTCGAACTGCACTTTCCTGCTGAACGACATCCCCGAAGGCGACCCGCGGCGCGAAGATGTTAAAGGAATACGCGGGGCCGGCGAGCGCGCCGTGACGCTGACGCGCCAGCTGCTTGCGTTCAGCCGCAAGCAGATCCTTCAGCCGAAACCGATAGACCTTAACGTCACCGTCACCGATACGCAGAAGATCATCAAGCGGCTTATCGGCGAGGATATACAGATAAAGACCACGCTGGAACCCGGCCTGCCCGGAGTCAAAGCCGACCCGGGGCAGATCGAGCAGGTGATCGTGAACCTGGCGGTGAACGCCCGCGACGCGATGCCCGGAGGGGGCACCCTTCATTTTACGACCGTCTCTCTGCTGATCACCGCCGGCGCGCGCCTGGAGCATTCTCCCGTAGTCCTCCCTCCCGGCAAGTATACGGTACTGGCGGTGGCCGATACCGGGACAGGGATGACCGAAAGCACGCTGGGCCACCTTTTCGAGCCCTTCTTTACCACAAAGGAGGAAGGTAAAGGCACGGGACTGGGCCTTGCCATGGTCTACGGGATAATAAAGCAGAGCGGCGGCTTCATTGAAGTGAAAAGTGCGCCGGGGGACGGCTCGGTCTTCAGGATCTATCTGCCTTCTATCGCCATAGCGGCACGGCCGGAAACGCAAATACCGGCAGGCCAGGCCTGCGCGTTGAAAACCACCGGCACCATACTTTTAGTAGAGGACGACGAGGCCCTGCTCAGAATGACCTCAAGGATACTTAAAGGGGCCGGCTATACGGTCTTAGAGGCCGCAACGGCGCGAGCGGCGCTGAACTGCCTGGACAAGGATTTTAAACTCCTGTTGACGGACGTAACCCTGCCCGATATCTCTGGAGTCGACCTGGCTGTGCAGGTCCTGAAAGCCAAACCCGGGCTGCCCGTGATTTTCACTTCCGGCTATTCCGAGAACGAGGACCTTCGCGAGATATTGTCCAGGCCGGAGAATAATTTCATCCAAAAACCTTTCACTAACGAAGCCCTGCTCCATAAAATCCTGGAAGTTATGGGACGAAAATCCTGACCCAGTCACTTGATCTGCCCGGCGGCGGACATGATCGCTTTCTGCAGCAGGGCTTTCACTATCTGCACCTTAAAGCCGTTCTTTGTAAGCGGCCTGGCCTCTTTCCCGGCGAGTTTTCCGGCCGCGAGGGCGGTTCTTTCATCCGCCGGTTTCCCCTCCAGGTAAGCCTCGACGGCTTTCAGCCTGAGAGGCACCGGCGCTACGGCGCTTAGAACCAGCTTCGCTTCCTTTATTTTTCCGCCGGAATAATTAAAGACGCCCGCCAGGCCGGCGATAGGGAAGTCTATCGAATTGCGTATCCTGAACTTGTGATAACCCTGGCTGCCGCCCGGCTTCGGAGCCGGCACGAATATTTCCCGCACAAGTTCATCGCGGTCCAGCACCGTGGATCTTAGCACGCCGGCGGTGAAGAAATCCTCCGCCGCGATGTTCCGGCGGGTCGTCTTTATCGTCGCGCCCAGGGCGCTCAATGCGGGCGCCAGGTCGGAAGCGTTCACGGCGACGCAGCTGCAGTCGATGCAGCGTTCAGCCTCCGCGAGCGAACCCTCCCGGCTTAAACCTTTGCTTTCCGGGCACTTTGTCCGGCCGCAATGCGTCCCGGAGGCGGCGTTAAGGGCGAGGAGCTGGCTCACACCGGCATGGGCGCTGGCGGCGCTTTTGCCGCCGCCCAGATAAGTTTCTATCGCTCTCGCGGCCCTCCGGCCCGCCGCGATAGCGTGTATCACCGAAGCCGGCCCGCTTACGGCGTCCCCGCCGGCGAAAACCCCGGGCAGGTTGGTGGCCTGGGTTGCCTCATCCGCGATAATGACTCCCCGCCGGGTTTTGACGCCGGCCGCGTAGCCGAGCTCGGCGGATTGGCCGATAGCAAGTATGACCTGGTCGGCTTTTACCGTCTGCTCGCGCGCCGCGTCGAAAACCGGATCGAACCGGCCTTCAGCGTCTAAAACCGAAGCGCAGGCTATAAAACCCATTCCTTTAACTTTCCCGCCGGCTTCAAGGACGCGCTGCGGCCCCCAGCCGGCCAGGATGCGAACCCCCGCTTTCACGGCCTCGGCTATCTCCGCCGGGAAAGCCGGCATCGCGTCCCTGGCCTCGAGGCAGACCATCGTCACTTTCCGGGCGCCGGCGCGGCGGGCGGTTACCGCCACGTCCACGGCGACATTTCCGCCGCCTATAACCAGGACGCTCTTCCCCACCGCGGGCTTGCCCTCAGTAAGGAAGGCCATGCCGGAGGTAAGCAGCTCAGACTTCTCGAGCCGGATCTTTTTCTGCGCCCAGCCACCGGTGGCGAGGAAGACGCTGTCATGATCCCTGCGGAGGGAGCGCAGCGACAGCCCCTTGCCGCCGATCTCCGTGCCGAGTTTAAAAACTATGCCTATAGCTTCAAGCGCCGCTATCTGGGCGGCGACCAGCTTCCTGGGCAGCCGGTAAGCCGGGATAGCGTAGGCTAGCATTCCGCCCGCGCGCGGCAGCCTGTCGAACACTGTGACCTGGTGGCCGGCCATACGCAAATAATAAGCGGCCGACAGCCCGGCGGGGCCGGAGCCTACCACAGCCACTTTTTTCCTGGTCCGCCCGGCCGGCGGCTTCATAAGTTCGGCCGCGTGGGCAAGTATATGGTTGCCTGCGAAACGCTCCACTTCTCTGATAGAGACCGCTTCGTCATAAACGCCGCGGTTGCACTTGCTTTCGCATAAATGAGGGCAGACCCGGCCGGTCATGGCCGGGAGAGGATTATTATTAAGGATGGTGTCCGCGGCGCCGTCCAAGTCCCCTTTCCGCACGCGCTCCAGGTAATCCGCTATCTCGATATTCCCCGGGCAGGCCGCCGTGCAGGCGGGGGCGGTTACGCGCGCGCCGCCGAAGACCGAGTGATAGCGGTTCTCGCCGAGGAGAGCGCCGCAATGCGTGCCGCCTTTCCTCAGGCAATGGAACTGGTCCTCCGGCATGCGGTAGTACCAGCACCTTGGCTCCTGGCAGAGATTCCCGGCGAGGGTAGCCATGTTCCTGAGCTGCGGGGAAGCCACGCTGCGCGCGGCCTCGGCGAGCAGCTTATATTTTCCGGCCACGGCTTTGTGCGCGGCGATATCGTGCAGAAGGGTAAGCGCGCCGATGCGCAGTCCGCCTTTCTCCTCCGAGATATAGCTCAGGCCGGGAATGGTTTTAAGGTCCACTACCAGCGAAGGGCTTTCTTTGTGGATCTTGTCCTTCAAAGCGCCCAGCGCGTCCGTGCCGCCGGCAAGCGCTAGCGCCCGGCCCGTCGAGGAGGAGAGAGCGGCGGCCGCTTCTTTAAGGGTCTTCGCCGAGAGATGCCCGAATTTTTTCATCGCCATAAATTAAGCCTTCCTAAGGGTTGGTGACAGAATAATATGAACATTTGGAGGCCCATATTTGGGCTGGATGCAAGGCGCGACGAGCGAGGATAGTGGTGTCTATCTGAGTGAGGAGCAACGCAGCAGCCGGTTCAAAGATGGGCCTCCCCCTGGGGGCTGGCCGCTTTTTGGCTACGCCTTCGCTGCGTTCCGCTAACGTACATATAGTACGCGTCGCTTCACGCAGCTTCGGCTCGCTCCAAAATCGCCTCAGCCAAATGTTCATATTATTCTGTCACCAACCCTAACGCTTTCAGCACTTTTTCCGGCTTGACCGGGATATCGTCTATCCTGACGCCGATAGCGTTATAAACAGCGTTAAGAACCGCGCGAGGCGTGCAGGTGACCGTGCCCTCGCCGATCCCGCAGGCGCCGTACTCGCCGGCGCCCCGCCAGACTTCCAGGAGGGCCGGGTCTATCTCCGGCATGTCCGCCATCGTCGGGATCTTGTAATCTATCCAGTTGAAATTCAGCGGGACGCCGGTGGCCTGGTCGTAAATTATCTCCTCGGTCAGCGCCTCTCCCACCCCTATCACCTGGCCGCCTATCTGCTGGGCTTCCGCGCCCGAGGCGTACATCACGGTGCCGCAGTCGTTCAGCACGACCAGCTTCAGAACCTGCACGCGGCCCGTGGCGGTATCCACTTCCACTTCGGCGAAATTTGCGATATAGGGAACGCCCGTCTTTTCGGAGTTGGGAGCCCTGCCCATTTCTACCACTACGGGGAGCATATCGCCCTTCATGAAAACATCTTTGACCGTCATGCCTTTGGAGGGCGCCGCTTTGCGGAAAACGCGCCCGCCGGCTATATCGAGGGCTTCGGGCGGGGCCTTCATAAGCTTCGAGGCTTTCTCGAGGAGGCGCTGTTTCACTTCCAGGGCGGCGCGGGCCACCACCTCGGACTGCAGGTAGGAAACGGCGCTGTCCGTCTGCACGCAGTCCTTCAGGCTGGTTTCGGTGTCGACCGTGTGCGGCCAGACTATATCGTCTGTAGTGATGCCGAGGAAGCCCAGCGCTTCGGCGCAGCCAAGCACATTGCAGGTATTTGAACCCGTACCGGTCTCGACCGTGGGCGCGTCCAGAACCACGCTGCAGTCGGGATTGACCGTAATTCTTATCCGAATCTCGCCGCGCCGCGCTTCCTGCCATTCGGCGTGCCAGGCCGGGTGGAAAGAAAAGCCCACGCCCCGCTTTTTGGTCCGGTCATGCACCGGCCCCTTGCCAGGCTTATGGCGTTTTTCCTTCCAGCCTATCCTTTTTGCGCCCTCGCAGAGCACCGCGGTCAGGCTCCTGTCCGGCAGGCCGCCCCACTCGTGGCCGAAATTCTTAAGCGCGAGATCTACAGGATCCATCTTGAGCTTCTCGGCGAGCATATCCACCACGTGGCCGAAGATAAGGTTGAACTGGGAGTTCCCCACCCCGCGCATCATGCAGGCGGGCAGCTTGTTGGTATAAACGCCGTAAGTCTCCATCCTGACGTTGGGAATATAAGCGAGCGCCACCTCGGTGATCTCGGTCGGCGCGAACTTCATCGCGAACATAGTATGGTCGGCGTAAGCCCCGGAATTGCCTATCCCTTTGAAATACATCGAAATGATGGTCCCGTCTTTCCTTGCGCCGATCTTTCCGGTATAGATGGCAGGCTGGCGCGAGTCGTGGAAACTTTCCCGGCGTGAGTGCCTGAATTTGACCGGCCGGCCGGACTTCCTGGACAGAAGCGCGGTAAAAAGGAAGAAAGGCTGGTCGCCCGTATCCCCGCGCCCGAACTGGCCGCCTACGTAGGAGCTGATCACGCGTACTTTATTGATCGGCAGATCCAGCATCTGGCTGATATGCATCCTGCTCTGGTCCGCTTCGTAGGAATTGGACATAACGGTAAGCTTGTCCTCTTTCCAGTCCACGAGGCAGCACCAGTTGTCGAGCGAGGCCTGCGTTGCGTTATGGTGCACGGAGGTGGCCTCGACGACGACTTCCGAACCCGCGAAGCCTATATCCACATCTCCCTTATCCACGAATATATCCGCGCCGCCGACCGGGTCTTTGGGCAGGATATTGTTCGGGGAGATCTCGGGATGGATGACAGGCGCTCCGGGCTTCATGGCCTCCAGCGGGTCGAGAACGAAGGGCAGAACTTCCCACTCCACCTTTATAAGTTTCAGAGCCTCTTCGGCTATCTGTTCGGTCTCGGCCGCCACCACCGCGCCCACCTCGTCGGTGGCCCAGCAGGCGTGGTCGCCCAGGACCCGCCGGTCGCGGAAATGGCGCCACATCATCCGCTCGTAGGAAACGGTGTCCACCCCGTCGGTCCAGCCGGCGCTGGTGGGCTTCAGGGAGGAAACCTCCGGGTCTTTGCAGGTAAGAACGGCTTTTACGCCGGGCAGTTTTTCGGCCAGGCTGGCGTCTATGCTTTTTATCCGCGCGTGGGCGTAAGGGCTGCGCATGACCTTGGCGTAAAGCATGCCTGGAAAGCGGCTCTTAAGCGTGATATCGTCGACGAACTGCACCTTGCCGGAGGCTTTCTCCATCGCGTCGATGCGGGGGCGGTAGGCGCCGATGAATTTGCGGGCGGTACGGGGCGTAAAGGGGCTCGGCGGGGTCATTTCTTCCCCCCTTCCATGGTCTCCGAAGCGTGCTGCACGGCCCGGGCTATGCCGGAATAGCAGCCGCAGCGGCAGATATTCCCGGAAAGGCCTTCTTTGATCTCAGCCAGAGTAGGTTTAGGATTCTCGTTCAGCAGGCCTTTCGCCGCCATAACGAAGCCGGGCGTGCAGAACCCGCACTGCAGGGCCGTGCCGTAGCCGGGCTCGCACTGATCCGCGAAAGCCTTGATAACAGGGTCGTCTTTGCGGAGGCCTTCTATGGTCTGGATCTCATGCCCATGCGCCTCTACGGCGAGCTTCATGCAGGATAAAACCGCCTTGCCGTCCATAAGCACCGTGCAGGCGCCGCAGGCGCCCTCGTCGCAGGCTACTTTAAGGCCGGTATAGCCGAGCTTTTCACGGAGCAGGAAAGAAAGCGTAGTTTCCGGCTCCAGGTCGCGGCCAAGTTCAAATTCGTGCTGTTTCCCGTTAACTTTGATATTCACCGGCGACGGCTTCGCCCCGCGCGGCTGCTTCCAGTTTTTTTTCGGCATCGTCTCCCCCCTCAGATCTTCCCGCCGGCCAGAAGGCCTTTTGCCAGGAGGCTTAACATGCCCTGGCCTTTTTTATACGGCTCGCCTTTCAACAAAAGCTGCTCGACTTTAAGTTCCAGAAGCCCGCCCGGCTTCATCGCAAGCGGATCGCGGTTCAGGATCACCATGTCGGCCGCTTTGCCGGCCTCGAGGCTGCCGCGCTCTTTCTCGTCGAAAGAAGTCCAGGCCGCGTTATAGGTGAATATTTTCAGGGCCTCCTGAATTGTCAGAGACTGCCCCGGAACATAATGGTTGCAGGCAGCGTGGATGCCGGCGACAGGGTCGGGGAGGGTGCAGGGGGCGTCCGAGCTGCCGCTAAGGACTATACCCATATCCGTCATTTTTCGCAAGGGCGAGATCTCCCCCGCCCGGTCGCCCAGGATAGACCGGACATATTCGAGCGGTTCCAGGTCCCAGTCCAGGAAAGCCGGCTGGAACGGTATATGGATGCCGAGCGAGGCGCATTTCTGCAGCCCTTCTTCGGTAGGAAGGCAGGCGTGGATGATGCCGTGGCGGTGGTCCGGCCTGGGGCAGTCCTTGAGCGCCGCTTCTATCGCCATCACGGCCTGGTCGAAGGCCGCGTCGCCGATAGCGTGCATCTCTATCTGCAGGCCTTCGCGGTTGGCCTGTTTCGTGAATTTCACGACCTCTTCATCCGTGTAAAAAAGAACTCCGCGGTTTTCGGGGTTATTTGAATACGGCAGCCGCAGCGCGGCGTCCTGGCTGCCCATGCCGCCGTCGAGCGCCGTCGCGAAACAGCCGCCCACGCGCGGCAGCTTCCGCCTTCTGACCTTGTCCAGGTCCATGGTCTGGAAGAAGAGCCGGGTCTGGAAGCCGGTATTGAGCCCCCGGCCGAGGATCGTCTCCAGCGTCACGTCCAGGTCGAAGGGAAAACCGACTCCGGAGGCGGTATGCATCAGGCCGATGCCCTTGGCCGCCATCTCGTCCACGGCGGAGAGCATGTTCTTAAGCGTCCGGGGCAGGGAGATCTTTTTAGTGACGAAATCAGTGACGGCAAAAAAGGCCTCCTGGTTCATTTCCCCGGTCTCCGCGTGGAAGCCCCTGAGGGTTTTCACTTTGGCGGGGAGCATCTCTATCAGCCTGCTGTTAAGTATGCAGGCGTGGCCGTCGTACTTGACCAGGAACAGCGGCCTACCGGGGCAGGCGCGGTCGAGCTCGCTTCTCGAGATCAGCCTGCGCTCGGCGACGCTATGCGGCGAAGCTCCGAAGCCCATCAGGAGCCTGTCGCCGCTTGCGCGCGCGAATTCCTTTATCCGCCCGCCCAGCTCCGGCAGGCTCTTCGCGCGGCGCACGTCCATCCCGGCGTTAAAAAGGGCGTAAGAGGCGAAATGCAGGTGGGTGTCCCCGAAGCAGGGCAGCAGCGCCCGCGCCCCGAGAGCCTCCGTCCGCGCGCCGCGGTACGCGGCCGGGAGTTCGTCCCCGGCATAAAGTATCCGGCCCTTGTCCTCCACGAGGTATTTGTGAACCCGGTTTTCCCTGTCGCAGGAAATTATGGCGCCGCTGTAAATTTTCATTTATGAATGTCGTTATTCCGCGAACCTGTTTTTCCCCTGCTTAACTTTATCAGTTTTAAAGCCCCGTTTCCAAGCTGGTGACACAATAAATGCGGATATGATAAGATTAATAAGAAGCTGCAAGGTCAGGGGAGAGTTCAATGCCGAAAATATTAATAGTAGAAGACGAAAAATCCGTGCTTGAGATGCTTAAGACCTGCCTGGAAAGGCAGGGCTATATGGTCATTCCGGCCGAAACCGGCGCTATCGCCCTGAAGTGGATCAAGGAAGTCAAACTGGACCTGGCCATAATCGACCTCGGTTTGCCCGACATAAACGGGATGGAGGTCTGCAAGGCCCTGAAGGGAAATCCCCAGACCAAGAGCACGCCCATAATGATCCTTACCGGCAACCTCACCAACGAGGCGAAAATAGCGGGCAACCTCGAAGCCAACGCCGACCTTTTCCTGAACAAGCCGATAGAGCTCACCGACCTGAGGACGGCGGTAGGCACGATGCTGGCGAACGGGGAAAAGAAAAAACTCCTTCTCCGCAGCGTCTACAAGAACTGACTTCCGCGGGATCCCAGCGAGCGCTGAACAATGAAAAAGGCCGGGTTTCCCCCGGCCTTTTTTTGCGCGCCGCGGATCATCGGGCGGCAGCGATCCCCCCCCGTTATTTTTTATTCCTGAATTTAGAGGAAATGAACTCCCAGGCAGGTTCACGCAGGAAAGCAAGCAGCCCGCCGACCGCGCCGCCGATGACCGCTTTGTAGCTGAAGTCCAGCGGCAGACGCCTGACGACGCGCATCGCGACGGCAAAAGCCGCCCCGTAAAAGACTATCTCTAAAATTGACCGCCTGCCTTTCAACATAGTCTTCTCCAGGGACTGAGAATCATTTACCGCGAACGGCGGAGATAGGCCCTGTACTTCTCCGGGTGGTTAAGAACGGTATCCTTGAGGTAAGCCAGCTGCTTTCCCATGGATTCACGGTACAGGTCCCTGTTGATCCGGTATCTTTTCCTGAAATGCACCTTCGCGTTCCCGGCCGCATCTTCGAGCGTGACCGCGAGACGTTTATCGATGAATCTGGCAAAATCCACGGTTTTGCGCAGCAGTTCCAGTTCCGAGGAATAGCCTTTTACCTGGCCCTCGTTGAACTCCCGGTAAAGGAACAGCAGCCGTTCCAGGTAGCACCGGGACGCCATCTGCCCCAGCAGGTCTGAAGTCCCGAGCATGAACCCGGCTTTCTTTTCTTCGGGACCCGAAAAGCGGATCTTCTCCACCGGCAGCGCCATGTCGGTGCACAGGATCATATTGACCGCGGACCGGGCGTCTTTTGAGGGAAAACCGTTCTTCCTGAAATAAGCCTTTAAGAAATGGATACTGCGGTCCACATGGGTCAGGGTATACTTCGCCCCTGTGCCGGAGACATCCTGAACGCTCTTGATGAAGCCGGCGTCATGGAAAATAGCGGCGATAAGCCCCAGCTTGGCCAGGCGGACGGGCATTTTTTTATGGGCGATGTTATGGCCGTCTATAAGCCTGGCCATGGCCAGCAGTGCGTCCGTGACATGCATCCTGTCGTGATAGTGCGTATTGCAGGCGTGAAAGCCCGGGTATTTCCCGCCGTACAGGCGGAGGAAATCGGCAAAGACTTTACGCACCTCGCCGAACTCGCCGACCGGGTAGGAATTTATAAAAATATTCTTTACTTCTTCCAGGACAGCCTGCGGGCTGAACATATCCACAAGCTGCGAGAACTGGACTTGATCAGGTTTTTTCCCCATAGCCTGATTTTATAGTATTTACAGGAGCACTTCAAACAGCGCCTCCTTCCGCCCCCCTTTTATCCACGCGCCAGGGCCTCGAGTCCGCTTTTCCGTCTTCGGCAGCCCCGAGCGCCGACAGCACGACTTCCCTTATGACTTCCAGCTCGAAAGGCTTCGTCATATAGCTTATCGCGCCCATTTTCATTGCCCTTTCCGCCATTTCCAGTTCCTCGTTCCCGGTGAGCATGATAAACAGCGGCGCGTCCCTCGCTTCTTTATAGGCAAGAAGCACCTCGAGGCCGCCCAGCACGGGCATATTCAGGTCCAGCAGGACCAGGGAAGGGCGCTCCGTCTCGATCAGGCGCAGAGCGGCGCCCCCGTCCTCCGCCAAAAGAACCAGGCAGTCGGGAAAGATCCGCATGATGGTCGTCCTGATGCTTATCTCATCATCGGCTATAAGTATCTTATGTCTCATACTCTTTATTCGCCAGGGCCGCCCCTATTCTAGTTAGATAAACGCCGCCATTTTTATGAAGCGCCTAACTCCTGCCTTACTTATAGTATGCTCCAGGCACCTTTAGTAAACTTCCTGAAATGTTCAGGATATCCTCAAATTCGTTTACAACAAAAAAAGGCCCCGCATTATTGCAGGGCCCTGAAGTATCTGCTCTTGACCTGGAACGGAAGAAGGACCGCAGGCATTCCCGGCCTAAAGCGGCTTGAAACTCCGCTTAAGTATCCCGGCTACCCTTTCGAGAAGCTCTTCCGGAAGGAAAGGCTTAAGAACATAATCCTCCGCCCCGGCTTCCAGTCCCGCGACCTTGTTATCCACCGACTTTGCCTCTCCGGAAACGATTATTATCGGGATATGTTTGATCCTTGGAGTCTCCTTTATCTGGCGGCAAACGTCGATGCCATTGCCGTCCGGCAGGGCGACGTCCAGCAGCACAATATCGGGGAGTTCCTTAAGGCAAGCCTCCATCCCGGACGAGGCTGTCGCGACCAGAATAACGCTGTAATGCTCGGACGTAAATATCCGCTGCATTACTTTCCCGAATGTCGGGTCGTCCTCTATTATAAGAACCTTGAGCATTATAAGTTTCTCCCTCCCAAGCCGGATACTCTTTAATATACCAAACAAAAAGGCCCCGCCGGAACCCGGGGGCGGCCGTTTAAAAGGAGTTCAATGCTTGTACCACGGGCGCCTGAGCTTGGTATCGACCCCGGAACAACCAAGAACCAAAGTCCCGGTCCCCGGGTCATAAAGCCATTTCCCCTCGTCTCCGCTGTAAGTAAAAGTGCTTGCGCTGAAGCCCTCCAGCCCGCCGGCGGGGCGCAATTCGACTTCCGAGATGCGGCCGTGCCGGTGCACTTTCAAATCTTCATCGCCGTCATAACAATAAAGTTTCAGCTCAGGCAAAGCTATTTCAGACAGGTCGGCCGGAGGCCTGCCATGGTCCTTTGTATAGCGCTCTATGCCGGCCCTCAAGCCCTGGATGGCGCCCAAAGCCTCCGCGTCCGCGGAAAGCATCCGCAGCATCCGCAGTCGCGGCCAGAATATCGCCCAAAGCAAAGCCAGGCAGCAGCTTATGGCGATAAAAGTGGAGAGCCTGGGGCGCGTCATAATTATATTCCGGTTTTTCGACCTGCCCGGATACTGCCTATGCTACAATATTTTTTCGGCCGGTTAACGCTTCAAAGTCCGCGGTCAGGGGGAAGGAATTCAATGAACTGGTTTATCGTTCCTTTCAGGCGCTTCGCTGATTTTTCGGGCAGGTCGGCTCCCGCTGAATTCTGGCCTTTCGCGGCGGCGAACGCGGTTATCCTTTACGGCCTCGCCGCTCTCGACCACGCTATTTACGGGCGGAACGCTTACAAGATCTCCGTTATCTATTTCCTTTTGACGCTTATCCCCTTATTCTCGCTCGCGCTGCGCCGGCTGCGCGACGCGGGCCGCAGCGAGTATTTTATCTTCCTCCTTGTAACAGGCTTCCCCGGATTGGGAATACTGCTTTTGCTGATGGCGGGAGACAGCGTACCCGCCGTGCCCCCCCCGCCCGCGCCCGAGTCAGCGGGCTTAAACCTGACCAAGACATCGGCGGCGCTTTTCTGCTATTCGGTCGCTTTATACTGGCTCTACGGCCTTGGCCAGGAGTTCGCGCTCTGCGGCAGCCCCTCCTGGATAGAACTCGGTTTGGTGGCCGCCCCGCTGATCTATCTGCTTACGCGGCTTTACACTAAAAGGCATCTCCCCTGGCCCGCCGGCAGCGGAGCGGTACTTACGCTTTGCGTCTCGGGGATACTGCTCATCGCGATGACCTACCCGTATTTCAGCGGCCTCCTGCGCAAGTCGACGGCGGGCGCCACTATCGCCGGGCTTACGACGATGCGCGAGACTCTCCGTAAGAATACGGACCCGGGCATTCCGGTCGACCTAAAAACCGCGATACCGGCGCCGCGGGAGCTAGAACTTCCGCTGTCCGGGCATCCCACGAACGCGGAGATCCGGGTCGCCACTTTCACGGATATACAGGATAGCGGCCGCTGGCTTTATGACGGCAAAAATATATACATAGACTGCACGCATCTGGACCCGAAAGGGATTCCCTGGAGTTCCTACTGAGCGAAGGCGTAAAACCGTTCCGCCCTGGCCCGAAAGACGGCCCAGGGAAAGAAAGGCCAGGGGATAGCCCCGGGCCTTTTCTTATATTGCCGCGCGAAATACCGCACGGCGCATTCCCCGCGCCGGAGCCTATTTCCAGAAAGAATCCAGTTCGCTCCCCATTTCAGCCAGGGCCTGCCGGTCCGCCTGGCGATAAACTATATCGTAAAAATCGCTCCGTTTATCCAGCGCATGCCCCAGACCGTCAAAAAAATGGAATTTGAGGTCTGTCTTTTTCCAGGCCAAATTGTTGATCAGCTGTATCGCCCTGGCATTGTAGGCCGGAGCCTGGTTATCAAGCTCGCCCTGGAAAAAAGCGATGCCGAATTTGGCGTCTTTTATTATTGCCGCCGGCTTTTTATACAGGGCTTCCTGTCTGCGGTATTCCGGCAGGGACGGGGCATCCAGCAGTATATTGCTGAAATTTGCGCCCATGAACTCGGAGCGCTCCAGCGACCCGTTCTTGTTCAGGTCGATGACGACGAGCTGGGCCTTCAGGTTTTTCGCCGAAGGGTCGCTCCCCTCCAATTCTTCCCGGCTTAGCGCCCCGTTCCCGTCCAGGTCCAGAGCTTCGAAGACGTGAAGGGACCGGTAAACGGCCTGTTCGAACAGCGAGACGTCCATGGCTTGCGCGGTGAAACCTATCAGGGCCACGCCGGCGATCGCCGGCTCTTTATCGGCCACCTGCAAAGCGACCTGCGTCCCCTCGCTATGCCCGAGCAGGTAGACGCGGGCTTTCGGGAAAGTCCCGGAAGCGAATTTAGCGAAAGAGGCCGCATCCTCGACGAAATACTTCAAAGGGTTTTCGGTAAATTTCTTAAAACCCGCCGATTTGACGAAAGAGGGATCTTTTTCCGCCGTCTTTTTCCACTGGTAGGACCTTTTATTGTACCGGACGACCGCGAAGCCATTTTTCACCAGAGCGCTCGAGACATCCACGAAAAAGAGGTTCTTCGTCCCCGGGGCGGAGGCGGCGCTCAGGTCCTCGTCCATATCATGCCCCCCGGACCCGTGGATAAGGACCACCACCCGGGAGACGTCCTTTGTTTCCGGATAGTCTATGGTATATTCCAGCCCGTACCCGTCGAAACTTTTCAGAACGGATGCGGCCCGCGCGCCCGAACAGTTCGAGATGAGGCTTATAAGAAAAAACGCTATAGCTTTATTCATAAGTTTGCGGCCTTTTACCGGCAAGGACCGGATCCTCAGATTATTAATACCTAGCACCAAGGTTGTCCGCTATGCGCGAACATCCCCGAGCATCAGGTAAGATCTTTTTATTGTTCCCCTGGACATAATAGCTAGCGGCCTCCAAAGCTGCCGATAACAGTAAAGAGCCTGCTCAACTATACCAAACAAAATGGCCCCGGCAAAACTGCCACGGCCTTTAGAAAAATTTTCTCACCGCTTGGACGATTTCCGAACTTATTTAAAGGGAATAGGGCATTCGACGGGTCTAAATCACAATGGGAAGGTTACTAAGAGGCTTGGAAATCCGAAGGGAACCATTTAACTATAGCAAGGATTATCCAGTATAAATCTTAAACTCAATCTAACATCGCAAGAGATCAGAGCCCGGCTTTTACGGCAATCCCGCATGCAAAAATAGTAAAGCCGGCCAGGGCGTGGGCATACCTTTCCATACGCTCCACCGGGAATAAACGCACCCCGCGCAGGAGCAGGAAAACAGTGATCATCATTGTGGTTATGGTAACCGCCGAGAAAACAGCGGCCGCGGCCATAGCCTGCCCGAGGCCGCTTTTCATGGCCGGATACATAAGCACCGGGATGAGCGGCTCGCACGGGCCGAATATAAAAATAATAAAAAGCGCCCAGGGGGTTACCGAAGAGGTATTCCCGTGCACATGAGCGTGTTCGATTTCATGCGGGTGCTCATGAGAGTGCGGGGAAACCCCCTCATGAGAATGGAAATGCGAGTGCTTTTCGCCTTTTATCGCTTTCTTGATACCCCAGAGCATATAGGCCAGGCCGAAGGACAGAAGCAGCCAGCCCGCCGCGTCGCCTCGCAGGCCTTCCAGCCACTGCAGTTTTGAAACGGATGTCCCGAACGCAATACCTGCCAATCCGATAAGCACGGAACTTCCGACATGTCCCGCGCCGCAGAGAAAAGTAACCGTAGCCGTTCTTGCCGCGGTCCAGTTCCTGGCTTTCGCCAGCGCGATGAACGGGACATAATGGTCGGGCCCCAGGACAGTATGAATAAAACCAAGAGATGCCGCCGTGAAGAGTATCGCGTTGTTTTCCATTATGCTCTCTCCTGTAAAGTCTATAGCGGTATTCTACATTTTGGACGCCGGAGTTATATTGATAGCCGCCTGGTCCTGCCTTGATTTTTCACATTAATGCTCCACGCTGATAAACCAAGCAAGTCAGCTGATCAAAAAAGGCCCCGCCGGGAATTCCGCGCCACCGGACGCGCGCCATAATATCGTAGAATTGGCTGATGCCGGATCCCGCCGCCAGTTCAGTATCAATGACGCAAAAGAGGATCTTTCTTGCGCCTCCTCCAAGGCAGGCGCCTCTGACGCTTAAACTCTCGGCCATCTGCGGGAACAGGTTCATGATCCTCGCCTGGCTGGTCCCGGGATTCGTGTTCTGCGGCGTCGCGCACAACCTGAAGAAGGCCGGGCTCCGTATCGAGCCCGGGATGACGCCCGGTCTTTTCGCCGTCTGGCTGGCGGCCTGGCTGTTCTTTCTCGGAGTCATCGTTTTCATGACCGCGCGGCTGGCCCGGTGGATATTGAGCAGCGACATCGACCTTCTCGAGCACGGAATGCTCGCCCAGGCTGTGCTGAAGTCAAAGAAAGAAATACGCCTGCCGGGAGACGGCGGCCCGCTTTACCGCCTGATCTTTGACTATGACGCCGGAGGCAGGAAGTACCACACCGTAATGGACACCGCTTTCCCGAAAAGGCTGCTTGACGAAGCCGAGGAACCGGTCTTATATGATCCCCGGAAGCCCGCGAAGGCAATATTACTGGATGAACTGCCCGCGCATATAGAACTGGACGGCACGGGCGCCATAAAACATAAGTACCCGTTCATGGGCTTTGTCTACCTTTTAATCCCCCTCGGCACGCTGGCCTGCATGGTGTATATGACGTGGGAATAAATCCCCCTGCGTCCCCGGCTGCCGGGACTTAACGATATAAAAGTAAAAAAAAATAAGGCCGCTTGCGCGGCCTTTAAATTTTTCTCCCCCAACAGAACACAGCGGGGAACAAACTGACCATCGCAAAAAAAATTAGGCCAGTTTACTGTTAAAGGAAACACCTCTAGTGTATTTTAGAAACCCATTTCCTGACTATAATTTTACTGTACCTGGAATAATCCTGCCAGTCGAGTGAATAAAAGTACCCGGCCTTGGACAAAAATATATGCCCTTCCGAAGCAGACAGAATCTCCAATGGATCCGCTTCTTTAGCCTTGTGATATATAAAACTATCTACCAGGCGCAACTCTTTGTTCAACACATATAACGCTCCAAATGGTTCCCAAGCCCCACGTTTATCCCTTCGCTCTTTGGTGTTACACCCGGACGCCCTCACGTATAAGAAGCCTTTCTCATCCTTACCTATAGGCCAAGCGTTGACAACCCTGTAATCGAACGGCCCAAGAATAAATTTATTTTTGGCGAAGCCCAGTTTAGTCAGAGCGTCCTTATCCGAATGTCCAAAAACAGTAATTGTATTGGCAGTCTCTTCGCCATGCGGAAGAGAATCAATCCCCTTAAGGGGCCACACATTGTATCCTACAGCCAAGGGATCGGGAATATCTTTCAGTTCTAGTATTTCCCTCACCAACTTATTGTTCTCATATATCAGAAGTTTCTTGGCTGAAAAACCTGAACGGTGATAGCCTTCCTCCGAATTTGTCGTATAAATATTTCGATAGTCAACCCAGACATAGAGTTTATCATCATCAGCTATTACAGCGTTAAGTCGCACCGGATAGGTAGAGTTAATAACGATTTCTTTTGTCTCGTCAGGATTACGGAGTTCCTGAGCAGCGGCTGTTCCTGTAATTCCAGCCCACAAAATGGCGCTTAAGTAAATAAATTTCATTTGCATCCTTCAGAACAACCAACCCAACTATACAAAAACAAAAAGACCCCGGCAAAATTGCCAGGGCCTTCAAATAAATTTTTCTCCGGGACTAGGATTTGAACCTAGAAAAGAGGATTCAGAGTCCTCTGTGATACCGTTTCACCATCCCGGAA
>CAZUQT010000027.1:0-22757 GCA_964622585.1 uncultured Elusimicrobiaceae bacterium | reverse complement strand
TAGAGTACCAGAAGGAGTCCTATTCGCTGTTCGAGGCCATGCTGGCCCGCGTGCGCGACCAGATGGTGGAGTACGTTTTCCGCATCCAGCTGCCGCCGCGCCCGGTGGCGCGCCCGGCGGTGACCGAGGTTTCTTCCGAGGAAGCGAAGCCCAGGCCGCAGGCCCAGGCCCCGGCGCCGAAGCCGGCGAATAAATTCATAGATTCCAAGACGGGGCGCAATGATCCCTGTCCTTGCGGGTCCGGGAAGAAATATAAGAAGTGCCATGGGGTTAACGGGTAGGGCCTGCCGGACGGACCGGAACGCAAAAACGTTGTCTCGCCTCCCGCTCACTGCAGTGGCCGGGGCGGCCACCCGCCCTCTCCCGCGCTTACGCAAGCGTCGGGCTCCGAGAGGGTTTTGCTAACCCGGTCCATCCGTCAGGCCGCGCGCTTTCCAGGAACTCCCGGAAGAACTGACGATGTTTAAGAAATTTCCTCCCTCGCTTTTACCTTTACTGACGGCGCTGCTGCTTATTCTCAGCTATCCCAAGTTTAACCAGGGGTGGCTGGCCTGGGTCGCGCTTGCGCCGCTTTCTTTTTACATACTCAAGTCTAAAACGTATAGAGCGGCGGCGGCGGGGGGGGCTGCCTGCGGCTTCCTGTTTTATTCCGGCATTCTTTACTGGATCTATCCTACTATGCGGGCGGGCGGGGTAAGTCCGGCGGTTTCGGCGCTTGGGCTGGTGCTGCTTAGTCTTGTTCTTTCGGCCGAGTTCGCCCTGGTCGCGCTCTACGGTTTCCGGATAAAAAGGATAGGGGTGAAGCGGTGGCCTTATCTTTTCGCGCTGGGCTGGCTGCTTCTGGAGTACGGGAAGGTCTATTTAAGTCTTAAGGCTGTCTGGTTCCCCTGGTTCATGCTGGGGTATACGCAATGGGACTATGCGCCGCTGATACAGATAGCTTCGGTTACGGGTGTTTACGGTTTAAGCGCGGCTTTGTGTTTCAGCGGGGCGCTGCTCGGCTCGCTCTTCGTCCTGGAGGCCCCGGTACTTAAAAAAGTTCTGCGCTTCAGCCCGGCCTTTATATTTTTTTGCGGTATCTGGTATTTCGGGCGGCAGGAGCTCGCGCGCTCCGGCGACTTTTCTCCGGTCAGGACTATAAAGGCCGCGCTGCTGCAGCCTTCAGTGGACCTTTATGCCAAGTGGGACGCCGCCCAGGCCGGGGACGTTAAAGCTAATATCGAGGGACTGCTCGCGGAAGTGAAAGACGCGGATCTGGTGGTGTGGCCTGAGAACGCTCTGCCCTGCTGGCTGGACGGGCCGGGCTGCTATGACTGGCTTAAAGCGGCGGTCTCATCCGGTACTGCCCCGGGTAATCTTGTCGGGTCGGTTTCGAGGGACGGCGGCCAGTATGTTTCGGCTTTCCTGCTGGACGGGAAAGGCGCTATCGCGGCCTCCTATAATAAGCGGCAGCTCGTGCCTTTCGGGGAATATGTGCCGTTCCGGGATCTTCTCGGGAAATATATAAAGCCGGTGGCAGCGCTGGGGGAATTCCTTCCCGGAGACCCGGAGCAGAAGCTGTTCGATTTTAAAGGGACGAAGCTTGGAACCGCTATCTGCTACGAGTCCATCTTCCCGTACCTTTTCGCCGGGGATACCCGCGCCGGGGCCGATCTTTTCGTCAATATCACCAATGACGGCTGGTACCTCGATACGGCCGCGCCCTACCAGCATTTTATCGCCAATATTTTCAGGGCGGTGGAGAACCGGCGCGCGGTCTTGCGCGCGGCGAACAACGGGATCTCGGCCATGATAGACCCCTGGGGCAGGGTGCAGGCGAAAACCCGGCTGAACGAGCGGACGGTCCTCTATGTTTCCGCCCCCGTTTACTCCGTTCAGGCCCTCTTCCCGCTTTACGGCGACTGGGCGGCTGTGGCGGCTCTGCTTATAGTTTCGGCTTTCCTGGTCGCGGTCGTCTTTCTTTGATGAAAATAGTTTTTTCCAAATATTATACGGCGGGAAGCCCGGGGCACGTTTTCAGGGCGGATAAGTTCGAGGCCGCGCTGAAGCTGCTCCTGAAAGAAGGGGTTATCTCCAAAAAAGACGTGCTGGCGCCGGCGGCCCCGTCGAAGGCGGATCTGCTTTTGGCGCATAGCCGCGCCTGGGTCCGGAAAAACCTGGAATTCAGGTTTAAGCCGGAAGACAGCGCAAGGGCGGAGCTTAAGATCACCCGCGGCGTGGCGCGCGCGCATTTGATGAACGTAGGCGGAACGATACTTGCGGCCCGGCTGGCCCAGGAGAACGGGATAGGCATCAACTGCGGCGGGGGCTCCCACCACGCCTTTCATGACCACGGGGAAGGGTTCTGCCTTTTGAACGATATAGCGGTGGCCGTGAAAAAACTCCTTAAGGAGCGGCGCATTAAGCGCGCGATGGTGATCGACCTGGACGCGCACCAGGGCAACGGGACGGCCGCCATCTTCAGGGGGGATAAAAAAGTTTTTACTTTCTCCATGCACGGCGCGGGGACCTACCCGGAGAAAAAAGAAAAGAGTTCCCTTGATATCGGGCTGCGTCCCGGCACGGGCGACGCCGCGTATCTTGCCGCCCTCAGGCGGGAGCTGCCCCGGGCGCTGGCCAGGTTCAGGCCGGACTTCGCCGTCTATGTGGCGGGCGCCGATATTTACAGGAACGACCTGCTGGGCGGGCTGGGGCTTACTATGGAAGGGATAAAAAAGCGCGACGCTTTCGTCTTCGGCGAGTGCCGCGCGCGCGGCATCTCCGTAGCTCTGGTCCTGAGCGGGGGCTACTCGAAAAAATTCTCCGATACGGTCCGTATTCATTCAAACACGATCAGGGCCGGGCTGCGTTTCGCTTGAGCCCGGCAGGCGGCGGCGCTTCAGCCGCCTTTTTTCGCTTCCGGCGGCTCCCCGGTGTATAATTTCCCGTAAAGTTTCACTCCGCAGTCCGGGCAGACGCCGTGCGAGAATTTGGCGTCGCTATGCCCGGTCACGTAATGCTCCACGGTTTCCCACTCGCCCTTGTCGTTGCGGATCTTCTTGCAGGAAGCGCAGATCGGGATGAGGCCGCTCAGGTACTTTACCTGGGCCAGCGTTTCTTTCAGGTTGGCCACCAGGGCTTCGCGCTCGGCCTGCTGCAGGTTGCGCTCGGTAATATCCCTTACGGTAGCCTGAAGGAAGGTCTTTCCTTTCAGCTCCAGTTTGGTCAGGAGAACATTGGCGTAGAAATTCTCTCCGTCCAGTCTCTTGTGCGTCCACTCGAAGAAATTCGCTCCCCGGGCCATAGCCAGCCCTATCATCTCCCGGGCTTTTTCGGAGGAGAGCCTGCCGTCGGGCTGGCGCTCGGGGGACAGCTCCTGCGGCCCGTGGGTGATGAATTCGGCCTCGCTCCCGGCCCGGAACATGGCCAGCGTGGCGGCGTTGCCGGAAGTGAAAGTCCACGACGGCGGCTCCAGGGTCATGAGGGCGTCGCGGGAGGCTTCGAACAGGGCGCGGTATTTATGCTCGTTCGCGGTAATATCTTCTTCCGCCCGCCTGAGGCTTTTATAGGCCAGCAGGACGCCTGAGAGTCCCGCAAGCCAGAGCGCGAAATGGCCGAGTTCCCAGTAGTAATGAAAGCTGCGCCCTATTTTTGCGATATCCGACATCTGTACTTCCGTGCTGATGCCGCCTCTTATCCTGCCTGGGCTCTCTTCGGCGGTGTGGCAGGGAAGGCAGGTAGCGTCCGGCCGGAATGCGCGGATGAAGCGCATGCGGCTCCCGTTAGGCAGGGAGGCGGTCTCATCTTTTGTGTGTTCGAAGCCTTTAAGGGCCGCCTGCTCCCATTCATCCGGCGAATCGGCCGGGTCCTTCGGTTTAAGCGAGCGGAGGCTGGTGTAGGGCTGCCCGAGCCGCTGCCTGGTCCCGGAGAGCTTCCGCATGGCCGCGGCGTGGCTTAAAAGCGTAAGTTTTTGCCCGCCGGCCGTTACGATATTTTTGTCCCGCGCGCGCAGGAAGGCGTCGGTTGGGGCCTTCGCGGTCGGGGCGATGTAGATCCCGCCGCTCTCGATTACCCAATTGCGGAAAGAGATGTCCATATCGACTATCGCTTCGGCCTCCCTTTCGGCTTGTTTTACGATGTCCAGTTTCTGCTGGCGGAGGCCCAGGCCCAGCGACACAATGATCAGGGCCGTCCAGATGGCGGAAAAGATGAGGGCTATCTTTCCGATCTCTCTGCCGGTCTGGGCGGTTTCGCGGAGGGGCGTCATATTTTCATTCTATAAGTGTGACCGTTGCTTGTCAAGGCGGCCCGGAAACAGAAACAGCCGGCTTCGGGCCGGCTGTTTCCATTAAAGACCTGGTCTTACCAGCCCATCTTGAATTTGAAGTTATGGGTTCCGTTGGCCGGGTCGGTCAGCCACTGGCCGTTCACCACCACAGCTATTTCCTGGCGGAAATTATAGCCGTAGCCGATATGGCTTTCGGACAGCTGCACGCGCTGGCCCTCGGCCTGGAAAGCCTGGCCGTTGAACTTAAGGTCTATGTTCTGGGTGTCCTTAAGGGTGTTGGCGGCAATATTGGAGGAGTCGTAATAGGTCATGATCACGGCGCGCACTTTTTCCGAGCCGCTGAACCGGGGGGCGGCCACGGAGACCCAGAGGGGCGCGGCTATGATCTCGCTGCCGAGGCTGAGCGGGCTGTAGTCTATGGAGAGCCTGGTCCCGTCCGCGGCCTGCAGGCGTATATTCTTCCAGCCCGGGTCGGCCTTGTTTATTTCCTTCGATACGCGGGGGTGGACTTTGAGGTCCATATAGCCGGGGTTGTTTCCCGGGTCCTGGTAAAACAGGTCCTTTATCTTCTCGTAATCGGCCCAGTTCCGGAATTCTACCCAAAGGCCGTAAGCGCCGTTCGGCTCGTTAAGCAGGCCTACTTTGGCCTTTATTCCGCAGCCCTTGAGGTCTTTGCGCAGTGCCGAAGCGGCCTCGAGCGCGAACTGCATATCGGCCGGGATGATCGGCTGGGGGATATTGTTCTGCTGCTGGTTGATCTGCGCCAGTATGGCTCCCGCGTCTATCGGGGGGAGCTGGGGGGCGCGGTCAGGGGCGTCCGCGGCTATAAGCGGCGCGGCCATTGCGAGCAGGATGAGGAAGGCTGTAGCTTTTTTCATTAGAACCTCCAAGACAAGTTACTTGTAGTCTAGAAAAAAATACGCGCCCGGGTTTAGAGGCAAAGGGCCCCTTGAACAGGATTAATTGGCCCATCCGCGAGGGCCTACTTGGCCCGGCCATTAGACTAATGTCATAGGCCCTTTAGTCGAAGCCCGGTAATAAATAAAAAAACAAAGATTTAATATTTTCGCTGAAAATATGCATTTCTCCTATGAAGCCTTGACAAGTCCATGGGTCTTAAGGCCCAAAAAGCAATAGGCCTAAAGACTTTTACTTGACTAGGCCCTTTGGTCTTGATTATAATCAAGATAGAGATTAAACTCTAAGTGTAGCCGCACACTACACAAGACCAAACCGCAGTACGGGAGGAAGTAATGTTCAGGAAAGCAACCGCAGCGTTAGCGATAATCGCCGCAGTCTCCGCCCAGGTGTCAGCCGGTATTAACTTCGACACCAACAACAACTCGACCCTGCAGGACCAGATAGCCAGCCTCGAACTGAGCGTTCCCGCTCCGGTCGCGGACAAGGCTTATTCCCCCAAGGTTGACAAAGAATGGACCATAATGGTCTTCGTGAACGGCAAGAACAATCTTGAGCCGTATGCGCTTAAAGACATGAACGAGATGGAGATGATAGGCTCCTCCGACAAGGTCAACGTGGTAACCGAAGTGGGCCGCATCGCCGGCTACGACTCCACTGACGGCGACTGGAAGACCGCCCGCCGCTACCTTGTAAAGAAAGACAATGATATCAAGAAGATAACCTCTCCTATAGTACAGGAGATCGCCAAGGTTGACATGGGCGACTACAAGCACCTGGTCGAATTCACCAAGTGGGCCCAGACCAACTATCCCGCGAAGCGCTATATGCTGATCATCTGGAACCATGGCGCAGGCTGGATCAAGTCCCGCGGCATGAACGACCCCAAGGGCATCTCCTACGATGACCAGACCGGCAACCACATCACCACCCCCCAGTTCGGGATGGCGATGAAGGCTATCGGCAAAATAGACGTGATCGGAACCGACGCCTGCCTGATGCAGATGCCGGAAGTGAACTACGAGATCAAAGACTATGTCGACTATATAGTGGCCTCCGAAGAGACCGAACCCGGCGACGGTTATACCTATAACCTGATGCTCGGACCCCTCGTAGCGAAGCCCACCATGCTCGGCGCCGAACTCGGCAAGCTGGCCGTGGACGCTTACTCCGACCATTACGGTACCCAGGACCACACCCAGAGCCTCGTGCTGGCCTCCGCGATGAACGGCTTCATCCCCGTGGTCAACAAGTTCGTGGCCGCCGCGATGGCCGCCAACGAGAAAGCCCTGATCAAGACCGCTATGGGCAGCGCCCAGTCCTACGCTTATGCCGAGAACAAGGACCTGGTGCACTTCCTCAGCCTCTATGCCGCTTCCTCCAAGGACGCGAACGTGAAGGCCGCCGCGCAGGCACTCCAGGACTACGTTACCAAGACCCTGGTCCTCCACAACCGCGTGAACAGCACCTACAGCGACTCACACGGCCTGGCGATCTATATGCCCAACTACACGAACGCCTCTTACGCCGAACTGGCCTGGTCCAGGGACGGGCAGTGGGACGAGTTCATAGGTTGGTACACGAAATAAGCTGTCACTTAGCTTAATCGGAGGGCCGGCTTAACCGCCGGCCCTTCTTTTTTGGGGGGCATAGGCCCAAGGGCCTATAAAACTAAGGGTCCACTGTACCTTGTGGGTTATCTCCGGGCAGGCTAAACTATATATGTGAAACGCAACATCTGCAAAGTCCTGGAGGAATCCATGTTACGCAAACTCTCACTGTCGGCCGTGGCCGTTTCCATGTTCGCCTCGCTGGCTTCCGCCGAAGTTAACTTCGACGGCGGCAAGAACCTTAATATAAAGGAAGAGATCGCCAATTCCGGCGTCTCTGTTCCCGAACCCACCCAGGACAAGAGCGGAATACTCGATTGGTTCTTCGGCAAGCCGACCCCGGCGCCCAAAGCCGGGGCCGAATGGACCATAATGTTCTTCGAGAACGCGAAGAACGACCTTGAGCCCTATTTGCTCAAAGACCTAAACGAGATGGAGATGATCGGCTCCACCGACAAGGTGAACCTGGTCGCGCAGGTAGGCCGCATAGACGGCTATGACGATTCCGACGGGGACTGGAAAGGCGTGCGCCGCTACCTTATAACCAAAGATACCGACACTAACACGATGGGCTCCAAAATGCTGCAGGACCTGGGCCAGTCCGATATGGGCGACTATAAAACCCTGGCCGAGTTCGGCAAATGGGCCAAGGCCACCTACCCCGCAAAGAAATATATGCTGGTGATCTCCAATCACGGCGCCGGCTGGACCAAGAGCCTTGCCCGCCCCATAACCAAGGGCATCTCCTACGACGAGCAGTCCGGCAACCACATCAATACCGTGCAGTTGGGGCTGGCTATGAAAGATATCGGCAAACTTGACGTGCTGGGCACCGACGCCTGCCTGATGCAGATGGCCGAGGTGGACTACGAGATCAAAGACTATGTCACCTATATAGTAGGCTCCGAGGAAACCGAGCCCGGCGACGGCTATACCTACAATGACATGCTTGGCCCCCTGGTCAAGAAGCCCGCGATGGGCGGCGCCGAGCTGGCGAAACTGACCGTGGACGCTTACAGCGACCACTACGCGGCGCAGAAGACCGGCTCTACCCAGAGCTACGTGCTGTCCGCTTCCGTGCCCAGGCTGCTGACCCTTACCAACGCCTTCACCGCCGCGATGACCGCTTCCGGAGACAAGGCCCTCGCCAAGAAAGCCCGCGACGGAGCGGTCAAGTTCGCGATGGACGAGAACAAGGACCTCTACGACTTCCTCCGCCTGGTGCTCGCCGAGACCAAGAGCGAGGCCGTAAAGACTTCCGGCCAGGCCCTGATGACCTTCATCACCGGCGAGCTGGTCGCGCACAACCGCACCAACAACTCCCCCGGCGGCTACTGGAGCGGCCCGGTTGACTACTCTCCCGCCAAAGGCATAGCGGCCTACTTCCCGAACGGCTCCCTGGGCGACGGTTACGCCGACCTGCAGTGGGCCAAGGCCTCGCAGTGGGACGAGTTCGTGACCTGGATGAACCAGCCTTAATAAGCGAGGAAATAAAAGGAAGGGCCGGCCTGAGAGCCGGCCCTTCTTTTTTTGCTTACGGCGCTTTACTTCTTCAGCACCTCGCCCAGGGCTTCCTGGAGGGCTTCGAAGCTGAACGGTTTGGCCAGCACCGGGCGGCCGGTCGCTGAAAGCTCTTCGCCGCCGCTGGAACCGGAGATGAAGATCCAGCGCTTTTCGAGTTCCGGCTTCAGGTTTTTCGCCCACTTGAACAGGTCCAGGCCGTTCTGGCCGGGCAGCCTGTAGTCGCACACTACCGCGTCGTAGTTCCCGGTCGCGATCTTTTTTCTCGCGGTCTCGGAATCGCGCGCCGTATCGGGGGAAAGGTTCAGGGTGCGCAGTATCCTTACCGTGACGTCCATTACGCATTGCTCGTCGTCTATTATCAGTACGCGCTGGCCCTTCAGGGCCGCGGGCTCCGCGCCGGCGGCCTTTTTATCTCCGGGGGGCGGTTCTTCGGCGATAGGCAGCTCAATTGAAAAGCGCGCCCCGCCGCCGGGTATGTTTTCCGCCCAGATCCTGCCGCCGTGCCCCGCGATTATGCCGAAAGAGATGGATAGTCCCAGCCCCGTGCCCTTGCCGGGCTCCTTGGTGGTAAAGAAAGGCTCGAAGATGTTCCCGAGGCAGTCCGCCGGTATCCCGGGACCGCTGTCCGCCAGTTCGACGCTGATAAAGCCGCCTATTTTCCTGGTTTTTATCGCAAGCAGTTTCTTCGCGGTTTGCTGCCCCATCGCGTCCTGGGCATTGCCGATCAGGTTCATCAGCACCTGCTGAAGCTGGTGGAAATCCGCCATCGTCTTCGGGAGGTCCGGCGCCAGCTCTTTGGTAACGGTAATATTGTGCAGGTCGAGCTGGTGCTGCTGCAGGCGCAGGGAATCCTCCAGCAGGCCGTTCAGGCCTATAAAGGTCTTTTCCGGCTTGTGCTTCCTGGCAAAAGTGGTGAGGTTGCGCACTATTTTCTGGCAGCGCTCCGCTTCGCGGAAGATGGTGTCTATATCCTCCCGGTGGCGGGAATTCTCCTGTATGGCCTCGTCGCGCAGCAGCAGCTGGCAGAAGCCCATGATCCCGGTGAGCGGGTTGTTCAGCTCGTGGGCCACGCCGGAAATGGTCTTTCCCAGCGAATTAAGCTTATCCGCCTGGAACAGCTGCATCTCCAGGGCTTTCTGTTTTTCAGCCGCATCTTTGGCTTCGGTTATATCCCTGGAAACGATTATCACCTTTTCCACTTTGCCGTCCGGTGCCTTGACCGCTATCCCCTGCGACTGTATATGCCTGACGCTCCCGTCTTTCAGGACAAGGCGGTACTGCGTGCTCTGGCCTACGCCCGAGCGCACCGTTTCGAAGAAAATACCCTTTATCCTTTCTTTGTCCTCAGGGTGGAGGTCGCTGAAAGAGTCGCTGCCGGTCATTTTCTCCGGGTCGCCCAGGAAGCTGTAGTTCGGCGTGCAGTAAAGCCTGCGGCCGGTGATGTCCACCAGCGCTATCATGTCGGTCAGGTTTTCCGCTATGAGGCGGAAATATTTATCAGCCTCGCCCTGCCCGCCGCTGTCGTTCTTTGCTTCCTTTGTCATATATTCTCCGCCGTATTTGAGCCGGGATCAGGCCCGTCCTGGTCTTTGAATCAGAGAATATGTTACTAAATTTGCGGATTTAGGGAAGTCCGCGCTTTGCGGGGTTAGTTTATAGCCAATAATTGTATAATAAGTTTTGATAATAGGGTCCGCTGTCGGCGGGCTAAGCGGGGGGGGAAATGGCTAATAAGGGCGATATACTGGTAGTAGACGATAACGCTGCTTCATTACAGCTGATATCTTCGATGCTTGCCGGCGAGGGCTATTCGGTCCGCGTCGCGGAAAGCGGGGCGCTGGCCCTGTCCGCGGCGGAGGGGCAGCCTCCCGAGCTGATCCTGCTGGACGTGCGCATGCCGGGACTGGACGGCTTCGAGGTTTTTAACCGCCTTAAAGCCGGACCGAAAACCGGCGAAACCCCCGTAATTTTTCTGACGGGCGCCGCGGACCCGGATGAATGCGTCGCCGGCCTTAAATTAGGCGCCGTGGACTTTATCGCAAAATCCTTCGACCGCGAAAGCCTGCTGGCCAAAGTCCGCACCCACATAGAGCTGTACCGCCTGAGAAAAAAACTGGAGCTGCAGACGGTCAAGTACAGGACGCTGTTCGAAAACTCCAACGATGCGATCTTTGTGCACGGTATGGTCCATGCCGGAGAGGCCGGGAAGTTTATAGAGGTAAATGAGATCGCCTGCACCCGTCTCGGCTACAGCCGGGAAGAATTGCTGGAGCTGACCCCGTCCGGCATCGACGCCCCCGGCATGGAGGTGAAGCACCGGGAGGCGCTGGCGGAACTGGCGAGCTCCGGGCGCGCGGTCTTTGAAATAGAGCATGCCGGAAAAGACGGACGTATCATGCCCGTGGAAATTTCCAGCCGGGTCTTTGATTATGGGGGCCTCCCCCATGTCCTGTCCATAGCGCGGGATATCACCGAGCGAAAAAAAGTGGAGGCGGAGCACGAAAGGCTGCTGAAGGCTATCAAGCAGGCGGGCGAGGTGATCGTGATCGCCGATACAGAAGGCTCTATCCAGTATGTGAACCCGGCTTTTGAGAAAGTTACCGGCTATACCAGCCTGGAGGCTATTGGCCAAAACCCGCGCATGCTCAAGAGCGGCCAGCAGGACGAGATTTTCTATAAGGACTTGTGGGGGAAAATAAGCTCCGGCAAAAACTGGGAAGGCCGCATGGTGAACAAGCGCAAGGACGGGACCTTGTACACGGAAGAGGCGACAATTTCCCCTGTGCGCGACCAGCAGGGCCGAATTATCAACTATGTGGCCGTAAAGCGCGATATCACGGAGCAGCTGAAGCTGGAGAACCGGCTGAGACAGTCCCAGAAGATGGAGACCGTCGGCCTGCTGGCCGGCGGGGTGGCCCATGATTTCAATAATATCCTGAGCGCTATAATGTGCAATGCGGGCTTCCTGGCCAAAGATATCGCGCCCGGGGACCCAAAACATAAAGATGTAAAGGAAATCATAATAGCCAGCGAGCGCGCGGCCGCGCTTACCCGCCAGCTGCTTGCTTTCAGCCGGCGCCAGATAATGGCGAATCAGGTGGTGGATATAAACGGCCTGGTGGGCGGCATGACCAGGCTGCTTAAACGCGTTATAGGCGAAGAGATAAAAATAGAGGTAAAATTATATCCATCGCCTTGTACCGTCAGCGTCGACCCCGGGCAGATAGAACAGGTCATAATGAACCTGGCCCTGAACGCGCGCGACTCCATGAACGGCGGCGGAACAATAACGCTTAAGACGGAAATAATCAACCCGCCCGATGAATTCTTCGATACGCGGCCGGACCTGCCTAAAGGGCCGCTGGTCTGTATGAAGGTGGCGGATACCGGCGGCGGCATGAGCGAAGAAATTAAAGACCATCTTTTTGAGCCTTTCTTTACTACAAAAGAGCAGGGCAAAGGGACCGGCCTTGGGCTTTCCACCGTTTTCGGCATCGTAAAGCAGAGCTGCGGAGATATCGAAGTTGAAAGCGAGCAGGGTAAAGGCTCTGTTTTCACTGTCTACCTGCCGCTTGAAGAAGCTAAACCCAGGGACAAGGCCAAAGACAAGGATAAAAATAAGGATGATCGCTCTCTTGGAAAAGGCCATGAGACCGTCCTGTTCGTGGAGGATGAAGAGAGCCTGCGCCGCCTCGGTGAGCGTATTTTGCTCAGCAGCGGCTATAAAGTCCTTGTCGCCACGGACGGGCAGGCGGCCCTGAAGCTAATGGAGGAGCGCGGCAAGCCGGTGGACCTGCTAATGTCCGACGTCGTAATGCCCGGGATGAGCGGCCGCGAATTGGGGCTTGAGCTCGCGCGCAGGAAGCTTGTCGGCCGGGCTCTCTATATGTCCGGCTATACCGACGAGGCCATAGTCAAGCACGGGGTTCTGGAGCCGGGAATCGCTTTCATCTACAAGCCGTATACGGTGGAGGCGCTGCTGAAGAAACTGCGGGAGGCCCTGGACGGACCCGCCGGGCAGGCGAAAGTTTAATTTACAGTCTTCATGAGCATCATTGAAATATGAACCAACAAATAAAAAAAGAGGATAGCGGCCTTCCGGAAAAGAAAAAAATGGAGGCGCTCGGGCGGCTCTCCTGCAAGGTGGCCCACGATTTCAATAATATCCTGGGCGCCATAGAGGGCTACGCCACGCTCGCGATGGGCGCGGTCAAGGCGGATGACCCGGTCAGGGCCGATCTGCAGGAGATACGCGTTTCCGTGGCCAAAGCCGCCGCTATCGGGAAACGCCTTACCGCTTTCGGCGGCAGGCAGCTGCTGCACAAGGCGCGGTGCGAAGTGAGCGAATTGATCGCGAATACGCTCAAGAGGGCGGAGCTGGCGCAGGATGAAAAATTTAAGATAGAAGAGCGCCTCGAGCCCGGGCTGCCCGGGATAACAGCCGACGCCGCCCATTTTGAGCAGGCGCTTGCCGGCTTGCTGCTTAACGCGCGCGAGGCCATGCCGGGCGGCGGGACCGCCGTCATAAGCTCCTCCGCCGTGAGGTTAGGGGCCGGTGAGATCAACTCTCCGAAACCGGAAGAGGCCGGCTCTTTGTTCATAAAAATAACCGTCAGCGACAGCGGGGCGGGTATAAGCGCCGAAGCTTTCGAGCATCTCTTTGAACCGATGTTTTCGACCAGTAAAAAAGGCCTTGGGGCGGGCTTCGGGCTCGCGCTGCTTTACGGCCTGGCCAAGCAGCATAATGGCTGGGTAGAGGCAAAAAGCGAACCCGGCCGGGGCAGCGAATTCACGCTGTACCTGCCCGCTTCCGGTATTTGAGAAGTAACCGCGCAATAAAAAGCGGGGTTGTTCCGTCATATTTAACAACGGGGGGGGGAATTCAACATGCTCAGGGATATGAAAGTCGGCGCGCGGCTGACGTGGGCCTTCGGCCTTATTATAGGGCTGATGGCGGCTATTATCATCGTAGACCTGCGCCAGTCGCAGGTAACGCAGAGAGACCTGGATAAAATAATAAACGTCAATAATGTCCGCATCGAGCTGGGCAATAATATGTGTGATTCGGCGAGGGATTCGGCTATCCTTGTCAGGAGCATTATTCTTTCAAAATACCGCTCCGCCGGGAATAAACACGCGCTGGAATTCATCTCTGAATTGGCCGGAAAAAGAAAATTTTACTCCGAAAACTCCGCGAAGCTGGAAAAGCTTATGATCCGTGATGATTCCAGGGGGCTGCTGGTTTTCGGCGACCTGAAAGATTCCGCGGCTGCGGCTTTTCCGCTGCAGGACAAGGTTATAGCTTTGGCCCTGGCCGGAAAACCCGCCGAAGCGGTGGTCGAGATGGAAAGCAAAGCTTATCCCGCGGTCAAGCATTGGATAGACGACACGAACGTTCTGGTGGCCCACAATATGGAGCGCAATAATATGCACTTCAGGGAGGTGGACGAGGCAATACGCTTTTCCCGCAAAGCTACGCTCACCATGGGCGCACTGGCCATAGTGCTCTCCTTGATTATGGTCTTTCTTCTGTCCATGGGCGTTACCAGGCCTTTGACCCGTTTAGTTCTTGCCGTTAACCGCATAGCCTCGGGCGACCTGGCCGCGGATCTTTCCGCGGTCGAGAAGCGTGGGGATGAGCTGGGCGAACTGATGCAGGCTTTCAACGCGATGGCCGCCAGGCTGCGCGAGAACAGGGATTCCGCTGAAAGGGCGGACTGGCTTAAGTCCGGGATAGCCCGGCTCAATTTGGCCATGGTCGGAGATCCCGACCCTTCCGACCTCGCCGCCAAAGTTATCTCCGAAATCTCAAACTATTTAGGCGTTCAGGTAGGCGCCGTTTACCTGGCGCAGGAGAGCGATAGTTCGTCTTACGCGCTTACCGGGAGCTATGCCTACAGCGGGCGCAAAGACCAGCCCGAAACTTTCAGGCCGGGCGAGGGGCTGGTGGGACAGGCCGCCCTGGAAAAGAAGCAGATACTGGTGAAGAACGCGCCGGAAGATTATTTTAAAGTCCTCTCAGGCCTGGGCGGGCGCGTCCCGCGCTTTATCTGCGTTTCCCCCTGTATTTACGAGGGGCGCGTTAAGGGCGTTATCGAGATCGGCTCCCTCAATGAACTGAACGACATGCATATGGAGTATCTTGATAAAGCCATGCCGGCCATAGCAGTGGCTTTTGAAGGCGCGGAGTCCCGCCTGAAACTGTCGCGGAGCCTGGAGGAGTCGCAGGCCCAGGGAGAGGAGCTCCAGTCCCAGCAGGAGGAGCTCAAGGTAGCCAATGAGGCCTTGAACGAGCAGGCCCAGGCGCTGAAAGCTTCCGAAGAGGAATTGAAGGCCCAGCAGGAAGAGCTGCAGGTCACCAATGAGGAGCTGGAAGAAAAGAATAATCTCCTGGACCGGCAGAACAGGGACGTGGAGACGGCGAGACAGGAGATAGAGGAAAAAGCCGCCGACCTGGCTTTGGTCAGCAAGTATAAAAGCGAGTTCCTGGCGAACATGTCGCATGAACTGCGCACCCCGCTGAACAGCCTCCTGCTTCTGGCCCAGTCGCTAAAGGAAAATAAAGCCGGCAACCTTACTGCGGAACAGGTGGAAGCCGCCAGGATAATTTACGGCGGAGGAAACGACCTGCTAAGCCTCATAAACGAGATCCTGGACCTCTCTAAAATAGAAGCCGGGCGGATGGAGCTTAAGACCGCGCCGGTGCCCGTAAGCGGACTTGCCGAAGGCGCGAGCGCCTTTTTCGGCCATATGGCCGAGGATAAGGGCCTTAAGCTGAACGTGGAGGTGCGCGCCGACGCCCCGGCGGAGATAGTAAGCGACCGCAAGCGGGTGGAGCAGGTCATCAAGAACCTGGTCTCCAACGCTCTCAAGTTCACGGATAAAGGGAGCGTCTCGCTCTCTTTCTTCCGCCCCGCTCCCGGCGCCGACCTTTCGAAGAGCGGCCTGTCCGCCGCCGGGTGCCTGGGTATAGAGGTGCGGGATACGGGCATAGGAATAAGCCCTTCCGACCAGCACCGCATCTTCGAGGCTTTCCAGCAGGTGGACGGCGGCACGGCAAGAAAATACGGGGGCACGGGCCTCGGGCTTTCTATCTCGCGGGAGCTTGCCCGCCTTTTAGGCGGGGAGATAAAGGTGGATAGCGAGCCGGGCAAAGGCTCGGTCTTTACCCTGTACCTTCCCCTGGCCGCGCCTTCTCACCGCGCCGCCGGGCCGGACGATATCGCCGCGGCTGTTTCCCGCAAAGCGGGAGAGAGCGGGGCCGCGCCGCAGAGCCCGGCCGCCGCGCAGCCGGCTGATGACCGCGGGGACCTTGATAAAGGCGATAAGGTAATGCTGGTCATAGAGGACGATGTTAACTTCGCCAAACTGCTTTACGGGAAATGCCGCGAAAGGGGTTTTAAATGCCTGCTGGCCACGACCGGCGAAGCCGGGCTGGAGCTGGCCGTAAAATATCTCCCGGTGGCCGTGATCCTGGATATTTACCTGCCGGGCATGGACGGCTGGTCCGTGCTGGGCGCCCTGAAGGAGAATATCAACACCCGGCATATCCCGGTGCATATAGTCTCCGCTGAAGAAAATTCGGCCGAGGCCGCCCGCCGGGGCGCCGTAGGTCATGCGGTAAAACCGCTCTCCCAGCAGGGCCTGGAAGAAACTTTCCGCAAGCTCGAGCATGCCTGGGCCGGCAAAGCAAAGCGCGTGCTGGTGGTGGAGAATGCCGCGGAGATGCGCGGCAGGATCCTCGAACTGATAGGCGGCCGCGATGTTAAAGTGGACGGGGTGGAGACCGGCGCCAAGGCGCTGGAGGCGCTGCGCGCCGGCGGCTATGACTGCGTGGTGATGGACATAGGACTTCCAGATATAGACGGCATGGAGCTTCTGAAAACGCTGGAGAGGGAGGGCATCAGCGTCCCGCCGGTCATCATTCATACCGCCCGCGAGTTTACCCGCGAGGAAGAAGCGGCTTTCCGAGAGCGCGCCGAGGCTATAGTGATAAAAGACGTCCGCTCGCAGGAGCGCCTGCTGGACGAGGTCTCGCTTTTCCTGCACCGGATGGTCAGCGCGATGCCGGAAAAACAAAGCAAGATGATCAGGGACCTGCATAATGCGGACCAGGTCCTGTTGGGTAAAAAAGTGCTCATAGTCGACGACGATATGCGCACTACTTTCGCGATGTCGCGCCTGCTTACCGAGCACGGCATAAAGACGCTCAAGGCGGAGGATGGCGAGAAGGGGCTGAAACTGCTTGCCGAGAACCCCGACACCGATCTGGTGCTGATGGACGTGATGATGCCCGTGCTGGACGGCTATGAGACGATGAAGAGCATCCGCGCCCAGGAGAAGTTCAGGAAGCTGCCGATCATAGTGCTTACAGCCAAGGCAATGCCGGAAGACAGGGAGAAATGCCTGGCCGCGGGGGCTAACGACTATTTGCCGAAGCCGGTGGACCAGGAGCGGCTGCTTTCGATGATGCGCGTCTGGATCTGCAGATAAGCGCCGGCGGGCGAGGAACATAAGAACGTGGACAAACCCGTGGAGGAGACAGAGATAGGCCTGCTGCTGGAAGCCGTTTTCCGGAAGTACGGCTATGATTTCCGCTCTTATGCCAGGGCTTCCGCGGAGCGGAGGATCAGGGCTTTTATGGCGGCGGGAGGATTTGAGTCCGTGTCTGAAATGGCCCTCAAAGTTCTGAACGACCGCGAACTCTTCTCCCGCCTGGCCCGGAACTTTTCCGTCCCGGTGACCGAGCTGTTCAGGGACCCGCAGTTCTACCGCGCGGTAAGGGAGCAGGTAGTCCCGCTGCTCAGGACCTGGCCCCATTTCAAGATCTGGCACGCCGGCTGCGCTACCGGCGAGGAGGTTTACTCGCTGGCCATCATCCTCAAAGAGGAAAAGATCTACGACCGCGCGACCATCTATGCCACCGACTTTAACGACGAGGCCCTGGAGCGGGCCCGCGGCGGCGTTTATGAGGCCGCCAGGATGAAGGAAGCCACGCAGAATTACCAGGCGGCGGGGGGGAAAACCTCTTTCTCCGAATATTACCACTCCCGCTACGGCGCGGCCGCTATGAACGCGGAGCTGAGGGAGCGCATAGTTTTTACCAACCATAATTTGGCCGCCGACAGCGCCTTCGGTGAGATGCATTTGGTTTTCTGCCGGAACGTCCTTATCTATTTCAACCGCGAACTGCAGAACCGGGCGCTGCGGCTTTTCACGGAGAGCCTTGTAAGCGGCGGCTTTCTCTGCCTCGGAACCAAGGAGGACCTGCGGTTCAGCGAAGTGAACGGTCTGTATGAAGTAGTGGACAAAAAGGAGCGGATCTATAAAAGGAAAGCGGCGCTATGAAAGAGAACGGGAAGCGCTATAAAGCCGTAGTCATCGGCGCCTCGTCCGGCGGCATGGAAACACTCGGGCTTGTCTTCGCGGCGCTTCCCGGGGATTTCCCCCTGCCTGTCCTGGTCGTCCAGCATTTGCACCAGACGGACGGCGGCCGCTTCGCCGAACACCTCGGGCGGGTAGCGCGGCTCCAGGTGGTGGAGCCATGCGATAAAGAGCCGATAGAGCGGGGTAAAATTTACGCCGCCCCCGCCGATTACCATATGCTGGTCGAGAGGGACGGGACCATAAGCCTTTCCGTGGACGAAAGGGTGAACTGGTCGCGGCCTTCCATCGACGTGCTTTTTGAAAGCGCCGCGCTGGCCTGGGGGCCGGGCGTGGTGGCGGTCATCCTTTCGGGCTCGAACGCGGACGGGGCTAAAGGCATGCGCGCCGTCCGGGAGGCCGGCGGCCTGACCATAGCGCAGGACCCGGCAGACGCCGAGTCCCCGGTCATGCCGCAGGCGGCCATAGACGCCGGGGCGGTCATGGAAGTGTTGAAGGCCGGGGAGATAGGGCGATTCCTGGCCGGGCTTTGCGGTGAAGTAAAAAACTGAAATTCACCCGGCATATTCCGGGGGCAGCGCGTATGAATGAAAAACAAAAGATCCTTATAGTGGACGACAAGAAAGAAAACCTGGTCGCCCTGCGGCTGGTGCTGAAAGCGGTGGACGCCGACATCGTCGAGGCGGCAAGCGGCAACGAAGCCCTTACCGCGACCCTCCATAATGATTTCGCCCTGGGGCTCCTTGACGTGCAGATGCCCGGTATGAGCGGCTTTGAGCTGGCAGGATATATCCGCGGAGAACTGGATAAGAAGCCTTTCCCCATAATCTTCCTTACTGCCGCCTACGATGACGAGCACCATATGTTCAAGGGTTATAACGCCGGCGGCGTGGACTATATAACCAAGCCGTATTCTCCGGAGGTTCTCCTGGCCAAGGTCAGGATCTTCCTTGAGCTGGACAGTAACAGGCGGGAGCTTGAGATGCACCGCGAGCACTTGGAAACCCTGGTGGACGAGCGCACCTATGAGCTGCGCAGGGAAACCAATGAGCGGTTGCGCGCGGAGGCGGCCCAGGCCACCGCGGAAAGCCGCTACAGCGAACTTTTCTCCCGGATGGAGGAAGGCTTCGCCTCTCACGAAATAATCTGCGACAAAGCCGGCAAGCCGGTGGACTACCGGTTCCTGGAAGTTAACCCCGCTTTCGAAAGATTCACCGGCCTGAAACGCGAAGCCATAATAAACCGCACCGCGCTCGAGGTTCGGCCCGATACAAAACCAGACTTGATAGAAGCTTACGGCCATGTCGCGCTGAACCAGAAAACCATCCACCTGCAGGAAATAGAGGGAATACCGGGCAAATTCTTTTCTGTTACGGTTTTCAGCCCCCGGCAGGGGCAGTTCATAACGGTCTTTTCCGATGTTACCGAGCGCAAGCGGGCGGAAGAAGAGCTTAGGCTGAGCGAAGCGCGGCTGAACGAAGCGCAGGCGGTGGCGAAGATAGGCAGCTGGGAAACCATGCTGCCGGACCTTACGGTGAAGTGGTCAGCGGAGATATTCAGGATCTTCGAGATAGACCCCGCTGATTTTCATCCGACCCACCAGGGCTTCCTGTCATTCGTTCATCCGGAAGACCGGGAAAAAGTCGACGCTGCTTTTGCCGCGTCGCTCGAGGGGAAAAATATTTTCAATGCGATAGAGCACAGGATCGTTACTCCCGGCGGCCGCGTAAAGATGGTGGAAGAGTGCTGGCGGATATTTAAGGACGAAAAAGGAGGCCTGATGCGCGCCGTGGGTACCTGCCAGGATATTACCGACCGCAAGCGGTCGGAGGCCGAGAGAAGGGAAAACTTCGAAATGCAGGGAGTCCTCAACGCCATGCTTCAGCATTCGCTGGCGAATATCCCGCTGCGCGAGAAACTGAAAAGCCATCTTGAGGTCCTGTTCGGGCTCCCCTGGCTGGCCGTGCAGCCCCGGGGGGTCATCTTCCTTATGAACCCAAAGGGCGGGGAGCTTTCCATGGCGGCCCAGCAGGGCTTGCCCCCGCAGTTGCTGGCGTCCTGCTCTACCGTGCCGCTGGGACACTGCCTGTGCGGCAGGGCCGCTCAGACCGGGCGGATAGTGGAAACCAGCGGGCTCTGCGCCGAACATCAAAATACTTACGAGGGCATAAAGCCGCACGGCCATTACTGCGTTCCTATCGCCCCCGGCGTCCAGGTGCTCGGCGTCCTGAACCTCTACCTGAGGGAAGGCGTGGCGCTGTCCGAAAGCCAGCGGCGGTTCATAAAACACGCCACCGATATCATGGCGGAGAATATCATACATGAGCAGACCGAGGCCAAGCTGCTCCACTCGCAGAAGATGGATTCGGTCGGCCAGCTCGCCGGCGGTGTGGCGCATGATTTTAACAATATCCTCACCGCCATCAAATGCTACGGGGAATTCCTCCGTAAAGACCTTGAGCCCCAGGACCCGAAGCTGCAGGACGTGAAGGAGATCCTGACGGCGGCGGACCGCGCCGTGGCGCTGACCATGCAGCTCCTCGCTTTCAGCCGGCGCCAGATAATGACGCCCAAGGTGACCGATATGAACAAGTGCGTGTCGGACATGACCAATATGCTCCGGCGCCTTATAGGCGAAGACCTGTCCCTTGAGACAAAACTGGCGGCCGCGCCGTGCATGGTCCTGGTGGATACCGGGCAGATAGAACAGGTGATGGCGAACCTTGTCGTGAACGCCCGCGACGCCATGCCCGGCGGCGGGACTATAGAATTGTCCACGGAGGTGCTGGAGGAGTCGGAAGAACTGACCAAAGCGCACCCGGAGCTGCGGCGGGGGCCGCTTGTTTGCCTGATGGTCCGCGACACGGGGACCGGCATGACCGCGGAAGTAAAAAAGCATATTTTCGAACCTTTCTTTACTACGAAGGAGCAGGGCAAGGGCACCGGGCTTGGCCTTTCCACCGTTTTCGGTATTGTGAAGCAAAGCGGCGGCGATGTCGAAGTGGAGAGCGCCCCGGGCAAAGGAACGCAGTTCCGTATTTTCTTCCCGTGCCATAAAGCGGCTTTGCCGGAGGAGGAAGCCGCTAAAATAGGGCGGCCCGCCGGCGCCGCGAAAGGCGGGGAGACGGTCTTGCTGGTGGAGGACGAGGAGAGCCTGCGCCGGCTTGCAAGGAGGGTCCTTGAAACCAGCGGCTACCTGGTGCTGGCCGCCGGCGGCGGCGCGGAAGCGCTGAAGGAACTTGAAAAGCACGGGAAGCCAGTGGACCTGCTGCTGACCGACGTCGTCATGCCGGGCATGACCGGCCGAGAGCTGGCCCGCGAACTTGCTAAGCGGAATATGGCGGGGCGGACCCTCTATATGTCCGGCTACACCGAAGATGCCATCCTGAAGCACGGCGTGCTGGAGGAGAACCTGTCTTTTATTTACAAACCTTTCACCGTGGAGGGGCTGGCGGCGAAGGTGCGCACCGTGCTGGACGCCCCGGCCGGACAGGCAAGGGCTTAGCGGAATAATATACAATCACAAATATGGCAAAGATACTCATTATAGACGATGACGGCATAGTGCGGGACGCGCTTTCCGTTTTCCTTATGCGCGCCGGGCACGAGGTGCTTACCGCGGCCGACGGGGCCAACGGGGTGCAGGTCTTCAAGAACGCTTTGCCGGACCTGGTGGTTCTGGACCGCGACCTGCCCGTTCTGTCCGGCTCCGGGGTTTTCGACAAAATACGCGAGGTCTCGAAAAGCGTCCCGATACTGATCCTCAGCGGCTACGACGACCCGGAGGAGGTCGGCGCCTACCTCCGCGGCGGCGCGGCCGCTTTCCTTTCCAAAAGCGACGGGCTTTCCCCCGTGCTTGCGGCGGTGGACCGCCTTCTGGGAACGCCGCCCGTGACGGGGGCGCCCGCGGCGGCTAGACCCGCGCCGCGGCCGGCGGCCAAAAACGCGCCGGCGCCTCCGGGCGCTGCCGTTGTCCTCGTGGCCGACGACGACGACGAGATCAGGAGAGTTCTGAACCGGTTCCTGTCTTCGCTGGCTTATGAAGTGCTGGAGGCGAAGGACGGGACCGAGGCGCTCGAGCTCGCGCGCGCCCGCAGGCCCAAAATAATTCTGCTCGATATCGCCATGCCGAAAAAAGACGGCGTGGAAGTGCTTAAAGAACTGGCGCCGGAAATGCCGGGGACGGGTTTTATTATGATAACCGGCAACGAGGACGAAGAGCTTGCGCGCGAATGCCTGGGCTTGGGAGCTTTTGACTATGTCTCGAAGCCTATAAACATAGACTCGCTCGGCAAATCCATAAAGGCCAGGCTGCTGCTCCATGGAACTTAAGGCGGGAGGCCCGCGCGGGGCGGCTCTTGCTATAAAATGGAACCGGCCGGGTCAACCCCGGCCGGTTATTTTTGGCCGCTGTCTGTGATTACTTGCCGGCGGCTTCGGGCTTCTTGGCCTCGGCTTTCTTGCCCGCGTGCTTGCCCTCGTGTTTCTGTATGGGCTTCACGGTGGCTTTGCCGTCCTTCACGGTGACTTTCACTTTGGCGCCTACGGCCAGGCCGGCCAGCTTGGCGGCCTCAAGGGTGAACTGCTTCTCAACGCCCTTGGCGTCCTTTACTGTGATCATGTTCGTGGCGGCGTCGATGGCGCTGATGTCGCCGGTGAAGTTCTCGACGACTGCTTTCGCGTGCTTGGCGGCAACGGGCTTCTCGGCCTTGGCCGGGGCGGCCGGGGCCTGCGCGAAGCTCATCCCCGCGAAAGCGGCGAGCGTTACGGCTGCGAGTATGTACTTTTTCATTTTAGTTTCCTCCAAAAGATTTTCTGCCTGCACCCATAGTCTAGCAACCTCCCCATTAAAACAACCTTAGTACAACATTAAAAGATTCTAATATTGCGCGATGGAAGCAGGGGCGCGATATGTAAAGTCGGGCCCTGCCACAGCGCAGGAATCTGGTCAAGCGCCAGGCGGCTGGGCGGCCTACCGTGCGGGCCGGAACGCAAAACACGTTCGGCCACACCGTGGCCTCACTCCGTGTTCGCCCGCCGGGCTATGCAACCGG
>CAZUQT010000026.1:0-22829 GCA_964622585.1 uncultured Elusimicrobiaceae bacterium | reverse complement strand
ATCTGCGGCATCTTGACCGGGTGCACGAAAGAGCCGACTTGGATTATATCCACGCCCGACTCCATCAGGCCGCGCAGCCAGGCCTCCTTTTTCTCAAGGGGTACGACCTGGCTCTCCATCTGCAGCCCGTCGCGCGGTCCCACCTCGTGCAGGACTACGCGCGACGGTTTCCCGGATGCCGCATCCATTATCTTGCCGCTACGGCGCATTTGTCGGCTATGGCTTTGCCCATGTCGAGGGTCGAGGCCGAGCCGCCCACATCATAGGTGCGCACTTTGCCCTCGGCAATTACTTCGGCCGTGGCGTCCTCTACGAGCTTGCCTTTGGCGGTCTCGCCCAGCCAGTCGAGCATCATCTTGGCCGCAAGTATCGTGGCGATGGGGTTTACTTTGTACATGCCGGCGTACTTGGGCGCCGAGCCGTGGGAGGGTTCGAACACGCCGAGCTTGGTTCCGATATTGGCGGAGCAGCCGAAGCCCAGGCCGCCGACCATCTGCGCGCTCAGGTCGGAGATGATGTCGCCGTAAAGGTTCGGGGCCACCAGCACGTCGTAATTGAACGGGTTCTTGAGCAGCCACATGGTCATCGCGTCGATGTTCGCGTCGTCCATCTTTATCTCGGGGAAGTCCTTCGCCACGGCCTTCGCCATTTCGAAGAACAGCCCGTCCGTGGCGCGCACGACGTTCGCCTTGTGGACCACGGTGACCTTCTTGCGGCCGAACTTGCGGGCGAATTCAAAGGCGGCGCGCACTATGCGCTCCGAGCCCTTCTTGGTGTTGATCTTGCAGGAGATGGCGTATTCGTCGCTCTTCAGGCCCTTGAAAGCCTTGAAGGCGGGAGAGAGCTCGGCCAGGACGTCGCGCAGTTTGTCCGGAACGGTATTGAATTCTACGCCGGCGTAAAGATCCTCGGTGTTCTCGCGGAACACGACTATATCTATGCCCTCTTTATAATTAAGGGGATTCTTGGGGTAGGCTTTGCAGGGGCGCAGGCAGTTGTAGAGGTCGAACATCTGGCGCATTCGCACTATGGGAGAGCGGTAGACCAGGCCTTTTCCCTGGAGGGCGGGTATCAGTTCTTTTTCCGCGTCCTTTACGGGTTTGGAGGTGATAGCGCCGAACATCGCGGCGTCCACATTGTTGAGGAGGTCGATAGTGCGCTGGGGGAAAGAATCTCCTTCCTTGCACCAGAATTCCCAGCCTATGTCGCCGTGGGGATATTCGGCGTCCAGTCCTACGCGGTCAAGAACGATCTTCGCCGCTTCCATCACTTCGACGCCTACGCCGTCGCCCGGCAGCCACGCTATCTTGTATTTCTTTCCCATGTTGGAGTCCTCCGTAGAATCTTCGCCCTGTTTGCCGGGTGAACCGCTGAACAGGGCTAAAGTTATATTACCACTAAGCCAATTTTGTTGTCAATTAACACCGGGCAAGCCTTTTAAATATATTTATCAATATAAGACCTACAACCGCTAAGGAGCCTTTAGCAGGTAAAGTTTCTTGTCCGCCATGCGGTAGAACATCGGCAGCACTTTTACGCTGGGATACTTCAGGTTAAGGCGCTTTGCCTCGACCCTGACGAAGTCTATCTCGCTGCCGATCTCGAAGCGCGGGGCGTTCTTCAGAAAATGGCGCAGGGCGTCCTTGCGGGTCCAGCCGCCGTTCTTCACCAGCCCGGAAACGAATTTGCCGCGCTTCGAGGCCAGATTCACCATCCCGCAGTTATCGTGCGCTATCATGGCGACATGCCGTACCCCGCCTATCCCCACCGCGTAGGAGATCTTGAACTCGTTATAGCGCATATTCCCCCCGCCGGTCCGGAGTATGTACGCGAAGTTATCGGGCAGGCTCAGCTGTTTCTTATTGTCCATGCACATGCAGACGAGCACTTCGGCCTTATGGTGCTTCCTCGGCGGCCGGGCGCAATTGTGGTACTCGATCAGCCGGTCGAGAGGGGTGTGCCTCAAGCCCTGCGGGATGTCCGAGGCGGTCCTTACCGGTCTCAGGTATTGCATGAAATGCGCCATAAAATAGTCCCTGTCCGAACTGTGCGGCTGCCGCACCGCTTAATAAAAAGTATAGCAGAGCCGGTGCATATGGGTAAAATAGATAATTTAGTAGAATATAATCGTATAAAACTATGATACCTATAAACTACCACCATCTCTATTATTTCTACACGATCGCCAGGGAAGGAAGCATCAGCAGGGCCTGCAAAACCCTCCTGCTGGCGCAATCCACGCTGAGCGCCCAGCTGATGCAGCTGGAGATTTCTCTGGGCGGGAAGCTCTTCGAGCGGAAAAAACAGCGGCTTCACCTGACGGAGAAGGGCAGGATGGTGCTCGGCTACGCCGAGAGCATTTTTGAGATGGGGAGGGAGCTTCAGGACGCCATAAAGGACAGGCCGCAGCCGGGCCGCAGCGCCATCCAGGTGGGGATACTGAACGGGACGCCGCGCGCCTTCGGGCACGCGCTGATAGAATGTCTGCTTAAGGACGCCGACCTGCCGCGCGTGTGCGTCCAGGAAGGCAGTCTTGGGGAGCTTGTCGCGGGGCTGAGCCAGCAGAAGCTGGACGTCGTTCTCTCCGACGTAAGCATGCGGGGCCCGGACCAGGGGGCTATCTTCAACCATCTTATAGCGAAGGTCCCTGTCGTCCTTGCGGCCTCCCGGAAAGTGGCGGCCCGCTGCCAAAAGATCCCGGCCGACCTGGACGGAGCGCCCTTTATCCTCCCCTCCCTGCCGAGCCAGGTCTATCACCAGGTGCAGGAGGCCCTGGCCCAATGGAATATCCGGCCTAATGTGGTGGCTGAAGTTCAGGATGTGGAGCTGGCGCGCCGCCTGGCGATGGCCGGGCGCGGCATCGCGCCGATCAATGAATATACCGTAGCGTCAAGCCTTCCGGCCGGACGGCTGAAAGTTATCGCCGCCAGCCGGGCTTTCGGGATCTATGAATCGGTCTATCTTATCACGCGGAAAAGGAGATGGCCGAATCCGATGGCGGACAGGCTGGTGAAAAACTTCCGCGCGCTATTCGCGGCTAAAAGCGGCCGAGCTTCTCGGCTATTATAAGTTTGGCCCCGGTGTTCTTTATCACTTCTTCCACCGTAGTGTCCTCGGCTATTTCTTCAAGGACCAGCCCCGCCGGCGTCACTCTTATGAACGCCATTTCGGTGACGATGAGATTGACCTCTTTCGGCGCGGTGAGCGGGAGGGTGCATTTCTTCACGATCTTCGGTTCGCCGTGTTTGCTGACGTGCTCCATCGCTATGACCACGTTCTTGGCGCCCACGGAGAGGTCCATGGCCCCGCCGATACCCGGGATGAATTTCCCGGGGATGGTATAGTTCGCCAGGTTCCCCTCTTCGTCCACTTCCAGGGCGCCCAGGATCGTATAGTCCAGGTGGCCGCCGCGGATGATGGCGAAAGACATCGAGGAATCGAAGCAGCAGCCGCCAGGCACCAGGGTGGCCGCCTGGCCGCCGGCATTCACCAGGTTCGGATCTTCCTGCCCGGGCGCGGCGGGCGCCCCAAGGCCGATATAGCCGTTCTCGGAGTGCAGGAGTATCCCTTTGCCCTCCGGGATAAAATTGCTGACCAGGGTGGGGATCCCGATGCCGAGGTTGACTATCGAGTTTTCCGGCAGTTCCCTCGCTATTCTTTTCGCTATCCTGAGCCTCATATTATCATCCATTTTAGTTCACCCCTTTCGCGACGGCTTTCGAAACCTTCACCAGAGTATCTATGAAAACGCAAGGAAAAGTCACTTTTTCAGGGTCGAGCTGTCCAGGCTCGACTATCTCTTCCGCTTCGAGTATCACGTGGGCGGCCGCCATCGCCATCGCGGCGTTGAAATTCTTGGAGGAGCCGGCGGAGAAGCCGTTCCCGTACTTGTCGGCCTTGTTCGCCCTGACTACCGCGAAGTCGGCCCTCAGGGGTTTTTCAAGCAGGTATTTGCGGCCGTCCACCGTCAGTACGTCTTTCCCCTCCGCGATAGCGGTCCCGAGCCCGGTCGGCGTAAGCACGCCGCCGAGGCCGGCGCCCGCGGCGCGGATCCTCTCGACGAACGTTCCCTGCGGCACAAGCTCTATCTTCACCTCGCCGGATTTCATCTTCTCGCCCATTATCCGGTTCATCCCGATGTAGGAGCCGATAAATTTAGTCACTCTCCCCGCCATGACCAGCTTGATGATCCCGGTTTCCTCTTTGGAGGTGTCATTGGAGATGATGGTCAGGTCCTTTATGCCTTTTTCGTAGATGGCCTCGAGAACTTCGGCGGGCCGCCCGCAGGAAATAAAGCCGCCTATCATTATCGAGCAGCCGTCCTTCATGTTCTCAACAGCCTGCCGTGGTGTTTTAATCGGTTTCATCGTACCTCCGAAGCTATGCTAGTGCCGCCATCAAGGCTATGCCCTCAGGGCGGCCGCCGCTAAATTTAACAGTTCAATTATAACAAAATTTTTGTATTATAACGGTGACGCAAGTTAGGGCTCGCAGTAAAATATTAGGGCCATCTGGAGGCCTATATTTGAGCCGGATGCAAGGCGCGACGAACGATCATACCGGCGAGGAGCAACGCGGCAGCCGGTTCAAAGATGGGCCTCTCCCTGTGCGGGCTGGCCGCTTTTGGGCTGCGCCTTCGCGGCGTTCCGCTAACGTACGTATAGTACGCGTCGCTTCACGCCGCTTCGGCTCGCTCCAAAATCGACTCAGCCAGATGGTCCTAATATTTTACTGCGAGCCCTTAATAGCTTTTATGCATAAAGTCCACATAGATCACCGCGAATCGCTTATCAAAGAAAACCTGGCCCGCATCAGGCTCAAGATCCTGGTGATGAGCAATAAAGGAGGGGTCGGCAAAAGCACCATTTCCGTCAACTTCGCCTCGCTCCTCGCCGCCCGGGGTCTGAAAACCGGTCTTCTAGATATTGACATCCACGGACCCTCTATCGCCCGCATGACCGGGCAGGAAGGCCAGTCCCATGTTTCGGACGGGAAATTCATACAGCCGCTGGAAGTGGCGCCAAACCTCAAGATGATCTCCATGGGCTCCATCATGAAAGAGGGGGATGCCCCAGTTATCTGGCGCGGCCCCATCAAGCTCACGGTCCTCAGGCAGTTCCTCTCCGACGTGAACTGGGGAGACCTGGACGCCCTCGTCATAGACGCCCCCCCGGGCACCGGCGACGAGCCGCTTACGATCTGCCAGCTTATCCCGGAGATGACGGGCGCGGTCATAGTAACCACCGGCCAGGAAGTGGCCCTGCTCGATTCGCGGAAGGCGGTTAACTTCCTCAAGCAGGTGGGGATCCCCGTGCTCGGCATCCTGGAGAACATGACCGCCTTCGACTGCCCCCACTGCGCGAAGGAGATAAACCTTTTCAAGACCGGCGGCGGGCGCCGCGCCGCGGAAGAAATGGGCGTCCCTTTCCTCGGCAGCGTACCTTTCGCCCCGCCGATGGTGGACGCCGGTGACGCCGGCAAGGCCTACGCCGTTGAAAGCCCGTCGGCGCCGGCCTCCTCCGCCATCAAAGCCGCGCTCGACGCAGCGCTGGCCGGAGTCAAGGGATGATAAAGATATTCGCCCTCCTGGTCCTGCTGGCCGCGCCCTCGCGGGCGGAATTCCGGGCTTTCGGCCAGCAGGGAGCGGAGGTCCCGCCCCTTAATTTCTGTGCCTCCGGCAAATTCCTGGTCTACCTGGGCAGCTGTTCGCCAGGGGGAAAGATGAAGGACGTTATAAGCAGCAAGGCCTGCAGCGATATCGGGGGCATACTCTCGGACGGGCTACCGGTGCTCTACCCCAATGCCAAGGTGGAAGGCTATACCGGTCTCAGCGCCGGGGAAGTGATGGAGAGCCTGATGCGCCCCGGCGTGCTCGGTTTCTTTTTTGTCGGCGAGGGCGACGCCAAAGGCGCCTTTATAACCGGCCCGGAGCGCGGGCGGGTCTACCCTGATATGTCGGCCTGTATGTCCGACCTGGACCTTTTCGCCGGGTTCACCTCGCACAGCAAGTATTCCCCCGCTTCCCCCGCCCCGAAGTCCGAACGGGCGCTGGTGATCAGCCGCACGCAGACGATCTTCGGAGGGAGCGGCGCCATGGCCGATTCCTGGCCCAAGCTGTGCAAGCCGAGGGTAAGCCTGGTCTATCCCACGCGCACCTTCGCGGGGCGCATGAAGGACGACGTTAAGAAATTTATGAATTTGCTGCAGGAAGAAAAGCGCAAGCACGTCATGAAGACGCTCTCCGCTATCTGCGACAACTGCCAGGGCCATGTCGCCGCCAACGACGAACTGGCCAGGTTCTGCCCCCCCAACTCCGAGATCTGCAAGCAGCGCAAGATCACTCCCGGCTCGGAAGAGTTCATTCTGAAAAATTATTGCCTGGCCCACGCGCCGGCGCCCTCCCGGTAAAGCTGGCGCTGGCCGGTCAGCCGAAAAGTACGGCGCGCATGGAGAGGGAGGCGTGCTGGTAGCCCTCGTAGGGATAGGAGGCCTTGTCTTCGAGGCCGGCCCCCAGCGCCGTCAGGAAAGGCCAGTAATGGTCCGGGGTCGGGACGGCGCGGAGCCCGCCGGGCAGCGCGGCGTAATCCGCCAAGTCCGCCCTTCTTCCCGTATCGATATATTCCTTAACTTTCAGATCGAACTGCCTGGCCCAGGCTAAAGGCGGCGCTTCGATATCCGGGTCCATCAGGCCGAGGTTGTGCACGATGTTCCCGCTCCCGATTATCAGTATCCCCTCTTTTCTCAGCGGCGCGAGACGCCGTCCAAGCTCATAGTGGCAGCCGCCCTCCGCGGGGTAATCGACGCTCAGCTGGTACACCGGCACGTCCGCTTCCGGGTAAAGCATGCGCAGGACGGTCCAGGCGCCGTGGTCCAGGCCGCGCCCTTCCAGAACAGGCGCCGGCTCCAGGAGCGCGGCGGTCCTGGCCGCCTCTCTCGCCGCGGGCGGAGGAGCGTATTTGATGCTGTAAAGTTCGCCGGGGAACCCGCCGAAGTCGTAGATGGTCTCGAATTCGGCGGATCCGTTCAGGCGGAGTACGCCTTCGGTGAGCCAGTGCGCCGAGACGCAGAGTATCGCTTCCGGCCTCGGGAGGGACTTCCCGAGCGCGGCCATCGCTCTGGTGAAAGAATTGTCCAGCACCGCGTTCATCGGCGAGCCGTGGCCGATGAAGAGCGCCGGCATGAGCGGTGTTTTCTTCACAGCTTGAACTTCGGCAGCTTCGCCTTGCCCGGGACCAGGTTCTTAAGCAAGCCTTCGCTCACGCCGGATATCCTGGATTCGGCCTCTTTAAGTTTTGCCCCCAGCTCCGCCTGCCTGGCCGCGGCCGCATCGTCGAGTTTCGCCCGGTAGGGCTTCAGCGCTTCGTCCACCTTTTTCTGCGCCGCTTCCTGGGCCTTTTTAACTTCGGCCCCCAGTGCCCCGGAAAAAGCCTTGGACAGGGCGTTGGCCAGGTCGGTCTTTATGGCCAGCCTCGGGCTCTTTATCGTGCCGGAGATATCCGTCTCGATGACCGCGGCGGTAAGCCCCGCGAAAGAGGATTCTACCGCAGAGCGAAGCGGCGCCGCTTTTATTTTGTCCGCGCTAGCCTTGAAAGAAGCCCCGGCCAGGCGGGCCCGCGCCCTGCCGTCCAGTTCCTCTCCGGCCGTCTTAAGCGAGGCGTCAAAAGCCGCGCTGCCGCCCTTTATGTCGACTATCAAGGAGGCCGGTGAACCGAGCTGCATTTGTTTCATCGGCATCCCGGAGAAGGAAAGCTCGGATACCGTCTTTAGCTCCTCGCCAGTGGCGTCCACCGAGGCCTTGAAATCCAGCCTTCGCGCCCCTTTGGCGCCTTTTACCGCTATCGTGGCAGGCCGGCCGTAAACCTGCGGCTGGGTGGTCAGACCCTCCACTGTGCCGCTGTATTCCAGCGGATCCTCAGTCCCGAGCTCTCCGGTCAGAGAAAGTTTGCGCACCAGCACCGTCGGGTAGGATCTCTCCTTCGGGAAATGCACTTCGCGCCCGCGCGCGGCCTCGTTCTTCAGCACGCCCTTCGTGTTGGCCGGCATATACTTGCGGGCGAGGGTCATCCACTTCATGGCCTGCGCGGTTTTTTCCGCGATCACGGGGCCTGCGAGCATGCGGGCTATGGACTGGGTGTCCATGGACGGCAATTTCATTTTAGCCATCACGGCGGCCATGTCCTTCCTGCGCGCCTCGTCCATGGCTTTGAAAGAGTCCTTGGCGCGCGCGAGCGCGGCCTCCGTTTCCTCTTTGTCCTTCTTGAAATCCGAAGCGAGTTTTTTGACTTCTTTCCCTATCTCGGCGTAGTCCTTGGCCTGCCTGGCGAAGTTCTTATCGCCTTTGGCCTTCTCGTAACGGGCTTTAAGCGCCTCCATCCCGGCCTCGTATTTTTTAGTATCCAGCCGGGCCGAGATCGCCTCGTAGTCTTTCTGATAGCTTTCCTCCAGCTGTTTGGCCAGCTTTACCGAGCCCAGCTCCGCCGGGTCCACCTTGTAATCCGCCGCGGCTTCGGCTTTCGCGTCGGAAGCCCGCTCAAGCGCGAAATTGCCGGATTCTTTTTTCAGGTCCTCCACCAGCGGCGAGGGCTCCTCCGGCTTGGCGAAGGGGAGCTTTCCGGAGGTCTTGCGGGCGGTGCCGAAGCGCAGGCCTTTAAGGGAAGCGCTGTCGACCACGAGCTTTTTCTCCAGAAGCGGCGCGCCCTCGGCGGCGAAAGACAGCTCGGAGAATTCCACGAGGTTGCGGTATTCATCTTTGGAGTCGCCCACGGCAAGGCCGGAGATCTTCAGCGAGGGGTGGAGGAAGCTGGTTTTAAGCGAGGCTATCTCGGCTTTGGCCTTAGCTCCTTTTTCCAGCCCTTTTATCATGCCCCATTTAAGGAGAGGGTCGAAGGCGAAAAAGAAGAAGGCCCAGAGAAGAAGCAGCAGCGTAAGGCGGGGAGCTATGTATGACCAGCGCATATCAGACGGCCCCCTTGAAGTACCAGTCCAGGAGCCAGGAGGCCTTAAGGGCCTTCACGAATTTGGAGTTCATTACCCTGTCCCGGAACTTCTCATTGTAAAAGATCCCGAAGCGCCGGCCCATGAAATAGACCGGGGCGGCCAGCAGCGCGCCCAGGACCAGCCCGCCGGGGACCACGGTATTGTTGAAGCCGGTCCACGGCGCCAGGGGCATATTGTAAAGCTTTGTCCAGAGCGGGCGCAGGGCTTCGCTGGTAAGCAGGGCGTAGCCGATCGGGTCGGTGATCTTATCGAGGAGCGGGTTCACGAGGCTGACGGCGAAGACGGTGAGTATGGCCATCGGGATATTGACCCGGGTGGCCATCATCACTACTATAAGCAGCTGGGCCGTAAGAGTTGCTTTCGGCATCATTCCGATTAGAAAACCCAGCGTTATCCCGGCGCCTATCTGGCCCGGGGTGGTCTCGGCCGTGAGGCCCTGGAAGAACTGGCGTATGATCGCGAGTGGGTTCATAAGGTTAATATATTAAAAGCGGGGCGGCGGTTCAAGAAGGGTTTGGTATAATTGTCTTATGAAAGCCCTGGAGATACTTCTTATAGCCGTGGGCCTCTCCATGGACGCCTTCGCCGTTTCGCTCGCGAGCGGGGCTACCATGAAGCGGCTCCATCTCCGTCACGTGTTGCAGTTGGACCTTTTCTGGGTGGTCTTCTCGGCCGTTTTGCCGGTGCCTTGTTTGTCCGGCGGTCTGATAATGAAGGGTTTTATTTCCGTCTGGGACCACTGGATAGCCTTCGTGCTTCTGTTCGCGGTGGGCGGCCAGATGGTCTACGAAGCCTTCAAGCTGAAGGAAGAGGAGGAATGCGGCGGGCCTAAAACCTGCCCTTTCGATACCGGTACGCTCACCGTGCTGGCCCTCGCCACCAGCATCGACGCGCTGGCCGTCGGGCTGACCTTCTCCCTGCTGCACGTATCGATAATCACGCCCGTCCTGGTCATCGGGCTCGTGACTTTCCTTATGTCGGTGGCCGGGGTCAAGATCGGCTCGAAGGGAGGCCACTTCTTCGAGCACAAGATGGAGGCCGCGGGCGGCTTTATCCTGATAGCCATCGGCCTTAAAATACTCCTGGAGCACCTGGGCTTTTTCTAAGCCCGCGCCGCCTACATCTTCTTGAACCACTTTTCCTTGCCGTACAGCTTCTGCATGCAGTCCTCGCAGAGGCCGTGCGTGAACCTTGCGCCGGAGCGCTCCTCCAGGTAAGTCTCTACTTTCTGCCAGAAGCCCTTGTCGTCGCGTATCTTTTTGCACTGCGCGCAGATCGGGATAAGGCCCTGCAGCGTGCGCACGTCCTTCAGCGTTTCCTCCAGCTGGGTGTTCTTGCTTATCAGGTCGAGGTGCCCGGTTATGATCTCGCTGAACTCCTCCATCAGCCTGATTATAGTCCCCTCGAAATTATTGGGTTTCCGGTCGAAAATGCAGATGCTGCCGAAGATGTCCCCGTTGGGGTGGAAGATGGGCACGCCGGCGTAGGCCATATAGCCTGCCTTGGCCCCCTCGCTGTCCTTCCAGAAATCGCTTTTCCCCGCGTCGGCTATCACCAGCTTCTCCCGCGATTCTATCACCGCCGAGCAGTAGATCTTAAGGCCTGGCTTCAGCTTTATGATATCGTCCGCCTCGTGCGGATTGCCCGCCCCCCCGCCCGGGGCTATGACCCTGATGCTGTCCTCCTCAACAATGTTTATCGTAGCGGCCGGGACCCCTGCCAGCTGGGCCAGCAGGTCGGCGATGTTCCTCCACTTCAGTACGGCTATGTCTGGAATGCGCAGTTTATTTGTGTCGGCCATATTACCTCTTAAAGCGGCAGCTTCGATACCGAAACCCAGTACTGCTCGAACTTCCGGGCGAGCTCCAGGAACTCTTCCAGGGACGCTGGCTTGGTTATATAGGAAGCCGCCCCGTTCTCATAGCTGCGCACCATGTCTTCGTGCCTGGACGAGGTGGTCAGCATCACCACCGGTATCGCGCGCAGCGCCGGGTCCGCCTTCAGGCGCTTAAGCAGCGCGATCCCGTCCATCAGCGGCAGCGTGATGTCCAGCAATATTATCGACGGGCGCAGCGGTTTCTGCCCCCCTTTGCTGCCCGAGGCCGTAAGCATGTCCAGGGCCTCCTGCCCGTCGCGGGCTACGGCCACGGCGGAGATGAACTTGAATTCCTGGAAGGCCCGCTGGGCGATGAGTACGTCGTCCTCGTTGTCCTCCACCAGAAGCAGGCTGAGATTCTTTCTTTCGGTGTTCATTTTTCCTCCTCAAGTCCTTTTGCTCAGGTCGGCGGGGATCAGGGTGTAGAATACCGAGCCTTTCCCTTCCTCCGACTCTATCCAGATCTTGCCGCCGTGTTCTTCGGCTATCTTTTTAACTATGGCCAGCCCGGCGCCGGTGCCGCCGCCGTATTCCTGGCGCGAGTGCAGCCGCTTGAATATCTTGAAGACCTCTTCGAAATACTGGCTGGGGATGCCTATCCCGTTGTCCTTTACCAGGAACTTCCAGTAGTATTCGCCGAATTTCTCCGCGCTTATCTCCACTTCAGGCACCGGCTTGTCGTTATATTTTACGGCGTTGCTGACCAGGTTCTGGAAAAGCTGGCGGATCTTTACCGGGTCGCAGAACAGCTCCGGCAGGCCGTCCGAGACCTTCACCACGGCCTTGCGTTCCTCCAGCATTACGGAGAGCCCGGCCACCGCCTCCCGCGCAAGGGCGGCGGTAGAGGCGTACTCATAGGGATTGCGGACCCGGGCCACCCGGGCGTAGCTTAACAGGTCGTCGATAAGCCTCCGCATCCGGCCGGAGGCCTTGACCACCCTTGCGATATAGTCGGCCGCCTGCGGCTCGAGCTTCGCGGAATAATCGGACAGGAGCATGCCGGAGAACATTTCTATCCCGCGCAGCGGCTCCTTCAGGTCGTGCGAGACCGTGTGCGCGAAAGAGTCGAGCTCGTCGTTGACCGTTTCTACTTCTTTCAGGTACTGCGCCATCTTGGCCTCTGATTCTTTGTGCTGGGTAGTGTCTTTAAGGAGCGACACCATCTGCCTGCTGCCCACCCCGCCGATAAAGGCGGCTGAAAGCATTACGGGCAGCCGCTTGCCGTCTTTGCTCTTGAACCAGAGGTCCAGTTCCTTGATGTGCCCGCCCCAGGACAGGAGGGCGAAAGGCTCCGCCGCGCCCTCCGTCTGCGGCTCCAGGAGGTCTTTGAGGTTCATCGAGCCCGGCGGGAGGAAGTCATAGCCCGAGAAGTCCTGGGCGGCCCGGTTGCTCTTGAGGATGTTGCCGGCCTCGTCGGTGATTATGAGCGGGTCCGGCATGCTCTCGAGAACGGAGTCCAGGTATTCCTTGGACACCGTGGTCTCGGAGAGGCCGCGGTTCAGCTTGTTGAAGCTTTCCGCCACCTCTCCTAATTCGTCCCTTGAGATCACCGGCACTAAAAAATCGTAATTTCCGGCGCGCGCCTTGCGTATGCCTTCCCTCAGCAGGTAAACCTGCCGCAGCAGCACGCTGGAAAAGATCGCGGAAAGCACTATGGCCGCGGCCGAGATCAGGAGGGCCAGGATGAGCAGTTTATACAGGATGGCCCTTTCCGCCTTGCGCGCCGTGGTCAGCGGGAGGCCGGCGCGCAGGAAACCCGCGTTCTTTCCGACGGCGTCGGTCCCCTGGAAAAGTATATCCTCGGCCGAGGCGGGCAGGCCGGCCGGGACGGGGATGATCGTATCTACGACCTCCTCGCCGCCGTGCAGGACCCTGCGGAACAGCGGCACCGATGTCTTGGCCGCCTTGATCAGCAGCTGGTCCTTCATCTTAGTGCCGGTCAGCGCCACGTTGGTATGGGCGATCACCGTGCCGTCGGCGGTGACAAGGCCCGAATACACCGCCCCCGTCTTCTGGGCGAAAGTGTGCAGCGCCTTGATGCCGTCCAGCTCCTTCCCTGAAACAAAAGCTTTCTGGAAGGAGAGGGCCTGGTCCGCCGCCACCATTGCGGCCGAGTCCGCTATCTGCGCGCTCATTGCTTCGGAAACCGCCAGGCCCGAGAAATGCATATTGATCAAAAAGGCGGAGCCCGTGAGGAACAGGATGAAGGTGACTATCTTCAGGTATAGCTTCATGGGAAAAGGCAGCCTGCCTCGTCCAGGATGGAGCCCGGGAAAACGATCCCCAGCTTCGCGGCGGCGGAGGCGTTCAGGGTGATCTCTATTTTCTCCGGGAACGCCACCCTCTGCGCGGGCTCTCCCCGCTCGAGGGCGAGCGCGGCTTTGGCGGCGGCCTTCCCCATCTCCGCGAAGCTTACGCCCAGCGAAGCGACCGCTCCCTCCCTGGTCATGCTTTTGGTGGAGCCGTAAAAAGGTATCCCGTTCTCCCAGGAGAACTCCTTCATCAGCCTCAGGGTCTGCGGCGTTACTATCTGCGGGTCCGGGGCCAGCCAGATAGCGTCCGCGGCGCCCATGGTACGGCGGAGAGCGGCCGGCAGGGCGTCCTGGTTTTCCAGCCTGGCGGTCGTAACCTGTATCCCCTGGCGCGCGCCCTCCTCTTTGACCTCTTTTGCGAGGGGGTTGTTTTCCGGGACGACCCACAATAGCCACAGGCGTCTCAGCCCGGGCTGTATTTTTTTCAGCTTAGCGAATGTAACGGAGAAATCGGGGATAAGGCTGATCTTTGTGGTCCTGGCCACGCCCTCGGCGGAGGCTGAAAAAACTCCGGGCGCCAGGCAGTAGACGACGTTCAGCCCGGCAGGGTAGGGATAGCTGGCAGCTTTGCCGCCGAAAGCCACCACCAGCCTGGTATCCTTCGCCAGTTCCGGTTTCTGCCTGGAGAGGTCGTAGTGCGCCACTTCCCCGCCGTAAGCCGCCTGAAAAGCGGAGAATGCTTCCATATAAACGCCGCTCTCTACGGAAAGCACGGCGATCGTGTCTTCAGGCGCGGCCGCGTATCCCGGCGCGGCCGGCAGGGACAGCAGGATATACAGAAAGGATAGCTTCATCATTTTAGAACCGATATTCAAAAGTATACTCCAGGCGGCGTCCGGTATACAGCGGCAGGGCCTCGACCACGCGAAGGCGCACGTATTCCGGGTAAAGCACCGTATGGCCGGTCAGGTTCCGGACCGCGATGACGTGGCGCATTCCGCCTTTCTTGTAGCCCAGGCTCGCGTCGGCCCAGAGCTGCGGGTCAACGCGGCCGCGGAGGGTGCGGTTCCTGCCGTAGCCGTTGAAATTGGAGGTTAAAAAGAAATCCCCTATATCGCGTGAAAATCCGCCGGAGACCGTATAGGCCGGGACGTATTTGAAGTTCCAGGAGCTGCCGCCCGTGACCGGATGTTCGTCGCCGCGGCTGGCGTTCAGCCGCTCCAGGGCGAGGAAGGCGCTTGTCTTCCTGCCTTCATAGCGTCCTTCTATCTCCAGACCGCCGGAATTGTAGTCGGGAGCATTGTCGTAATAGTTTACCGCGGTGTAGGCGGTTCCGTCGCGGGAGAAGTTCCCGAGATTGCGGTAAATAGTGTCTGAATATTTCGCGTAGTAGGCCGTCACATGGGCGAAAAACTTGCCCCGGGAGGCGAGGTAGGAGAGCTCGAAAGTGTCCGTCCTCTCCGGGGCGAGGCCGGGGTTCCCCAGCACGGTTACCGTGGAAGGGCGGAAATACTGCTCGAACGGCGTCGGGGAGCGGAAGGATTGGCTGAACAGCGCTTTAAGGCTGTTGACCTCGTTAAGCAGGTAGATCACGGACGCCCTTGAGGACAGGTTGTTACCGGCCTTAGTATTGTGTGTATAGCGGCTTCCAGCCAGAAGCTTCCACCGCCCGCTTTCGTAGCCAAGCTGGGCATGGGCGGAAACTTCGTCGCTCAGCCTGCCGCTTAGGCTGTTGTCGCTCTCGGGGATGCCTGTCTTGCTGAAATAATTCAGGTAGCGTCTGGCATAGCGGTATTCATAAGTGGTCCCGCCTTCCAGGTAAAAGCCGCCGGGCAGGTCCGCGCGGGCGCTCAGTGAATTCACGAAGCGCGCCCCTATAATGTCGGAGCGCACATTGTCGCTCGCGTCCCTCGGGATGCCGCGCCGCTGCCAGTCGTAGGTTACGGCGTATTTAAGGCCGCCCCAGGCGGGCGCGAAGTCATAGGCGTAGCTGGCCAGGGCGGCTTCGCGGGACTCGTTGAAGAGCTCGCCGCTGGCCAGCGTCAGGCTGTTGCCGAGGTAATTCTGATCGCTCCGGGCGGCGTTGACCAGGACGGTGCTTTTTCCGCGCGTACCGGCAAAATTAAAGCTGCGGGCGTTCAGGTAGTCCCTTACCGCGTTCACGGCCCGGTTCTCGTCCGAGAACCGGAACACCGGCTGCGCTTTATTATAGGAGTCGGCGGCCAGGGTGTAGGAAGCCTGTTTGCCGCTCCAGGCATAGAGGCCGCCGGCGCGGGATATATCTCCGTTGCCGCCGAACTCCCCCGCGCCTGAACCCAGGCCGCCGCCGGCGAGGCCCAGTCTGGCGCCGGTCCCCGCCGGCCTGCGCAAAACTATGTTTATCGCCCCGGTAAGCGCGTTGGACCCGTAAAGCACCGAGGCCGGGCCGAGCAGAACCTCTATCCGCTCCACGGAAGCTATGCCCACCCGGTCCAGGTCGCCCTCTCCGGTCACGGCGTTCCACATAGGCACGTTGTTTATCATCACCAGGACTTTGTCCGCGTAATGCTCCTGCAGGGCCCCGCGGATAGTGGGGACATTGTGCATCAGGTAGGTGCGCAGAACCATCATTCCCGGCACTATTTCCAGCGCCTCCGAGACGGAGGCGAAGTTGTAGCGCTCTATCATCTCCCTGCTTATCACCGTTATATTGGAGACGCTGTTGAACACGGTTTCCGGCGCTTCAGAGGCGACGGTCAGGTTTTTGGCCTCTTCGGCCATGAAGCTCCAGAATTCAGAGCTTTCGTCCTGCGCCCGGACCGGCGCGGCCGTCAGTACTGCGGCAGAAAAGATCAGGCCGGTCAATAATTTCAGGTCCATGCTATTCCTTCCAGGTTTCATAAGATCATATAGGGGCCGGTGCTGGCGCCGGCCTTACGGATATCTGAATGCCGCTTCATCCGATACCGCGCGGGGAAACTTAAGGCCGCATTTGGCGGCGGCGTCGGAGTTAATTGTTATTTCCGCCTGTTCCGGGAAGATAGTTTCCGGCAGGGTGCCGCCTTTCCTGAGTTCGAGCGCAGCGGCGGCGGCGGCTTTCCCCATCTCCGCGAAACTGACCCCTATCGAGGCCGCGGCGCCATCCCTGGCCATACCTTTTGTCGACCCGTAAAAAGGTATCCCGTTGGCCCAGTTGCCGCGCACGCCCAGCCCCAGATTGCCCTGCACGTCCATCCCGAAGTCGAATTCCGGGACCAGCTTCAGCACGTCGATAAGGTCGCGCGCTCCGCCGGCCTGGATCTCTTCGCGGGTGATGACCGTAACAAGGCCCGGGGTTTCGCGCAGCTTCATCGGGTTTCTCGTAGCTACGGAGGTGCGGATGTTAAGGGTTTCTTCCAGCGAGGCGCGCTCGAGGCTGAAAAATTCAGCTTCGTCGTCGTCGGCGCGCTGCGCCAGCGCGGGCCGGGCCGCGGTTAAAAAAAGCAGGCATAAGGCAAGACGGAACATTCTACCCCCCTGAAACCCGGACCTAAGGCAGCGCGGCTGTCTTTCTTGGAACTATAAAAACCGCGGCTATATAGGCTATTACGCCCGGCACGATCGCCGTAGCCAGCAGCAGGAAGACGAAAGCGAGCCGCAACACTACGGGGTCTACGTCGAAGTACTCCCCCAGACCTCCGAGGACCCCGGCCAGCACTTTGTTCGTTTCGCTGCGGTATAAATGCTTCATGGCAATATTTTATAATATAAATGCGAAAGATATACCTCAAAACCGCTCTGCCGGGCATTTTTTCCTGAATGCCGCTCCAGGAAAATAGTAATATTAACCTAATGACCGCGGACGTAATAATCGTGGGCGCGGGAGTGACCGGGGCCGCCATTGCCAGGGAGCTCTCCCGCTACAAACTCAAGATCCTTATCCTGGAAAAGGAAGCCGAGGCCGCTTTCGGCGTCTCCAAGTCCAACAGCGGAATTATTCACGCGGGAACGCAGAACCCCCCCAGTTCCTTAAAAGGCTGGCTCTGCGTGGAAGGCAACCGCCTTATACGCGAGGAGATAGCCGCTGACCTGGGCCTGGATTTCGCGCAGTGCGGGCAGCTGATAGTAGTTTTCGACCTTGCCGACCTCCCGGAGCTCGGGAAAATAAAGAAGGAAGGCGAGGAGCTGGGGGTCCGCGGCCTCGAACTGGTGGACCGCGCCTGGCTGGACCTTAACGAGCCGAACCTCAGCCCCGGCGTGAAAGCCGCGCTCCGCGTCCCGTCGGCGGGAATTATCAGCCCTTACCGGTTCGTCTACGCCCTGGTGGAGAACGCCGTAAAGAACGGCGCGGAGCTGAAGGCCGAAAGGAAGGTCACCGGGATACGTCCGCAGAAAGGCGGCGGGTTCGAAGTGGTCGCCGGCGGCGAGGTCTTCCGCGCCCGTTTCCTCGTGAACGCGGCCGGCCTTTACGCGGATGAGGTCTCGGCCATGGCAGGGGCCCCCACCTTTAAGATAATTCCGCGCAAGGGAGAGGAATACCTGCTGGACAAGAAGCGCGAACACCTCTCCAACCACATACTTTTCCCCCTGCCGTCCGCGACCTCCAAAGGGGTCCTTGTGATAAAGACCGCCGACGGCAACCCTATGATAGGCCCTACCGCGCACGACGTGGCGGACAAGGCCGACCTCTCTACCACCGAGGAGGGGCTGGAGGAAGTTCTGGCGGGCGCGCGCCGGCTGATACCTTCCGTTTCCAAGAGCGATATCATCGCCTATTTCTCCGGCTTGCGGCCCGTCGCGGGAAAAGATTTCGTGATCCGCCATGAGGACTCCGCCCCCGGCCTCGTTAACGCCGCCGGGATCCAGTCCCCGGGGCTTACCTCGGCCCCCGCCATAGCCGTGATGGTGGCGGGCATTCTCAAGGAGCATGGCCTCGGGCTTGAGCCCAAAGAAGAATTCCGCCGCCTGCGGCCTCGCCCCGTGCATCTTTTCCAGGTTCCGCCTGAGGAAACCCGCCGGCTTATAGCGAAGAATCCCGCCTACGGCGATATCGTCTGCCGCTGCGAGCTGGTCTCGGCCCAGGAGATACGCGACGCGCTGAAGCGCGGGGCGCGCACCCTGGACGGCGTGAAATTCCGCACCCGGGCGCAGTCGGGCCGCTGCCACGGCGGCTTCTGCACCACGCGCGTGATAAAAATAATGCAGGAGGAGCTCGGCCTGCCGGCCACCGCCGTCAGCAAGCGCGGCCGCGGCTCCGAACTGATAAAGGATGAAAGAAAATGAACGTTATCTATCTCCGCCACGGCGGGCCTAAAGCCCGCAAGTTCATGAAAAAGAAATTGCGCCGGCGGCAGGACGCCTCGATCTACAATATCGAGGCCGGCGACTGCTGTCTCGCCCCCGCCCCTGTCAGGCGCGGGGATTATATGGTGACCTTCCTCGGAGACCTTTCCCCGGAGATGCTCGCCTTTATCTACCGCAGCGGGGCGTGGATCGGGCTTAGCCGGAACTGAGAGGCGCGGCGTAACAAGCTTGAAAATGAAGAAAAGAGACCTGGTTATCGTGGGCGGAGGCCCCGCCGGCATGGCTGCCGCGCTGGCGGCCCGCGCCGCCGGCGTGCAAGACGTGCTCCTCCTCGAGCGCGACCAGTACCTTGGCGGCATTCTTAACCAGTGCATCCACCCCGGCTTCGGCCTGCACCATTTCAAAGAGGAACTGACCGGCCCCGAATACGCCGGCCGCTTCGCCGCGCTGGTCGCGGAGGACCGGGGCATAGAGGTCAGCCTGCGCTCCTTCGTCGTCAAGCTCACGAAGGACAAGGAACTTTCATATCTGCGCCCCGGCGCCCTTGAGGAGATCAAGGCGTGCTCGGTGATCCTGGCTACCGGCTGCCGCGAGCGCACCCGCGAGATGATCCCGATACCCGGGTCCCGCCCCGCCGGCATCTACCCCGCCGGCCTGGCGCAGAAGATGGTCAACATAGAGGGCTGGATCCCCGGCCGGGCGGCCGTGATAGTCGGCTCCGGCGATATCGGCCTGATAATGGCCCGCCGCATGGCGCTCGAGGGGATGGCCGTAAAGGCGGTCATCGAAATACAGAAGACCAGCCGCGGGCTCGTGCGCAACGTCGTGCAGTGCCTGGAGGATTTCAATATTCCGCTCTATCTGCGGCACCGCGTCTCGGCGATACACGGGCGTGACCGCGTCGAAAAGGTGCGCGTGGTGAAAGTGGACGACGCCTCCGTGGACGTCCCCGGCTCCGCTTTCGAGATAGCCTGCGACACCGTGCTGGTCTCCGTCGGGCTCATTCCCGAGAACGAGCTGCTTGAGATGGCCGGGGCGGAGATAGACCTCAGGACCAATACCCCGGTAGCGCCCGGGGTGAACCTTACCTCTATCCCGGGAATTTTCGCCTGCGGCAACGCCAGCAAGGTTTACGACCTGGTTGACTGGGTAACCCGTGACAGCGAGCTGGCGGGAAGAATGGCCGCGGAATATTTAGAAAAACAGGAAGCCGCCGACCGATGAAAAGATCGATGACCTGCATAGAATGCCCGAAGGGCTGCCGGCTCGAAATAGACGCCGACGGCGCCAGGCTGATAAGCATGAGCGGGCACGAGTGCAGCCGCGGCAGCCTTTACGCCCGGAGGGAGATCGAGGCTCCAGTGCGCACGCTTACCACTTCCGTCCTTACGCGGGGCCTCGAGCTCAAGATGCTGCCGGTGCGCACCTCGAAACCGATCCCGAAGGAAAAAATTTACGAGGCCATGGCCGCCGTCAAATCGATAACGGTCACCACCCCGGTCAGGGCCGGCGCCGTGGTCGCCACGGATTTCCTCGGCCTTGGCGCGGACCTCGTAGCCTGCCGGAGCCTGGGCAAGCCGTGAAATATTTTATCCTGGCGCTCCTCTGCCTTTCAGCCTGCTCTAAGAAGCCGCCTGCGGAGACCCGGCCTATGGACGAGAAAAACAAAAAACTTACCCCCCTCCAGTACGAGGTCACGAAGAAATGCGGCACCGAGCCGCCTTTCAAGAACGAATACTGGGACAATCACCGCGCGGGGATCTACGTGGATATTGAAACAGGGGAGGCGCTGTTCGCCTCGAGCGACAAATTCGATTCCGGGTCGGGCTGGCCCAGCTTCACCCGCCCTATTAAAGCGGAAACCGTGGAAGAGAAAGCGGACGTCTCCCTGGAGGTCCAGCGTACCGAAGTCCGCTCAAAATCCAGCGGCTCGCACCTCGGGCACGTGTTCCCGGACGGGCCGGAGCCCACGGGCCTGCGCTACTGCATAAACTCCGCGGCCGTGAAGTTCGTCCCCCTGGAAGAAATGAAAAAAGCCGGCTACGGAAAGTACCTGCCGCAGGTTAAAAAGTAGCCTGTCACCTTTTATTGTTGACAGCGGCTTTCTAAGTTGTATAATTTACAAAGCCGGCCGACTTGAGGAATGTCAATGATAAAACTTCTTCTCCCCCTTTTCTTTTTACTGCCTGGGACCGGTTCCGCCTCAGGACCCGGATTCGAACTGGAGACCGTTTTCCTGCGGACGCTGCCGGACCTCCGCCTGCCGTCGGCGCCGGCCGTCTCCGTGCCGTTCCGCGCGGCCGCCCGCCGGGAAGACAGGTATTTCAATTCCTATGTGCTTAAAGCGATAGATTACCTTTATTCCAATTACGGCAAGCTCGGCTACGACATCAATTCCATCCTGACGCACGATATCGCCTACCATACCTTCGGCGTTATCCCCGCCCGGCACGCGCCTCTTACCATGTGCGTGGCCGCCCAGATGGAGATAATACTAACCGCTTTCGAACTCTACGCCCGCGAGACCGGGGACTACGCGGTATATAATTATCTGCCGAAGCGGAGCTTCGAAGGTCTTTCGGTCACGGACCTGAAAGGCCATATCTGGGTCAATCACGCCTTCAAGGCCGACGGAACCGCCGACGCGCTGATAAACTTCGGGATGGGCGAGCGCCGCGCTTTCGAGGAACTGAACCCCGGCGATTTCGTGAATATCAACCGCACCACGAAGACAGGCCATGCGGTGACCTTCCTGGGCTACATCAATTCCACGGGGAAGATCCAGCCGCAGTATAATTCCACCGTGGTCGGCTTCAAGTATTTCTCTTCGCAGGGCCAGGCCGCCGCCGGCCAGGGCGGCTTCGATTACCGCTACGCCGTGTTCAGCCAGTTCGGCTGCCCGGCCATGCCTTACAAGCGCGACTGCGAAGTTATCTATTCGGCCGACCAGCGGATGCTGAATACCGGCACTATGCTCAGCCCCGGGTCCTGGACCGGGATAATGCCGCAGGCCTCCGACGCGCCCGAAGGCGAAACTGTCCTCAACCGCGCCCTCTTCAACGGCATAACCACCGACGACTGACCGCGGGGCATAAAAAAAAGCCCCCGGGAGCGAACCGGGGGCTTTTTATTTGGCGCCGGGTCAGGCCGGCGATTTCATCCCGTCGAGCAGCTTCTTATAGCGGGCCAGAGGTTCGGCCAGGCCTTTTATCGCGGTCTCCCAGAAGGCGGGATCCCCGATATCCGCGCCGAGGCTGCGCTTCGCCACGCCCTCCGCCGTGTCCGAGCCGGTGAGGCGCAGGAAGGCCTCGTACTTCGGCAGGAAGGCCGGGCCTTCGGCCTTGAACTTTCGGAACAGCGTGGCCGCCATCAGGAAGCCGAAGGTGTACGGGAAGTTATAGAAAGAAACTCCCGAGATATAGAAATGCAGCTTGGAAGCCCAGAACAGGGGGTCCTCGCCGCCGGGCTCCAGGGCGTCGCCGAAGACGCGCTTCTGGCAGGACGTCATCAGCTCTTTGAGCCTCGCCACGGAAACCTCGCCCTTCTGCCTTTCCTCATAGAACGCTTTCTCGAATTCGAACCGGACCGTTATATCAAGGATGGTGACGGCGGCACCGCTGAGGTACTCATCGAGCATGATCAGCTTCTGGGCCTCGCTGATGCCGGGGTCCGACTGTATCCCGTCGGACAGGAGGTGCTCTCCGAAGATGGAGGCGGTTTCCGCCAGCGTCATGGGATACTCGGTGGCCCAAGGCCGCATCTCTTTCAGCAGATGGCTGTGCCAGGCGTGGCCCAGCTCGTGCGCGAGCGTGTTCACGTCGCCCAGCGCCCCGTTGAAGGTCATGTAGACCCGCTGCTCGCGGGTGAGGTTGGAGCCTGTGCAGAAAGCGCCGGGGCGCTTGCCGCCCCGGGCCTCGCTCTCCAGCCATTTCCGGGCGAGGAAATCCCTGTAATAGTCGCCGAGGGCCGGGTACACCCGCCCGAAGGCCGCCTGCACCTTGGCCGAGCCCTCCTCCCAGGAATAAAGCTTGGAGTCCTTCAGGGGGAGCGGGGCTTCGCGCTCGAAGAAAGCTATCCCCTTCCTGCCCATCGCGGCCGCCTTGACGCGCAGGATCTCGCGCACCGGCTCCAGGTTCTTGTTGACCGCGGCGTACATCGCGTCCAGGGTGCGGCGCTTTATCCCGGCGCCGAACAGGGCCTGGTCCAGGAAATGCTTTATCTTCCGCCTGCGGTATAGTGTGTGGCGGGTCCCGGCCAAAGCGTTCAGCGCGGCGGCGCAGGTGTCTTCTACGCCGGCCCAGGCCTTGTTCCCCCCCTCGAAAGCGGCGCGGCCTACTTTGCGGTCGGTATCCGACATCAGCGCGCGCCAGCGCGAGATGGGCAGGCGCTCCTTCCTGCCGTCGGGCCAGTTCATGTCGAACTCGAGTTTTCCTGAAACTTTA
>CAZUQT010000025.1:0-23151 GCA_964622585.1 uncultured Elusimicrobiaceae bacterium | reverse complement strand
TAGGGGCTTCGCAGCCGCCTATAAACCTGGTTTATCTCGCCACCTGGCTGAACGCCAACGGTTTTAAAACCGCTATTTACGACCTGGAAGTCAGTTCCGCGGAAGGTTTGCGGCGTACGCTTGAAGCTTCGGCCCCGGTGCTGGTCGGGATAACCGGGATGACCACGGATATCCCGGCGGCGAAAGAGATCTGCCTGCTTTGCCGGGAATTGAAAATAAAAACCGTGATCGGCGGGGCTCACGCCTCGGCATTGCCCGCCGAAACGCTCACGGACGCGGCTTGCGATTATGTAGTGATAGGAGAGGGGGAGAAGCCGCTGCTCGAGCTCGTTACAGCTTTGAAAAACGGCGGCAGTTTTGAATCAATTGCGGGCCTGGCTTTTATGCGCGGCGGCGAGCCGGCGGTGAACCGGCGCGGCGAGCCGCTCGATATCGACCTGCTCCCGATCCCGGACAGGCGGCTGCTGGACAAGGAGCTTTACGCCGGAGGCTACACTACGCCCGGCGTGCCCGCCGGCGGGGCGGTGATGTTCACCTCCCGGGGCTGCCCGTACCGCTGCGCTTTCTGCGCCTCTCAGGTGATAAACGGGCCGCGCGCGAGGCTGCGCGCCATGGATAAAGTTTTGCTGGAAGTGGACGACATCGCGGCGCTTGGCTATAAACATATCACGGTGGATGACGACACTTTCGCCCTGAAAAAATCCAGGGTCCTGGAATTTTCCGCGCACCTGGCGCGCAAGCATCCCGGCCTGACCTGGAACTGCGACGCGCGCGCCGGCGAGCTGGACGAGGAGATGCTTGCCGCGATGAAGCTCTCCGGCTGCCGGAAGATCGCCGTGGGCGCGGAAAGCGGTTCCCAGCGCGTCCTGGACAGCATCAGGAAAGGGACCACGGTCGGGCAGATAAAAGAAACGTTCAGGCTTATAAAAAAACACGGCATAACCGCGCAGGCTTTTTTCATGATAGGGCATCCGGATGAAAACCGCGAAGACCTGGAAGAGACCGCCAAGCTTATCCATGAAATAAAACCGGACCTGGTCTCGCTCGCGATCAGCGTGCCGCTGCCCGGCACCGAAAACTATCTTAAAGCGAAAGCGGACGGCTTCCTGCCGGAAGGGCTACCCTGGCGGGCCTACGATTTCTTCGGCGCCTCCATACCCTGGCGGACAAAGCATTTTACCGGCGAAGAGCTTGTAAAGCTCAGGGGCGAGATAGGCCGCGGCTATTATTTCAGTTTTCCATATATAAGCCGCAAACTCTTGTCCATACGGGGGACCGAAGACCTGAAATATCTGGCCAAAGGCGCGCTGGCCGCCCTCAAGGCTTTTAAAAAATGAATAAACATCCGCTCCCGGGCATAATGAAATTCCACCGCGGCTTTCCTTCGCGCGTCCTGAAAAATAAAAGGACCCTCCTGGTCTGCCTGCCCTTTACTTACGCGGCGGATAAAGCCAGGCGCTACCCGGTCATCTACATGCACGACGGGCAGAACGTTTTCGACAGCTCAACTTCCTACTCGGGCGTGGAGTGGGGGGGCTATGAAACCGCCGCGGCCCTCGCCGAAGAAAATCCGCCCCTTGAAGCTATAATAGTGGGTATCTATAATAAAGGCGAAGAGCGGATCTCCGAATACGCCCCTGGCCGCGACCCGGTCCGCGGCGGGGGGAAAGGCCGCGAGTATTCCGAATTCCTTGTAAAAGAAGTTAAGCCTTTTATCGACTCGGCCTACCGTACCCTGAAAACCAGGGAGCACACTTTCGTGGCCGGCTCTTCGCTGGGGGGCCTCATTTCGCTTTTTCTTATCCTTGAGTACCCGGAGGTTTTCTCGAAAGCGGGCGTCCTTTCTCCCTCCCTGCACTGGGCCGGGCATACGCTTCTGCCCCTGGCCGGGCAGAAAGCCGACCCGAAGAAAATGGGGATCTGGCTGAGCATGGGAACCGAGGAGGGGGGGCGGCCAGGGAAGCTGAAAAAACCAGCCGAATCCGTGCAGGATTCCCGGAAACTGCGCGATACCCTGCTAGCCAGAGGCTTCAAAAAGAACAAGAACATTATCTATTACGAAGAAAAAGGCGGCCGGCATAATGAGAAATACTGGGCCAAACTGCTTCCGGACGTCTTCCGCTTCTTTCTTAAGCCTTAGGGCCTAAAGGCCCAGACCTGCCCGGGTCCCCCGGCACTTATCACGTCAACCGCCGCCTGCCATACTATATGTATGAGGAAGATCCTGGCAGCCCTTGTAGGCCTTATCGCGATCGCCGCGCCACTCTGCGCGGAGAATCCCGCTTTTCAGGAACTTCTTAGTAATTCCCGCGGCGGCTTAATGCCCGCCCCGCTCCCTGAAATGATCCCCGCCCATGCCGACGGAACCGTGGATATGGTGCAGTACCTTCCCCCGAATAACAATGAGCCCGGCTTCGAATGGCCCGGCAGGAATAAAGGCCTGGAAGAGAACTTTATTTATATTGGCAGCGAGGCCACTTTCCTCAAGATCTCGGATGCCCAGGCCGAGACTCTAGCCGAAGGCTCCGGTAAATGCGCCCTGGCACCGAAAACGCTGTACAAGGCTTCAGCGAAGCCCGGCTTTAAAGGCGAATATATGACGGTGACCCTGGCCGAGCCGCTTCCCGGCTGCCAGCTCGCAAGCGGTTATATTTATATATCCCACGTTTCCTCCAGCTCCGCCGGCGGCGCCTGGGAGCTGCCCAGGAACATCAGGGCTTTTCTCGATACCCTGGCCTACGCCGAGGGCACCGATGACAGGTATAACTATATTTTCACGCACGCCACTTTCGAAAGCTACGCGGACCACCCGCGCAAGCGTAAATGCTCCGGCAAGCTCTGCTCCAACGCTTCGGGGCGCTACCAGTTCCTCTCTGATACCTGGGACGGCCTGGCTCCCGACCTTGGCCTTAAGGATTTCACCCCGCCCAGCCAGGACAAAGCCGTTGTCGAGGCGATACGCCGCAGCGGGGCTTTCCGCAATGTGAGCAAATCCTCTAAATACGAAGAGTTCACCGAAGCGCTGCGCAAGCTTAACGGCGTCTGGGCTTCCCTGCCCGGCAGCCCCTACGGCCAGCCCACGCATACCAAGGCCCAGCTGTGGAAAGTTTATAAGGCCGCGCTGGCGAAATATTGAATTTTATCAGCCCTGGACCGGCCCGCAAAAAGCGGGCCGTTTTAATTTATCCGGATATATTTAAGACGCGGAAATCCATGAGCCCGACGTAAAAATATGTTTTATCCGCTATTTTTTATCTGGGCCTTGACAAGTCAAGTTTCCTCTGTTATACTCGGAATGTAGTCTTGCTCTCTTTATGCGGTTGCGCCGGTTGTGTGGTCGCGGGCCCCGCGGTGCGGTCTGGTCTGTGAGTGTGCGAAGTGTGCGCGGTGCGGTTGCGGTCGGGCCCGGGCGGTGTGCGGTCGAGCTGGTCTCGGTGCGGTGGTAGTGGTTGGGCTTCAGGGGTTTGCCCCGGCCCCGGCGCGGTTCCCCGGTCCGCTGGTCTGCTTCAGGCAGGGCGGGTTTCCCGGGATCCCGGTTCGGCCCGCCTTCGGCGGCGCCCCCCGGGAGGGTGTTCCGGCCCTTCGGCTGCGGTTAGTGCGCCGTCGGTCCCCCGGTCGCCCCCAGCGTGGTTGCGGTTACTGGCCCGTGTGCCAGGTGAAGAGCCCCCGTTCATCGGGGGCTCTCGCTTTTGAGCCTCTTCCCCTCCTCCCCCCGGTTTGCTTACAATATCTATACGATATGATCAAAACATTCTTCATCACCGCCCTTCTCGCCATACTGACCTGCCTGAACGCCCGGGCGGCGACTATAGCCGTCTATCACACCTCCGACGTGCACGGCTGGTATTCGGCGCGGCCGGCGCTGTGGGATAATGAAAATTCCAGCAGAAGCATAGGCGGCTTCGCGGCGCTTTCGGACCTCCTGAAAAAAGAGACTACGCCCTACCTCCTGCTCGATTCCGGCGATATGTTCCAGGGCACGCCCGAGGGTATACTCACGAAGGGGATGGCCAGCATGGTCCTGATGAACCAGCTTGGCTACTCGGCCGCCGTTCCCGGCAACCACGACTTCGATTTCGGCGAACCTAATCTGAAGACGCTTGTTTCAAGCGCGGCTTTCACGTTTTTGGGCGCCAATCTGTACACTAAAGCCGATGGCGCCGGCGCGGCTTACCTTAAGCCTTATACGATAATAGAAAAGGGCGGGAAAAGAATAGCCGTGCTGGGCCTGCTCGGGAAACATACCGCCACTTCCACCCTGCCCTCCGCCGTAAAGCACCTGGACTTCCGGGACGAGGCCGCGGAGGCGGCTAAATGGCTGCCGGAGATAAAAAAACATAGCCCCGACGCCATAATAGTCCTGGCGCATCTCGGACTAAGTGATGAATTGGGCCTGAAGCGTGTAGATATCTCTACCTGGACTTTCGAGCCGCCGCCATTCGGCACGCTGGGCATAGCCAGGGCCGCGCGGGGCATAGATCTTTTGCTTGGCGGGCATAACCATGCCGCCTTCCTGAAGGGCTACCATGACCCGGTCTCCGGAACCTGGCTTGGAGAGAGCGGATACGGTCTTTCTTATGTTACCCGCGCCGAGCTGGAATTCAACGACGTAGCCGGCGGTCTGGACGGAATTAAGGTGACCCTTGTCCCGCTTTGGACGGACCAAAGCGGAGAGGACCCGGCGGTGATCAAGACTATAGCCGGGTTTAACGCGAAGGTGGAGCAGGAGATGGGCCGCGTAGTCGGAAGCGCCTTAACGGACCTGGGCTTCAGCGCGGAAGGGCTGGATTCGCCTATAGGCAACTGGGCCTGCGACATTACGCGCGAGGTCGCCGGAACCGAGCTCGCCTTCCAGAATACCAGGGGCATAAGGGCGGAGATAAGAAAAGGCGAAGTCCGCCTGCGCGATCTTTACCAGGCGGTCCCGTTCGACAATACCATCGTCACGATGAAGCTTAACGGCGCCCAGCTCGAGCGCCTGATGGCGGATAATCTGTACAAAGGCAGGAGTTTAATGCAGGTTTCCGGCCTCGAAGTGGAGTTCAAGCTGACTCCCGAAGGCAGGGTGGATAAAATTTTCCTGAAGCGGGACGGACGGTTAATAAAGCCGCAGGACGAGTTCACCGTGGCGACAAATAACTACCTCGCTTTCGGCGGGAACGGCGGCGACGCTTTCGCCGGCGGCAAGGAGATAAAAGACGCTCTGCTCCCCGTGCGCGACGTAATGCTGAAAGCTTTCTCCAAAGGCCCCGTGACCGCGCCAGCGACGGGAAGGATAAGACCGCTGAAGTGAAAGTGGCGATAAAAAAAGAACGGCCGGGCTGTAAGAGCCCGGCCGTTCTCTGTTTAGAGCGGTTCAGTTGGGGGTCTTAGGATTGTCTTCGTCGCCGTTCACGTGGGAGAGGGCGGTGTTCTCGCCTTCAGCCGCGTGCACCCGGTCTATGATGGTCTGCCAGGAGGGCCGCTGGCCGGCCGCCACGCTGGTGAGGAAAGCGACGTCCACTTTCGCGCCTACGTCGAAAGCCGCGCCTATGCCGGTGGTGATGATGTCCAGGTTCTTCGTACCTTTCGGGTCCGTGCCGGAGCGTTTAAGGTTGAAATAAGCCGAGTTGTAATAAGCGTAGGTGGAGCAGCCCTGGAAGACGAAGATCTGGTATTTGTTCTTCGGCAGTTCGAGCGGCCGGCCGGTGTCTTCGGCCAGGCGGTCGGGGCTAAGATAGCCGCCGAGGCCGGAATGGCCGTCATAAAGGAAGATATCCGCGGTCTTCATCCCGCGCACGGCTTCCTGGGCGAATTCGGCCGAGTTCGGGTCGCTCAGTATCATCTCGATAGAAGCGCGCTTGGTCCCGAAGCGGAAAGACAGCATTTTGCGGCGGGGCTGGTCCACGGTGACCTGGAAACCCGCGGCCTTGAGGCCGGCGAAAGCGTCGGTGAAGGTCTTTTTCCCGAGGTCGCCGCTCTGGAAATTTTCGTCCACGCCCACCAGGTAGTTCACCTGAAGGACTTCGCCGTTTCCGTTCTCTCCGTAAAGTTTGGCGTATTCGGGGTAAGTGTTGCGCGTCACGTTCATCGGGGTCAGGTCGGTCTGAACGCCGACCAGGTCCCCGCCGTCTATGGGGCAGCCTTCCTGGTAGGGGTTCCAGAAGTACCAGAAATCTCCCTCGCTGTTATAATGCTCGTCGGTGCAGCGGTTGACGCGCGCGCTGGGCGTGGGGAAGCCTTTTTTGTAGATAGTTACCGGGTCTTTAGGCAGGACGAAATTTATCCGGGTAGCGCCGCTCCCGCGGAAAAGCTTGGTAGAGAAGACCACTATATCGTCGTAGGAATAAGAGACTTTGGCGTAGTTCTCGTTGGGGACTTTTTCCGCGCCTATCAAGGTCACCTTATAATCCCCGGAGGGGATGCCGGGGGCGTCCACGAAGCCGGGATGGGTGGTGAAAGCGCCGTACATATGCTGCAGCTGCAGGTCTATGAGTTCGGAGATCTTTTGTTTCTGCGTTGAATTCGAAAGTATCTGCGAGACGGGGCCGGTATAGCCGGCGGGAACTTTATAGTACATATAAGCCGTGAACTGCATCCGGGCCTGGCGGGAATCGGCGCCGTACCATTTGGAGGGGGCGGGGCCGGTGATGACGGGCAGGTCCAGGAGCCCCGGGGCAATATTGAGGGTCCGGGCGGCTGAAAGAGCTTTAAGGGAGTTCGCGTTGACCGCGAGGTCGCTGAAGTCGGCGGCCTTTGCGCCGCATGAAAGTGAGAGTATTATCGCCGCGAAGAGTGTTTTGTTCATGGTTTATCCTTAGATAGAGGCGCGTCAGTCCGCCGTACCTATATTATCCCGTTTTTCCCGGGAACGCGTATGGGCCATAGGTCCGCCAGACTTCCGTTAATAGGCCCGCGCTTTTAGGCCTTTAGACCCCCGTCGGTATGGGCCGGGTTGCCTTTGCCAGTTGCCGGGAAAACGTGTAAGATAGTGTATCCAATTTCCAATTTTACAGGAGTTCAAATGTCTTCAACAAAAAAGCGGCCGTACAAGATCTCTCTTGTTTCAACGCACGGTACCGGCAAGACCACGCTTTGCTACGAAGTGGCCGCCGAGCTTAAAAAACGCGGGCTGAAAGTAAAAGTTTTTTCCGAGATCGCCGCTTCGGCTTTCGAGCAGGGCATACCGATAAACGAGACCACCACGCTGCCGGCCCAGATGTACATCATGATGCAGCATATCACCGAGGAGCTGCGCGCTATCATCCGCAACTACCAGGTGGTGGTCTGCGACCGCAGCGTGTTCGACAATTTGGCCTATATGGAGCGCCGCTGCGGAACCAACCAGTTCATCCGGGATTTCCTGCAGGGCTACGCCGCCGAGTTCCCCTACGACGTGATCTACAAGCTCCCGATGTTCGGGGCGGAGATGACGGACGACGGCATCCGCGACGCCGAGAGCGTCGAGTTCCAGGCCGATATCTATAACCGCCTCAACGAGCTGCTTTCCGACATGAAGATAGAGCACCGGACCCTTCCCGCGCCAAGCACGGAGCTGCGCAAAGAGTGGTCCGACCTGATAGTGCGCGAAACCCTCGAGGCCCTCGGCCACACCACCTCCGTCCCCAAAGAAAAAGCCGCCGTAGCCTGAACGCCGACCTGCCGTACAAAAAAATATCCGGGCCTCTAAAAGGCCCGGATATTTTTTTAATAAAGAGGACAGGCTACTTTATCGCCTTTATCGCCGCTTCCACCGCTTTTACCAGCAGGGACAGCGGCAGGGACGGGGGGATTCCGCGGCCGGGTTTTTCAAGCAGGGCCATCTCCGTGGTGAGCGGCAGATGGATGAAAGCGAATTTCGTCTTCAGCCCGGCGGCCCCGATGGAGCGCATCGCTGCGTACATCAGGTGATTGCAGACATAAGCGCCGGCGTGATTGCTTACATAGGCCGGAGCGCCGGCCTTGCGGGCGGCGGCGGCAAGCTTGAGCGGATCCGTATTGACGAAATAAGCGGCCGGACCTTTTTCGTCTATTTTATCCCCTTCCGGCATGTAGCCGGAGTTATCCTTTATCCCGTAATCCTGTATATTAAGCGCGAACCGCTCCACCCTTATCCCGGTTTCCCCGGCCGCGAGGCCAAGTGAGACCAGGAAATCCGGTTTCAGCCTGGAGACAAGCGCTTTTATCCGGTTCTCCACCGCTTTACCGCTGACCGGAAGCTTTTCCCGGTAAAGACTGCAGCCGAAAGCGGCGGGTTTAAGCGCGGCCAGGACCTGGAGGGAAGGATTTATCTTTCTTCCGGCGAAAGGTTCGAAAGCGGTGACCAGTATCTTTTTCTTCATGATAATATTATATTCCATATTTGACCTCCGGCAGGGCAGGGGTGCTTTCAATTTTGATATTATAGGCAGGTAGGCCCGTTGTCCTGGCCGCGAAGCTATGCTGGTGCCGTATTAATGGGCTATGTCCATCAGACGGCCGATTCTTTCAGGGAGCGAATTGCACACTATGAAAAACACTATCCTCGTGGTCGGTTCCGTCGCGCTCGACTCGGTGGAGACGATACACGGCAGCACCAAGCGCGCCCTGGGCGGCTCCGCGGTGCATTTCTCTCTTTCTGCCTCCCAGTTCTCCCCGGTACAGATGGTAGGCGTTGTCGGAGAGGATTTTCCCGATCCTTTCCGCCGTTTCCTGAAGCGCCGGAATATCTGCCAGAAGGGAATAGAGGTCATGCCTGGCAAGACCTTTCACTGGGTGGGCCGCTACGACCGCGACTACAAGAACGCCGAGACCATAGCCACCGAGCTGAACGTCTTCCAGCATTTCAAGCCCAAGCTTAACGGCGACCATACCCGCTGCGGCGTGCTCTTCCTGGCCAATATCGACCCGGACCTGCAGCGCAAGGTGCTGGACCAGATGGGCAAGCCCCGGCTGGTGGCCTGCGATACGATGAATTACTGGATCTCCCTCAAGAAGCCCTCGCTGCTTAAGCTGCTCAAGAAGGTGGACATGCTCTTCGTCAACGAGGAGGAGAGCCGCCAGCTCACCGGCGAATACAATCTTATAAAAGCGGCCCGGCTGATCATGAAGATGGGCCCGAAAGGCATTATCGTCAAGCGCGGCGACGCCGGCGCTATGATGTTCTTCAAGGACAATGTCCTCTCCGTCCCCGCCCACCCGATAGAGAAGGTCGTGGACCCTACCGGCGCGGGCGACACCTTCGCCGGCGGTTTCATGGGGTATCTCGCCGCCGCGCCCGACTGGAAGAATTTCAACGTGATCCGCAGGGCGATGGCTTATGGCACGGTGATGTCCTCTTTCAGCGTGGAAGATTTCAGCGTCAAGCGCGTAGGCGGGCTTTCCAAGAGCGTGATCTGCGCGCGTTTCAATAAATATGTGGACGCGCTTCATGTAAAATAAGCGGGGCCTGGGGGGGCTATGAAAAAGAATGCCGGCGGTTACGATCCGGACGTGGAGCTCGCCAAGGGCGCCGAGCTCACCGCGTCCTCCTATGACAAAACGCAGGGCGTGGCAGTAGCGGCCGGCAAGGTCACGGTGGGCGGAAAGCCCGGCGCGGCCGAAATTACCGGTATAGCCACGGGCAGGGCGGGCGGCGGCATAGACGGGACTATAAATCTCTGGCTCTCCATCTTCCGCTTCAAGCGGCCGGACGGAACCGTGAACCATGTGGCCGGCTGGAACATAATGCTCGCGCTCAAGGCCGGCCAGACCGCGCTTGAAACCGTTAAAGGTTTCGAAGCCTACATCAATGCCGGCTCCAGGCCTTATAAAGCCAAAGCTTCCGGAACCAAGTTAGCCGCGAAGATAGAGATAACCTACACCGAAAAGTAACCCTTTATGACGGCGGAAGAAAAAATACGCGCCATGCCCAAGGCGGAGCTCCACCGCCATATCGAAGGCTGCGTGCGCGTCGGCACGGTCATAGACCTGGCCCGCAAAAATAATTTAAAACTTCCCACTTTCGACCCCGCCGGCCTCGACCGCGTCTACAAGCTGCGCGCCCCCGGCGCTTCGCTGAGGGAAGTGCTCGGCATGTTCGAGCTGGCGCAGGCTTCTTTCGCTTCTTACGAAGCCGTGGAGCGAATCACCTTCGAAGCGCTCGAAGATGCTTATAAAAATGAAAATATCCGCCTGCTTGAGCTGCGCTACAGTCCCGACTTCATGTTCAAGAAGGCCGGGCTGGACTGGCAGAAAGCCCACGACCTTATAAATTCCACCGCTGTAAAATTCGAAAAGAGCAGCAATCTGGTCTGCGGGATCATCCTTATCGCTTCACGCATCTACGGCGTGGAATCCGCGGAAAAAACAGCGGCTTTCGCCGTTAAGAATAAAAAAACCGCCATAGGCTTCGACCTGGCCGACAATGAAGCCGATTACCCGCCCGCGCTTTATAAAGAGGCGGCAAAAAAACTGCACGAGGCCGGCCTGCCGATCACCGTTCACTCCGGTGAAGAAGGGCATTATTCGCAGATCGGCGAAACTATAAGGACTCTTAAGCCGCTGCGCATAGGCCATGGAGTGAAAGCCGCTGATGATAAGTCGGGCAGGACCATGGAACTTATAAAAAAGTCCGGCATCACGGTCGAGACCAATCCCTGGAGCAACTACCTGACCCGCGCGGTGCCCTCGATAGAGGCGCACCCGCTTAAAAAATTCATAAAAGCAGGCATTAAATGCACTATCGGCGCCGACGATCCCGAGATCCTGGACACACATTTGAACAAAGAATACCTCCTGGCCGTGGAGAAAATGGGCCTTTCTTTCGAAGATATTTCTTACACGCTTAAATGCGCCGCGGACGGCTCTTTCCTCCCCCCTGACAAAAAACAGCAAGCCGCCAAAGAACTTGGAGTAGCTTATCGAGGCTCAACCTCGATAGGAGTCTGTCGAGGCGAAGCCTCAGCATGAAAAATCCTTTTCACCTTTTCGGGCTGGGGCTGGCGCTGTTTTACCTGGCTTTTAATGTTTATATCGCGCTCTGGCTGGCTTTCAGGCTCAGGCTGGGGCCGAAAGGCCGGGTCATCGTCTATGAAACGGCGCTTCTTCTTTCGGCTTTTTATCCGCTCGCGCGGTTTTTTGCCTCGACCCATTTCGGCGGCATCGCGGATATTATGCTTTGGCTGGCTTTATTCGGTTTCGGGAGCGCTTTCATTTCTTTCTGGGCGCTTCTTGCCTGCGATCTATCGCTCTCTGTCCTGAAGGGCTTGGGCGCGGATTGGGCGAGGACGAGGGCGGCCGCCGGGGCCGTGCTTCTGCTTGCGGCCGGGCTAGTGGCGCAGGCTGTCTGGAACGGGGCCGAGGCTCCGGCACTGAAGCGCGTGGAAGTGACCGTGAAAGGCCTGCCGAAAAAGCTGGACGGCTTCACTATAGCGCAGATCTCCGACCTGCATTTGGGCAGGATGATAAAACTGGAGCGGCTTGAAAAAATTTCTCAAACCCTTAACGAGCTGAAGCCGGACCTGGTGGTTATCACGGGGGATTTCTCGGAAAGACGCGAGCCCATGCCAGAAGGGACCTGCGGGGTCATCAAGAGCATCTACTCCCGCTACGGGAAGGCCGCTGTGCTCGGGAATCACGATATGTTCACCGCGGGAGAAGTCGCGGCGGGTTTCTTCGAGAGCTGCGGGGTGAAAATGCTTCGCGGCCAGGTCTATGAGCCTGTTCCGGGGCTGCTCGTGGCCGGCGTCGACGATCTGCGCCGGGGGGACGGAGAGGCTGTCCGGAAATTGGCCGCGGGGCTGGACCGGTCCAAGCCGCTTATTTTCCTTTCGCACCAGCCGCAGGGCTTCGACGAAATAACCGCCGCGGGCTCCGGACTGGTGCTGAGCGGGCATACCCACAGGGGCCAGATCTTCCCTTTCGGACCGCTGGAACGGAAAATGTTCAAATATTTCTACGGCCTTTATAAAGCCGGGAATTTCAGCGTCTACGTGACTTCCGGCGCGGGCGCCTGGGGACCGCCGATGCGCCTTTTCGCCGACTCCGAACTTCCGCTGCTCGTCCTGCGCCCGGGGTTGTGAACTTACCGGCCGCGGGGCCGCGGCGCATGTTTATGAAGATAAAAAATATTTCAATCTGGTTTGTTTTCCTTGTCCTTTCCTGCTGGGGGATAATGGCCGTCGTTTATTCAAACTTCCCTTACGGCGCGCGTCTTGCCGCCGCGGCGCTCTTCGGGGCAGCAGCTCTTGGAAGCGTTTTTCTCCCGCGGACCGGCGGGCGGAAAACAGCCTGGTTCTCCTCCTTATTCCTGATATTCCTGCTCTGCTGGCTGGCCCTGCCGCCCAGCAATGACCGGGACTGGGGGCCCGACGTGGCGCAGCTTCCCTACGCGGAAGTCGCCGGAAGCTCCGTTGCCGTCCATAATATCCGGGATTGCGATTACAGGACTGAGACTGATTACGCGGTCCGGCATTATGACCGGACTTTTGACCTGGGCTCGCTGCGCAGCCTCGACCTTTATTTCGTCGACTGGGGGCTGCCCCATATCGCGCATACAATGCTCAGCTTCGGGTTCGGCGGGGATAAATACCTCTGTTTCTCGATCGAGACCAGGAAGAAGAAAGGCGAGGAGTATTCCTCGGTCCGGGGTTTTTTCAAGCAATACGAACTGACCTATGTGGTCGCCGACGAGCGTGATGCGGTCCGGCTCCGCGCGAATTACCGCAAAGGCGAGGATGTTTACCTCTACCGCCTGGACGCGACCCCGGAATTCATACGGAAAGTTTTCCTGGACTACCTCCGAAGCGTCAACAGTCTGAAGGACAGACCGCAATGGTATAACGCCCTGACGGCGAACTGCACTACCGATATCTGGAAACATATCGCTCCCTACTACCCGAAAGCGAAGTTCGACTGGCGCATCCTCGCCAGCGGCCATGTGGATGAAATGGCCTACGAGCTCGGCGTGCTGGATCAAAGCCTCCCCTTCCCCGAGCTTAAGCGCCGGAGCCTTATCAATGAGCGCAGCAAAGCCGCCGCGGCGGACCGGGAATATTCAAAGATAATACGGCGCGGCCTGCCCGGTTTTAAATAATTCCGATAAAAAAGTCCGCCGCCCCGCCCCCCGATTTAGAATATAATCTGGGTAGGGGGCGCTATGACGACATTTTCCGGACCGGCCGGAACTTCCGACTGGCATAAAAAAAATCCGCAGGACGTATTGAACGAGCTCGGCTCCGGCCCGGCCGGCCTCGGCGCGGGCGAGGCCGCTCTCCGCCTCGCGAAATACGGACCCAACTCCCTTAAAGAAAAAACCAGGCGCGGCGCGCTGGCCATGTTCCTGGACCAGTTCAAAGATTTCATGATAGTGGTGCTTATCGCCGCGGCCGCTATTTCCGGGGCTATCGGCGAACTGGTGGACGCCGCCGTGATCGCGGCCATAGTCATACTCAACGCTATTATGGGCTTCGCGCAGGAGTACCGCGCGCAGAAGGCCATGGAGGCCCTTAAAAAAATGGCCGCGCCCGGCGCCTCGGTGATAAGGGGCGGCAGGGCGGAAGCCGTGCCCGCCGGAACTCTGGTCCCGGGCGATATTGTCGTGCTCGAAGCAGGCAGCATCGTTCCTGCTGACCTGCGCCTGACCGAGGCCGCCTCGCTTAAGATAGAGGAGGCCGCGCTCACGGGCGAGTCCCTCGCCGTAGAAAAGAATATTCAGGCTATGGCAGGCGAGGACCTGCAGGTCGGAGACAGGCTGAACATGGCCTACAGCGGCACGGCCGTCTCTTACGGGCGGGGCAGAGGCGTGGTTACCGCCACCGGGATGGCCACCGAGCTCGGCAAGATAGCCGGGCTGCTGCAGGAAGAGGAAGAGGTGGAGACGCCCCTGCAGAAGCGGCTTACTGTCTTCGGGAAGAAACTGGCCTGGGCGGTGCTGGCCATCTGCGCCGCGGTGTTCGGCTTCGGCCTTCTGCGAGGCGAGCCGCCCGCGCTTATGTTCCTGACCGCGGTATCCCTGGCCGTGGCGGCCATACCCGAAGCCCTGCCCGCGGTGATGAGCATCGCGCTCGCGCTCGGCGCCGGAAAGCTGGTCAGGCAGAACGCCCTTATCCGGAAACTGCTTGCCGTGGAAACTCTCGGCTCCGTGACTTATATCTGTTCGGACAAGACCGGCACGCTCACGCAGAACAAAATGACCGTGGAGGAAATGTACTTCGACGGGACTCTGCTAAAGGCGGGGGAAGCTCCGGCTCAGTCTGGTATCTACGCGCGGCTGCTTGCGGGCTTCGCCCTTAATAACGACTCGCTGCCGAAGGACGGGGGCTGGGCGGGCGACCCGACCGAGACCGCTCTTTGCGCGCTGGCCGCGGGGGGCGGCTTCGATAAGCTGAAGCTCGACGCGGAGCACCCGCGCGGAGCCGAGCTGCCCTTCGATCCGGAGCGCAAGCGGATGACCACCTTTCACCCGGGACAGCTGGCAGGCTGGGCCGGCGGCGCGTATTTCTCCGTCACGAAAGGCGCGGCCGAAGCCTTGCTCGAGAACTCTTCCTCTATAATGACTTCCTCCGGGCTGAGCCGGGACGGGAAGGATAAAATCCGCGCCGCGGCCGAGGAGATGGCGGCGAGGGGCCTGCGGGTGCTTGGCCTGGCCGCCAGGCAGTGGGAAGCCCCCCCCGGGACGCCGAGGCCGGAAGAGGCCGAGAAGGACCTGGTCTTTATCGGCCTTGCCGGGATAGCCGACCCGCCCAGGGAAGAGGCTAAAGCCGCCGTGGCCGAATGCCGCGGGGCGGGCATCGTTACCGTCATGATTACCGGCGACCACCCGGTTACGGCCAGGAATATAGCTGAACGGCTTGGAATAATTAAACCGGGCGACTCGGAAGCAATACTGAGCGGCGCCGAACTTGCGAAACTCTCGCCCGAGGCCTTCGCGCTGAGAGTCGAGGGGATAAGGGTTTACGCCCGCGTCGCCCCGGAGCAGAAGCTGCTAATCGTAAAAGCGCTGCAGGCCCGCGGCCAGTTCGCCGCGATGACCGGCGACGGGGTGAACGACGCGCCCGCGCTCAAGCGGGCCGATATCGGAGTAGCCATGGGCATAACCGGCACCGACGTTTCCAAGGAAGCGGCCCACATGATCCTGCTCGACGATAACTTCGCCACGATCGTGAAAGCGGTGGGCGAGGGCCGCCGGATCTTCGACAATATAAGGCGCTTCGTGCGCTATGTGCTTACCTGCAATTCGGGCGAGATCTGGACTATTTTCCTCGCGCCCTTCCTCGGGCTGCCTATACCGCTTCTGCCGATACAGATCCTTTGGATAAATCTGGTCACGGACGGGCTGCCGGGGCTGGCGCTTACGGCCGAGGCCGCTGAGCCGGACATTATGAAAAAACCTCCGCGCAGCCCGGGAGAGAGCCTGCTTGCGGGCGGCCTTGGCGTTCATGTTATCTGGGTGGGGCTGCTGCTCGGACTGCTCTGCCTCGGAACTCAGGCCTGGGCTATGAAGACCGGCGCGCATTGGCAGACCATAGTTTTTACCGTGCTGTGCCTGAGCCAGCTCGGCCACGCTTTGGCCATCCGCTCCGAGAAGCGCTCGCTTTTCCGGATGGGGCTCCTGTCCAATAAGCCGCTGCTGTATTCGGTCCTGCTGACCGTCGCTCTTCAGCTGGCGGTCATTTATCTTCCTTCGGGGAACAAGATCTTCCGGACCGCCCCGCTTCCGCCGCGCGAACTCTTTATCGCTTTCCTGCTGTCTTCGGTAGTGTTCCTGGCCGTTGAGGTTGAAAAATTTATAAGAAGGCGCGGACCGGCGTAATATAACCGGTTTACACCCCTTTTTTTACCTTGGTTAATTGACATTTGACAATACCGGCCGCAAACGGTAGAATTTGGGCAGATAAGTCCGGAGCAGGGGAGGAAATAATGAAAAAAACGATAAACCTGTTTATTTTAGCGGCGGCTTTCATCGCCGCGGCCACGCCGTCTTACAGCCAGCAGACCCTTTCGGGGGATCTGAAGCAGCAGATCAAAGAAGTGCAGGACGCCATAGCCAAGAAAGGCGCAAAATGGACCGCCGGCGAGACCAATGTTTCTTCCGCGCGCGAGGACTGGAAATACCTTGTGGGCCTGAATTTCGAGCCCGTCGACGCCGAGCCGATAGGCCTGGTGGCCGCGGCCGAGCTGCCCGCCGCTATAGACTGGCGCGACGCCAACGGCAACTTCGTCACCGCCCCCAAGAACCAGAAGAAATGCGGTTCCTGCTGGGCTTTCTCGATGACCGGCGGCCTCGAATCCTATACCCTCCTTAAAGAGAACACCCCGGGCAAAGACCTGGACCTCTCCGAGCAGGTCATGCTCTCCTGCAGCGGCGCGGGTTCCTGCAATGGCGGCCGGCTTTCCGCGGGCTTCCTTAAGAAGACCGGTCTTCCCGCCGAATCCGCCTATCCTTATACCGCTACCGACGGCTCCTGCGCTGCCGCCGCGGCCGGCTGGCAGACCGGGGCGAAAAAAATAGGCGCCTGGGGCTCGGTTTCCCAGGACCTTAATACCATAAAGACCGCCCTGGTAAAATACGGGCCGCTCCCCATAGCTTTCATGGTCTATGAGGACTTCATGCATTATAAGACCGGCATCTACTCTTACACTACCGGCAAACAGCTTGGCGGCCACGCCGTCCTGCTGGTCGGCTATAATGACGCGGAGAAATATTTCATCGTGAAGAACAGCTGGGACCTCGGCTGGGGCGAGAACGGCTTCTTCCGCATCGCTTATTCCGAAATGGATAATTCAGTGAACTTCGGCCTGAGCACTATCGCTTACAGGGCCTCCAAGGACGAGGTTCCCGTGGGCGAAGCGGTGCGCGCCGCGAGCTTCGCCAGGGTCAGCCCGCTGCTCGACGGCGTGTCTTCCTGGAAATAAGTTAAGCGCGATCATAGAGACGGCGTCCGCGATGCGGGCGCCGTTTTTTTATGGGCCTTTCAGCCCAGCCAAATGGCGGCTGCTTTCTGGGCATTAGGGCCCTTTTGCGGATAGCTCTCAAGGGGTATCATATAAGCATGAGAAAAGCCTATAAACCCAATGCAGCTATGGCCGCTTCTACAGCGGCTATTTTTATTTTTTCCGCTTCGGTCGTTCTTCCCTGTAAAACTTACGCGGCTGGCGCCGCTTACCAGGCTCTTTCTTCCCAGGCGAAAGCGGCGGCCGTTCCCGAGCCGGGAAGCCCGCGCCCTTCGGCCCCCGCCGGCGCTAAAGCGAATAAAATGCTTTTCGCCAGGGAAGCCGCTATCATCGCGATGAGCGACGCCCAGTTCGCCGCCGCCACCCCGGACCAGAAAGTGGAAATGCTCAAGACCCTTATCAGCCGCTCCACCCCCAACCAGCAGAACGGCGACGGCGGCCCCGACCGGGACCAGGAAGACCTGGAGCAGGCGATACTCCGTATTTTGGCCTCGGCCCCTGACGCGGCCTCTTTCGACCGCGTTTATTACCGCCTGGACCTGAGCAAGCTTGAAGCCGCCGTGACGGCGCAGAGCCGGATAAAAGAGATGGTGGAGCGGGCCCGCAACTCCGTAGTCCCGGGCGACTGGGACGGCCTGCGCAGGTACGTGGACACGGTCACGGAGACTTCTCATTCCGGCCGCAACCTTATTAAATTCCTTATAGACGGACGGGAATTCCTGCCGGAGGTGACGCCTGCCCTTAAAGCCGCCAATAGTTCCATCCATATAGAAATTTTCCACCTCCAGCCCGACAATGTAAGCCGGGACCTGGCCAATATCCTGGTCGAAAGGGCGAAGGCCGGCGTGGCCGTGCGCTTCCTTATCGACGAGCACGGCTCCAAAGTGGAGCATGACCCGGAGATAGTAAAGCTAATAGATCTTATGCGCGCCGGCGGCATAGAGGTCATAGTGAAAGAGCCGCCGTCGATCAAGGACCATTTGGACCACCGCAAGATACTCGTGATGGACGGCAAGGTCGGCTTTACCGGCGGGATGAATATCGGCAAGGATTACCAGGAGAACTGGCATGACCAGCAGACCCTCGTCCAGGGCCCGGCGGTGGCCAGGCTGCAGGAAGCTTTCCTGGAGCGCTGGAAGACAGCCGGCGGCCGCATAGCCGCCTACGAGGCGCTTTTCCCGGCGCTGCTCGAATACCCGGACGGCGCCGTGACCCAGGTAGTCGGGCATATAGGCAAGACCGACCAGAATATTAAAGCCGCTTACCTGCGGGCGATAGGCACCGCGCAGAAGTCGATCCGGATCGCCACTCCTTATTTCACCGACAAAGACGTGGTTAAGGCTTTATGCAGGGCCGGCGAACGCGGGGTAAAAGTGCAGCTTGTTTTCCCGAAAGAGAACAATATCCCGATAGTGCAGAACGCGGCCAGGTCTTTCTACCCCAAGCTCCTCAAGGCTGGGGTGGAGATCTACGAATATAAAGACCGGATGGCCCACCTCAAAGTGGCGGTCATCGACGGGCTCTGGGCCACTTTCGGCTCCTCCAACCTGGACGCGCGCAGCCTTAAGAACAATGACGAGCTGAACCTTATCGTCACCGACCCCGGCGTGGCCGGAGATATCGAGCGGCGCCTGTTCGACGTGGACATCCTGAAGAGCGACCGGATAACCAGCTATAAACCCGGCTTCATGGATTACGTGGCGCACCCTTTCGGCGGGCTGCTGTAAGCCCGGCGGAGGTAAAATAAAAACGGCGCGGAGCTTAAAGCCCGCGCCGTTTTTAATTGCCCCTGAGGACTATTTTTTTATTGGGACGTGGAAGAAGAAGCGGGAGCCGACGCCGAGCTCGGACTCGATGCCCATCTCGCCGCCGTGCCTGTGCACGATCTCGCGCGCGATCTTGAGGCCCAAGCCGAAGCCGGCTTTGCGCATGCCCTGGGCTTCCTTGGTCTGGAAGAACCGCTCCCACACGCGCGGGAGGTCTTCCTTTGAGATACCGATGCCGGTGTCGATGACGCTGACTATCACGCGGTCGGGCGCGGTCTCCACTTTTATCGTGATCTTTCCGCCTTCCTTGGTGTACTGGATGGCATTGGTGCAGAGGTTCTGTATCACCTGGCCTATGCGCGCGTCGTCGCCGGCCAGCGGCGGAAGCACGGGCGGGGCGTCCATCGTGAAGCTGAGGTTGCGCTTCTGGGCCGCTATCTCCACGCGGGAGCAGACATCGTTCACCACTGAAAGAAGGTTCAGCGTGCCTATTTCCACGCGCAGTTTTCCGGACTCTATCGCGGCCAGATCCACCAGGTCCGAGATCAGCACGTTCAGCGTCTTCGCCGAGGTCTGGATATTCGCGGCGTATTTGCCTTCGGTGGGCTGGTTCTTGAGCTTGGCGGCCAGGACTTCCGAATAGCCGAGGATGGCGGTCAGGGGGCTCTTTACGTCGTGCGCGACAGTGGCGAAGAAATTTTTCTGGAAGCCGTTGACCGCGGCCAGCTGCCGGTTCAGGTCCTGCATCTCTTTGAGGAGGCGCTCGTTCTCCAAAATAAGGAAACGCCGCTCCAGCGCTTTCTCCACCGAGAAGATCAGGCGCGAGGCTTCTACCGGTTTCAAAATAGCGTCGTCGAGGCCCAGCTCCACTACCTGGCTGACGCCTTTGAGCGCGGCCTGGAGCGGATACTGGTCCACCATGAAGATGATGCGCAGGTCGGGGTCGCGCTCGCGCATCTTCTGGGCGAGCTCGGCTCCGGAGTATTGCGCTGAAGTGGTGGAAGTCCCGACTACGGCGAGATGGAAAGCGCCTTTTCTGCAGACCCCGAGGGCTTCGTCTCCGTCCATGGTGGAAAAGACTTCGTAGCCCGCGCCCTGCATCGCCTGTCCGAGCGAGGTTATCGCGGGCTTAAAATTGTCCAGAAGCAAAATGCGCTCCACTTCCCGCTTTTTCAGGCGGACGTCGGCGCCTTCGCTGTTCTCGATGATAATACCGGCGATGCGCCCGGCCTGGTCGCGCGGAACGGCCACGTCGTGCCCGTCCTTGAGCGCCTGGATAGCGTAGCGCACGGTCTCCGCCCCCGAAACGTAGTAGCAGACCGCTTCCGGCGTGCCGCTCCGGATTATAGCGTCGAGAGCGTCGGCTTCTTTCATCGTCCCGGTGAACTGCGCCACGATCACATTGCCGGGAAGAAGGATGGTTTCCGGAGTTTCTTCTTCGTCGCCGCCCAGAAGCGACCAGGATTTCTTTGGCTTGGGCTTTGCGGCTTCGACGCGGGCTTCGTTCTGCTGGCGGATGAAATCGGGCAGGCCTTTCGGGGACTCCAGGGACATAGGCTGCACGCCGGCCTGCTGGAAAGCGGTCTGCACGGCCCCGGTGGTGAACAGGACCTGGTCGGCTAGGATCACTACCGGGCGCGCGGTGACCCTTACCTGGTCCGCGAAACCCATCGGCAGCGGCCAGCTCAGGCGGCGCAGCGGCGAAGGCATGGTCGGCGCCAGGCTGGCCACGGATTCCAGCGTGAACATGTGCACCTTTGAGTACTGCATGTGCAGGGTGAGGAAGCCGTCACGCTCGGCGGGAGGCACGCGGCTGTAGTCCACCACCATGGCGGAGCAGTCGCCGGTAGCGAGCCGGGTGGCGGCGTATTTCAGGTTCGGAACGCAGACCAGCTCCAGGCCCCTGCCGGACATTGACGGGGTCATTTCGTCCAGGAGCTCCTTCCCGCTCGTGACTACGAGCACGCGGCCTTTGCTTTCGGCCATCAGGAGGGCTCCCGGAGGGGGGTGGTGTTTAAAAAATGTTCCATTAGATGAAGCACTATCTTTATAATACAAAAGTGCGGGGTTTTTTGTGAAGTTAAGTCTGCCCGGCTTGCTAAAACGCCGCCCTCCCGCTATAATAGCAGGACTGCCGCGGACATTGTTCCAAGGTTTATCCGCACCCTAATATCGTGACTAAAAAAGATAGGTTTTTGAAGTATCTTGGCTGGGCGGCTTTCGCTTTCTCGGCCTCGGCTTTTTTCCTGCCGCTGATGAACCCGGATATTTTCTGGCAGCTTTCGGCCGGGAAGTACGCCGCCACGCATTTTGCGCCGCCCCGCTTTGATTTTCTTTCCTGGCCCTTTCCAGCGAAGGAATGGGTGGCTGTCGGTTGGGCCTCCCAGCTTGTTTTCTACCTCGTGCATAAGGCCGGCGGACTCTGGGCTTTGTTTTTCCTTAAAGCGGCCCTGCTTTGCCTGGTCCTGCTTGTGTTCCGCGGGCTGGCTCTTCTTTACAAGCGGCCCGCTTTCCTGCCGCTTGCGCTGCCGGTTCTGGCCGCTGTCCTGTCCGGGGGGAGCGACCTCCGGCCGGAAAATTTTACCGTTCTTTTTTTCTGTGCCGCTCTGTATGTGCTGGAGAAAGGCCGTCTTGAAGGCCTCCCGCGCGGCCTGGCTTTCAGGTTAGGGGCTTTCCTGTTCTTCGCGCTCTGGATCAATCTCGACCCCGGCTGCTTCTACGGGCTCGCGCTCCTGGGGCTGTACGCGGCGGGGGAGTTCTTTTCGGAGCTGCTTCCGCGCCTTAAAGGCGGCCCTGGGGCAGGGCATGGACGCAGCCTGGAATATTTAAAATTATTTATCACCGGCCTGGCCGCTACCCTGGCCAATCCTTACGGCTGGAAGATCTATCCGGAGCTTGCCGGCCATATTTCCCGCGCGCAGTCCGCTGGCGATTATTTGCAGGGCTGGGCGGCCGGCCGGTGGGTCCCTTACCATTGGCTCTGCGTCCTTGCCGTCCTTGCTGTATCCGCGGGGCTGGCATACTTCGCTTTGTGGCGGCGGCATATCGTTCATATCCACCTGGCCTGCCTGCTTTTCTTTGCCTGGGCCGCCTCGGTGAGCTCCGGAAGCATGCCTTTTCTTCTGCTCGCCGGCCTGGCTTTCGCGCTCTCACTCCCCTGGGGCGGGCTGCCGCCTATGCACGGGGAAAAACTTCTTCGCGGCGGCGCCGCTTCCTGGCTGCTTCTTAGCGTATGGTTCTATTCCTCTTTCATCTGGCCGCAGTATATCCGGGGCGCTTCATTTTTCAGGACCAGTTCCGTGAACCTCGCGCAGTTCCTGAAATCGAACAAGAAAGAACTTTCAGGGCTGCGGCTTTATAATAACGGGGATTGGGGCAGCTGGCTGGGCTGGGAGCTCGCCCCCGACTACAAGGTTTTCCTCGACGGGCGCCGCCTGTTCGAAGACCGGGAAAGGGAATTGGAGGAAGCGCGCGCCAGCGTCGGGACCTGGAGCGGCCTGATAGAGAAATATAAATTCGACCTGATGCTTATAACCCTTAACGAGCCGATGGTCCCGGTAAGGCAGAGCCTGAAGGGCGGCAAGGTGGAATTGTTCTGGCGCCCGGCCTATCTTTTTTACCTGCCGAAGAAAGATTGGGCCGTAGTCTACTGGGATTACAGGGTGGCGGCCGTGGTGAGGCGCTCGGCGCTGCCCGCGGCCTGGGTCGCGGAACGCGAATACCGGTATCTCCGCCCGCTGGATATCCCTAACCTGGCGCAGCCGGTCCTGGCGGGCGAAGTTTCCCTGTCCGGCCTGGACCGGGAGCTCCGGCTTTTCCTCGATTCCCACCCGGGCGGAAAAAAAGCTTCTTCCAATACGGCTCTCGTGAGTTTCTGCGAAAAAATAAAAGCGGCCTGCGCTGAAAAAGGCGCAAGGTGCCTGCTCTGATCTCAGGAACCCCCGGCCCCTTGTTTGATAAAATTAAAAGATGAACAACCTGCTTAACCGGTGGCGAAACGCCGACCCCGCTTTCAAGGCTTTTTTGCTTGGCGTATTTTTCCTGGGCATAAACGCCGGCGTGCTCTCCGCGGCCTTCAATAATTACCTGAACGATTCTTTCAGCCTCAGCGCCAAACAGCGCGGCTTCCTTGAATTCCCGCGCGAGCTGCCGGGTTTCCTGGCTATTTTCATAACCGGCCTGCTGACAGCCCTCCCCGTCCGCAAATGGGCCGTGGTCACCAGCCTGCTCACCGCCGTCGGGGTGGCCGGGCTGGGCTTCATGTCCCCTTCCTATGCCTGGATGATAGTCTGGATGCTTCTCTGGAGCGCCGGCAGCCATTTATTCATGACGGTGGAAAGCGTGATGGGCCTGCGCTTCGCAAAAGAAGGCGGGCACGGCCGGCGGCTGGGGCAGATAAGCGGCATGACTAATTTCGCGGCCATCTCCGGCGCAGGCTTCGTCTGGGCGGTGGCCAAGCTGGCCGGGCCCTCCATTTACAGATGGTCCTTCT
>CAZUQT010000024.1:0-23206 GCA_964622585.1 uncultured Elusimicrobiaceae bacterium | reverse complement strand
AGCCGCCCCGCCGCGCTTCTTCGATGCCGCGCGGCCCGTCGGGCGCCGCCACGACCTCCCACCCGGCCCCTTCGAGGAGGAACCGGACGAGATAGAGGTTCTGCTCGTTGTCCTCGACGACGAGGACCTTGCCTTTCATCGTTCCTCCATTTGCGTCAGGCCGGTCCCCCAGCGGCGGGAAGGCGGAAGGTGAACGTGCTCCCCGATCCGGGCGTGCTCTCCACGGCGATGTCGCCCCCGAGGAGGTCGAGGAGTCTGCGGCAGATGGAGAGTCCGAGACCCGTCCCCTCGAAGCGCCGGGTGAGGCCCGACTCGAGCTGCTGGAACGGACGGAAGAGGTTCGGAATTTCTGCCGCCGGGATGCCGATCCCCGTGTCGCTCACGCTCGTGACGATCCACGGCCCCTGGCGCTCGCACCGGACTGTGACGCTTCCCGACTCGGTGAACTTCACGGCGTTGCTGAGGAGATTGAGCAGGACCTGCCGCAGGCGCCCCTGGTCTCCGCGCAGGCCCGCGGGAACGCCTTCCTCCACGAAATAAGCCAGCTCTATCTCTTTCGCCTGGGCGCGCGCGGCCAGCAGATCGGCGGTGCTTTCCACGGTTTCGCGGAGCGTGAAGTCCAGTTTTTCTATGGCCAGCCTGCCGGATTCCATCTTGGAAAAGTCGAGTATGTCGTTTATTAGATCAAGCAGCGTCTCTCCGGCGGCGTTCACCGTGCCGACATAGTCGCGCTGCTGCGCGGTAAGCGCCGTGTCCAGCAGGAGCCCGGTCATCCCGATGATGGCGTTCATCGGAGTGCGTATCTCGTGGCTCATATTGGCCAGGAATTCGGATTTCATCCGGGCCAGCTCCATCGCCGAGTCGCGCGCTTTCTCTATTTCCGCCTGGGCCAGCTTGCGGTCGGTTATGTCCACCTTCACCGCGATAAAATTGGTTATGTTCCCCCGCGGGTCCTTCAGGGGGGAGATGGAGGCGTATTCCCAGAACAGTTCGCCGCTCTTCTTCCTGTTCAGGAGCTCGCCGTCCCATTCGCGGCCGGCGAGCAGCGTGTCCCAGAGTTCCTTGATAGTGCTTTTAGGGGTCTTGCCGGAGCTGATAATTTTGGGGTCCTGTCCCAGGAACTCTTTCTCCGAATAGCCGGTGAGTTCCGTGAATTTCGGGTTCGCGTATTCTATCAGGCCTTTACTGTCGGTTATGATTATGGAGGTGGGGCTGGCCTTGACCGCGGTAGAGAGCTTGCGCATCTCCAGTTCCGCGCGCTTGCGCCCGCTGACGTCCGTTCCCACGCCGAGGAAGCCGGTCAGTTTACCGTTATGGTCCTTAACGCCGGTAACGATCAGGTCTACCGGGAAAGAGGTCCTGTCCTTCCGGACATAAGTCCACTCCCGGCTTTCAAACCCGCCCTGCCGCGCCATTTCGACGAAAACGTCGAAACCCTGTACGGTCCGTCCCAGCTTTTCGCTCAGCTCGCGGCCGCGGGCTTCCATCTCGGCGGCGATATGTATTTTCTGCGGAGTGGCGCGGCCCACCAGTTCTTCGGCGGCGTAGCCGAGCATCTTTTCGGCGCCGGTGTTGAAAAGGGTTATCGTTCCGTCTAGGTCGGTGGCTATTACCGAGACCTGGCTTGCCGCGTCAAGCACGCTCTGCAGCCTGGCGTGGGCGTCGGCGAGCTCATCCTCGGTCTTTATCCTGCGCCTTATACCTTCCAGGACGGAGGCGAAAGCGCCCAGGACGATGATGAAGATAGAAAGGAAAACGACCGTAAACAGCCTGCGCTGCTGCGTGGAGACCAGGCCGGCTTTAAGTTCCGCGGCGTTCAGATCGGTTTGCTCGGCCTGCTGTATCGCTTCGGTCTCCGCCGCTATCTTCGCGGTCAGGCGGTCGCCGTCAGCGATGACCGTCTGCAGCCTGGCCGCGTCGAAGCCCTTTGTCTTCCGGTAAAGGACGGTCTCCCCGAACAGGGCCTGGCGCTTTTGTACCAGGCTCGTAAGGGCTTGCAGGTTATGGTGCTGGCCTTCGTGCTCCTTTTCAAGGCGGGCCAGCCGCCGCTCCTCTATTTCAAGCGCGGGGGAAGACTTCTGGTACTGGGCGAGGGTGTTCGCGCGGCCCGTTATCACGTAGGCGCGCACTGAGGATTCCGCGGCCAGGACGAGCGACTTTATCTCATCCGCGCACTGTATGGAAGCCTGGGCGTGTTTTATCCGGATGTCGCCCATCCTCCACTGGGCCAGGTTCTGGTAGAGCAGCCAGCCCAGCAGGACCATCAGCAGCAGGATCAGCCCGCCCAAGGCGGCGCTTAGCTTTGAATTTAATTTCATAAAATCGTCCAAGGGAGCCATCTAAGGACCCTATATGGTCCGCGCAAGGCTATGATACAAAAAAATGACCGGGTTTTATGCCGCCAGGGCGGCTATGATCGAAAGGGTGTTGCGCGCACGCAAAGTATTGTAAAATTAGAACATCAAATACAAGGCGGTGGCTAAGATGATGGACATGGATTCAAACCTGGAAAAGCTCAAAAATACCATCGAGATCTCCGGCGGCGGAAAGCGCGTGGACCTCCTGCTTAAGAACGCCCGGGTGATAAACACTTTCTCCGGGGACATACACCGTACCCACGTAGCCGTGCACCGCGGGCGCGTGGTCGGCTTCGGCGACTACAAAGCCGCCCAGGTTATGGACCTCAAGGGCGCCTACGTCTCCCCCGGCTTCATAGACGGCCATGTGCACATAGAGAGCTCCATGGTCAAGATCCCGGAGTTCGCCAGGGTGGTGCTGCCGCACGGGACCACCTCCGCCGTCATCGACCCGCACGAGATCGCGAATGTCCTCGGCCTCGACGGCATAAAATATATGCTGGCCTCCAGCGAGGACAGCCCTCTCAGCGTCTACCTGATGCTGCCCTCCTGCGTGCCCGCCACCAACCTCGAGACCGCCGGCGCGGAGCTTACCGCGCACGACCTGGGCCTGCTCCTTAACGACGAGAGGGTGCTGGGTATCGGCGAGATGATGAACTACCCCGGCGTTATCAACCGCGACGAAGAAGTGATGCGCAAGATCGCCATAGCGAAGAACAAGGTGATCGACGGGCACGCCCCGATGCTCAAGGACAAGCAGCTTTACGCCTACGTCTCCGCCGGCATCCGCTCCGACCACGAGTGCACCAACGTGGCCGAGGCCCGCGAGAAGCTCCGCGCCGGGATGTACATCATGATCCGCGAAGGCACCGCGGCGAAGAACCTCAAAAACCTCCTGCCGCTGGTCAATTCCGAGAATTCCCGCAAGTTCTTCTTCGTCACCGACGACCGGCACCTCGAGGACGTTTTCCGCCAGGGCCACATAGACTACCTGGTGCGCACCGCCATACAGCTGGGCGTGGACCCGATACGCGCCATCCAGATGGCCACGATCAATACCGCCGAGTACTTCGGGATCAAGAACCTGGGCGCGATAGCCCCCGGCTACGCCGCGGACCTGGTCGTCTTCGACGACCTGAAGAAGGTGAAGATCTCGAAGGTCTTCAAGGGCGGCCGCCTGGTCTCGAAGGCGGGAGAGATAGAGCCCGGAGTGATCAAAGAATATAAAGGCAAGACCCGCGGCACCATAAACGTGCGCTGGATCGAGCACGAGGATTTCGCCCTCAAGGCGCTGGGCAAGTACGCCCGCGTGATGAACGTCATCCCGGACCAGATAGTTACAAAGTGCAGCATCGAGAAAGTGAAAGAGGACGGGGGCTACGTTTCATCCGACACCGAGAAGGACATCCTTAAGATCGCCGTGATCGAGCGGCACATGGCCAGCGGCCGCGTTGCGCTCGCCCTGGTCAAGGGCTTCGGCCTTAAGAAAGGCGCTATCGCTTCCTCCGTCTCCCACGATTCGCATAATATAGTGGTCGTAGGCACCCACGACGGGGATATGTACACCGCCGCCGTGCAGGTGGTGAAGATGCAGGGCGGCATAGTGGCCGCGCTCAACGGCCAGGTGCTGGAAGCCCTGCCGCTGCCGGTGGCCGGCCTTATGTCCGACCGCAGCGCGGACTTCGTGCGCGAGAAGCAGAAGCGCCTGAACGAGATCGCCAAGATGCTCGGCTCGAAGCTTTCCGACCCGTTCATGGCGATGTCTTTCCTTACGCTCCCTCCCATACCGGAGATAAGGATCACCGACCGCGGCCTTATCGACGCCGTAAAGTTCAAAGTGACCCCGCTCTTCTGCGGGCCCGGCGGAAAATGAGGATATTGCTCGCCGCCGCTTTCCTGGTCCTGGCTTTCGCGCCCGCGCGCGCGGCCAGGTTCGAGCGCGGGCCTTACCTCGAGAACATGACCAGGGATATGGTCACGGTAAGGTTCAGGGTGGACACGGACTCCCCGGCCTGGCTTTCCTACGGCGCGGCGCCGGACTGCGAGCGCTTCCTTACGCCCGTGGCGGCGGTTAAGGAGCACAAGGTCCAGCTCTTCGGCCTGGTTCCGGACACTACCCACTGCTACCGCATCTATCTGCCCGCCGACCAGAGCACCGGCGTCTACAAAGCTTTCGAAGGGAATTTTACGACCTTCAGGGACGAGACCAAGCCGTTCTTCTCTTTCCTGGCCTTCGGGGATTCAGGCTCCGGCTCCGAGGAGCAGCTCGAGCTGGCCGCCCAGATGGAGAAGTTCCGCCCTGACTTCGTAATGCATACCGGCGACGTGCTGTCCGACGGCCTGGACGCCGACGCCGACGACCAGTATTACAAGCCCTACGCGAACCTGCTTTCCCGTGCGCCGTTCTTCCTGGCGCTCGGCAACCACGACTACGGGCGGGAGCTCAAGACCGCCGCGGGCAAAGGGTTCCTCAAAGCCAACTTCACGCCTTTCCACAGCGTGCCGCTCACGGGCCTGCCGCCGCACTATTATTTCTTCGACGACGCGAACGCCCGCTTCTTCGTGCTGGACGCCAACGGCTTTACCGGCGCGCAGTTCGCCCCGGACCTCGCGCCCGGCTCAAAGCAGTATAAGTGGCTGGAGCATTATCTCTCGAAAGCGAACGACAGGACCTGGAAGTTCGTCATGATCCACCAGCCCCTATACTCTACCGGGGCGCACCCTCCCGAGGAAGAGGTGGTGAAGGCGCTGGAGCCGCTTTTACTTAAATACAAGGTCGACCTTGTCCTGCAGGGTCATGACCACGACTATGAGCGCACCCTGCCCATCAAAGACGGCCTGCCGGACGAGACCGGCGGCATAATTTATATAACCCTCGGCGGCGGGGGGAACCAGCTCTATATCCAGCGCCGCAACGAGGACTGGTCCGCGAAGTTCCTGCCCGTCTATCACTTCGCCGTCTTCAGCGTGAACGAGAAAAATCTAAAGATGGCCGTCTACAACAAAGCCGGCGAGGAAGTCGATACGCTGGAGATACAGAAATAAAATTTATTTTCTTTAGCCCCTCACCGGTAATATGGGCATTCCGCTGACCAGGAATCAAGAGCCTGTGGCAGGCCTCCTGGGGAAGCCCGCGCGCCGTACAGGAAATAATATTTATGGTCCGCGCTGATTACCATATCGATCTTTCCCGGCTGCGTATCGGCATAGTGCGCTTCAGGGCGGACTTCGCCGGCTTGGCCCGCGGCGCCGCGCTGCGGCTCCCCGCCAAGCTGGCCAAAGTCGGGGTGAGGGTGCGGGCCCTCCGCGCCCTTGATTCTTCCGGTAAAAGTCTGGGGCTTAAAATTTCCGGCGAAAAGATATACGCTCCGCAGGTTTCCTTCTCGCTTGAGTATTCTCTTTGCATATCGTTCCGGGAATGCGCGGGTACAGATAAGGAGCTGGAGCTGCTTTATCCCTTTCTCAATAACAAGGAGTTATTCCTGGGGTCCGGGGCCCTGGCCTATCCGGAAGCGCTCCGGGTCTTGGCGCCGCGCCTGCTCGTCAACTTCCGGGTAACCGGCCTCCCGGCAGGGTGGAAAATGTTCTCCAATATGTCCGAAGGCTCTGTCAGCCCGGCAGCGCTGGATTCTTTCTTCGCATACTTTTCAAAGCGCCCCGTGAGTTCCCATGTCTACCGCGGCCTTGCCGGCACGACGCAATTCTCCCTGCTCGTCGCGGATGGAAAAACAATCCCGCTGACCCGGGCCGCCGTCTGGGGATTCGCGGATAAAGCTATGCGGGTGTTGGAAAAGCGCTTAGCGCCGTACAAGGGTTTCAGAAAGCTGAACATCCTGCTGCTTCAGTGCCCTGCGGATTTCGAGAAGCTGGCCGGGGGCCGCACTTTCGCCGCCGGAGAGAACATGGCGGGAGGCATCGCCATCTATACTCCCAAGTCCTCTGAATACCTGAAGAGGCGCTATGGCTACCCAGGCTACGCCTACCACCTGCTCGACGGACTCGCGCACGAGCTTACCCATTTTTACTCCACCGGCGCCTGGCAAGGCCGTTATAAATCCATGCTGTTCCCGGCCGAGGCCTGCCCGCAGGCACAGAAGATGCTGATAGGCGAAGTCCTCACGGCGTATTTCCATAACGGCATCATCCGCTGCCGGCCAGGCGTGAAGCCGGCTTTTATTACCGGGAAAATTATTCCAATACTGGACAAATGGGCGGTCAAACCCGGTAAGCGCCCCTTCCTCGACCTTTTTCTGCTCGACCTGTGGCTGCGCGCCGGCGGAAGTTCTCTGGCCGCAGCCGTGCGGCGCCTGCTGCGGGATTACGGCGTGCGACATAAACCTTACGGGTCGGCCATGGAGCTGGTCCGCGCCGCCGAGGCCTGCCGGAGGGGCGCCCTGCCCCCTGCCATAAAAAGAGCCCTGCTGACGCAGTACGCTCCGGATTATCCCGGCGAGCTAAAATCATTCCGCTGCTGGGACAAGCCGGATTTTAACCCTTTAACTTCCTGACCGGGCTAGGTGTGGAGAATTAAATTCAGGAAGTGAACACTAAACAGGGCAGCCTGGAATGCCTGTTTCCTCGCCGCAGGATTTGCATTGCCCCGCTTTGTTGTGCTATACTAATCCTGCGGGGTAGAGCAGCCTGGTAGCTCGCAAGGCTCATAACCTTGAGGTCGCAGGTTCAAATCCTGCCCCCGCAACCATAAGCCCTTGAATTAATTTCGAGGGCTTATGTTTTGGTTGCGTGGGAGCGGGACATAGCGAGCCCCGTCACGGATAAGCCGCATAGCGGCTTTCCGCGACCCCGCCTCGGCAATTTTGCTGCGTAAAAAATTGCCTGCGGCCTTGCGGTCCGGACGCGAAGCATAATTATGCTTCGCTCTAAAGCCGGACCTCACAACCAAAAGCCTCCGAACAAGTTTCGGGGGCTTTTGCTTTGGGCGGCGTAGTTGGGGGACGGCTAATACTTCCAGGAGAGGCCGAAGAAGGTTCCTTTGCGGGTGGCTTTGACCTTGTTCAGCTTGCCCTGCCAGGTGGAACCGTCGGTGTAGTAGAAGGTTTCATCGCCTGAGGCCGCTTTGTACGACCAGGCCATCCAGCCGCCTTCGAATTCGAAATGCCGCCAGAACCGGTAGGACGCTGAAAGGGAAAATTCCACAAGATTCCCGGTCGCCGTGCTGCGGATGCCGGGATTCTTCAGGTTGGTGTCCAGGTTCCAGTAATTAGTCCCATTGTATTTCATGAAGGGGCCGAAAGCGAACTTTCCTTCGGCGAAAAAATTCTTGCCCAGATTCGCCTGCTCCCTGAAGCCGAAACGCCAGCCAGACCAGCGCATGCTGGCGCGTGAGTCCAACCCGACCATGGGCCCGACCGGCGGCGTAGGCCCCAAGACGTCTGTTGACATGATTCTGTACCCGTTAAAAATATTTATTTTTGTCTCATACCAGCTGTAGCCGATAAAAAAATCCATCGAGTGGGCGATTTCATATTCCTCATCCTGCGCCAGGCCATCCGTTTTGTAAACATTCAGATATGCAGCAAGGGAGTACTGGCGGGCTGTTCCACTAGTTTCGGCCCGATTCTTGGCGTAGTCCCTATGCTGTGGACTTTCCCAGACTGCGCCGTTATTCAAGGTGAGTATTTTGTTGGGGGCATGTAGCCAATAATGGTCAAAATATTTGCCGTTTGAAAAGCGATTATCACCGGTCTCGAATTCAAGGGAGAAACCTCTTGCCGGTTGTATCTCTACCGAATATAGATATAGCGGCGCGTCCATAACCTTGAAGTCGTCAGTGTTTCCTATTGTGATGTTGTCAGACCCCAATACCCACCAAGACGAGGGGGTGAGCTGGGAGGACCTGGTCTGTCCCGAAGTCGCGGCCTGCCAGCGCCGGACCTTGGTTTTTATGAAGAAATCCTTCTTCGGCTTTTCCTCCCAGCTGTAATAGTAGCGCGCGGCGGCGGGCGGGGGCAGGGCGCAAAGGAAAACCGCCGCCAGGGAAAGGCAGATAGAAACGCAGGTGGTCACTCTTCTCATCATATTGTCGGCTCCGCCCTTTTGAGCTGTACATAAATAGTATAAAATAAACGTATGACAGATTCATGGCGTTTTCGTGATGAGTGGCTTATCAGGGCTTTCGCGGGGGTGGCGGGCATTACCCCGCAGCTCATACAGCAATTCCGCGAGGAAAAGAAAAAATATTTCTCCCACGCGCTTATAGACTTGGGGACCCTTACTGCCGAACAGGTCATAAAGACAGTGGAAACGGCTTTTAAGGTAAAGCATTTCCCGCTCACCCCGGAGAAAGTGGATAAATTCGCTTTTTCGATGGTGCCGGAGAAGATCTGCCGGAAATACGAGATCGTCCCTTTTTCCGTCAGTGAAAGCGAGATCAAAGTCGCGATGTCCAACACCTCCGACTTCAACGCGCAATCGGACGTGGAAGCTCTCACCGGCCGCCGCCTTCTGCCCTTTTTCGGCCTTCCGCGGGAAATAGATTCCTGCCTGGACCAGCTCTTCAGCGCGGACACTGTGATATACGACCTGTTGAGCCGGGTAGAAGCCCCCGAAGACATAATGGTGGTGGGTGAAGCGAACGCGGATGAAAGCCAGGATTCCGCCGTAACCTCCCCGGTAATAAAGCTGGTCAACTCGATAATTTCCCAGGCTTACCGCAGGCGTTCCTCCGACATCCATATCGAGCACGAGGAGACCGCCAGCCATGTCCGGATAAGGATAGACGGAGAGCTAAAGAACATAATGAAGCTCCCCCGGCATATAGCCATGGGCCCGGTAGTTTCACGCATAAAGATAATGTCGGACCTGGACGTGTCGATCCATATGCGCCCGCAGGACGGCCGCACCAAGATCCGCATCGCCGGGGCCGAAGTGGGCCTGCGCGTTTCTATCCTGCCCACCTCCTTTGGTGAAAAAGTCGTCATGCGCATACTCGACCAGCGCGCGGCGGAAGTTCCTTTCGAAAAGCTCGGCTTCGCGCCGGAAGTTTCCGCGGGCCTGGATAAGTGCATGGCCTCCACCCAGGGCATACTCCTGGTCACCGGCCCCACCGGCTCCGGGAAGACCACCACGCTTTATTCCATCCTGAACAAGGTCAAGCAGGAGAAAACCAATATAGTGACGGCGGAAGACCCGATAGAGTACAAACTGCCCGGCATAAACCAGGTGCAGGTAAACGAAAAACAGGGCCTCACTTTCGCCGGCGTGCTGCGCTCAGTGCTGCGCCAGGACCCGGACATAATAATGGTCGGAGAGATCCGCGACCATGAAACGGCCGATATCGCTTTCCAGGCCGCTATGACCGGCCACCTGGTTCTGTCCACTCTGCATACCAACGATACCATCTCTACCATCGGGCGCCTGATGGATATGGGCGTCGACCGCTTTAAGGTCTCCCCGGGCCTGCTGGCCATAACAGCCCAGCGCCTGGTTCGGAAACTCTGTCCGCTCTGCGCCGAAGCGGTGGAGGAGTCCGACCGGGACCCGGCGATCATGGAAGCCCTCGCTGACCACGGCTTCGAGGCGGTTTATTACCGCGGCGTCGGCTGCAAGAACTGCGAGGGCAGCGGCTATGTCGGGCGCACTTCTATCGTGGAACTTCTTATGCCGGACGTGAAGGTGAAAGAACTCATTAACGCGGGCGCCGTCTCGGACGATGTCAAAGCGGCCGCGCTTGACTCCAAATGCCTGCGCACGCTGACGCGCGACGCGCTTTGGCACCTTTCGACGGGGCAGACCGATCTCGTGGAGGTCGAGTCCTACCTGGATATCAGGAAAAGCGCTCCTGCGCCGGCCCCCGCAGCGGAACCGGCTATAGGCGAGCCGCAAACTGCGGCCTCCCCCGTGGGGGCCCAGCCGAGGATGGCGGACGGAAAGAAGCCGGTGGTAATGGTCGCGGACGACGATCCGATCATGCGGATGCTTCTGAAGAAGTTCATAGAGGGCGCGGGCTGCCTAGTGCGCGAAGCCGTGGACGGCGAGGAGGCCCTCACCTCCATAGCTTCCGGCGTCACGCCTGACCTGCTGCTCACCGACATCAATATGCCTCGCCTGAACGGCATGGACCTGGTAAAAGGAATAAGGGAGACGCTCGGCCTGCTGGACCTGCCGATCATAATGCTCACTACCGAGAACTCCGATAAGAGCCAGGAAATGGCTTTCAAGCTGGGGGCCGACGATTACATCATAAAGCCGTTCAAAGGGAATATCGTTATCGCCAGGATAACGGCCGCGCTGCGCCGTGCCGGGAAAATAAGATAAACATGCCTCAGGAGAAACTTCCTACCAAATTCCTGCCCGCCGAAAAGGCCGTCCCTTCCGAGATAGAGCGCCAGAGCAAACTGCTGGCCGGGGCGCCGGGACTTGTCTCCTTACTGGACGGGATGCTGAATTTCAGCCTGATGCTTAACCGCCAGCGTCAGGCGGTTTTTGTCAACAGGTCCTTCTCAGCTTTCCTTGAGGCGCATGGCGTTACCGAGCTGCTGGGCCAGCGGCCCGGCAATCTTGCCGGCTGCGCGCATTCCACTGAAACGCCCGGCGGCTGCGGAACCACTGAATCCTGCCGCCGCTGCGGCTCGGCCATCGCCCTGGAGCAGGCGCTGAACGGCAAAGAGGCCGAGACTGAATGCCGGATAATGTCGAAAAAGCCGGGTGAAGACCTGGACCTCCGCATCAGCGTCAAGCCGTTCAGCTTCGGCGGCGAGGAATTTATACTTATGTCCCTTATGGATATAAGCTCCCAAAAGCGCCGCGAAGTGCTGGAGCGGCTTTTTTTTCACGATATCCTTAACACAGCCGGCGGCGTGCAGGGGCTGGTCGGCCTCATGGCCGAATCCGAACTCTCGGAGATAGGCGCTTATGTGCCGGCGGCGGTTAAAGCCTCCGACCGGATGGTGGACCAGATACTCTCCCAGCGGGACCTGGCCGCGGCCGAGCGGGGAGACCTGCAGCTCAGGCTCTCAGATGTAGGCGCGGCGGAGTTCCTTGGCGAGATCGCGGACCTTTTTAAAGCCCACGAGGTCGCCAAGAACAAGGAAATAGAAGTGCCGGGCACCTGTTATGACGCGCATATAAACACCGATAAGATCATCCTTTCGCGCGTGATAGGCAATCTTCTGAAGAACGCGCTTGAAGCGGAATCTCCGGGGGCAAAAATAACGCTTTCCTGCGAGAAAACTGCTGGCGGAGCGGCCTTTACCGTCCATAACCCCGGCCGCATGCCGGAGGATTCCCGCCTGCAGGTTTTTCAGCGCTCCTTCTCCACCAAAGGAGCGGGGAGGGGGCTTGGCACGTACAGCATCAGGCTGTTGACTGAAAAATATCTTAAGGGAAAAGTTTCCTTTGCCACGGGACCGGACGGTACTACTTTCCGGGCCGAATACCCGGCCTCGCTTTAGCGCTGGTGCGCGATTTTTTAGTATTATTTAGAGCATAAATAGTTTCAGGAGGAAAAATGAAAAAGTTTCTTATCGCTGTTTTTGCCTGTTTTATAGCCGGAGCCGCCGCGGCCGCGGACGCCCCCAAGCCCGCCGCCGCCCCCGCCGCGCCTAAAGCCCAGGTCGCCGCGCCCGCCGCCCAGGGCGGCCTGACCGAAGACCAGAAGACACTTTATTTCCTCGGCCAGGCGGTCAGCTCCAAGATCAAGCAGTTCGAATTCACCAAGGAAGAGGCCAAGTACATCATCCAGGGCTTCTCCGAATCCCTTGCCGGGCAGAAAAGCAAGGCCGACGAAAAAACCTACGGCATGAAGCTTAACGCTTTCCTGGCCAAGAAGCAGGAGGCCATAGTAGCCAAGGAGAAAGGCGCCGCGAAGCCCTTCCTCGACAAGATGAGCAAGGAGAAAGGCGCCGAGAAGCTCCCCTCCGGCGTCATTTATATCCCCGTTAAAGAGGGGACAGGCGTAATGCCCAAAGCCACCGACATGGTGAAAGTCCATTACCACGGGACTTTCCCCGACGGCAAGGTCTTCGACTCCTCGGTAGAGCGCGGCACTCCCGCAGAATTCCCTCTCTCGGGCGTCATCCCCTGCTGGACCGAAGGCGTGCAGAAAATGAAGGTGGGCGGCAAGGCCAAGCTGGTCTGTCCCTCCGATACCGCTTACGGCGACCAGGGCGCGGGCGGCGCCATCCCCGGCGGCGCGACGCTGGTTTTCGACGTCGAGCTGCTCGAGATCATGAAAGAATCCGCGCCGGCCGTCGCCGAAGAGAAGCCCGCCGCCGAAGTGAAGCCGGCGGCCGAGCCCGCCAAAGCCGAAGTTAAAAAATAAAGTTCATCGGCGCGGATAGAAAAAGCCCCGGCAAAACCGGGGCTTTTTTATTCTTAGGTACTTCAGGCGGCTTAACCTTAACAGCCGCGCCTTTTCTCATATCCGGCGCCGGGGTTTGCGGCGCCTTCGCGCGCGGCTTGCGCTTATTTGGCTTTATGCGGCTCGGGCAGTTCCGCGTGAGGGTGTTTTATAACTACCGAAAGAAGGATCGAAAGGGCCAGTATTCCCATCACCACGCCCAGCGAAAGGAGGGCCGGGATCTTGTAATAGCCGGAGATGATCATCTTCGTGCCGACATAGAACAGGATTATGGAAACGCCGGCTTTGAGGTAGCGGAACAGGTCCATGATCGAGGCCAGCAGGAAGTAGAGGGAGCGCAGCCCCACCACGGCGAAGACATTGGAGGTATAGACTATGAACTTGTCGGTGGAGACGGCCAGCACGGCAGGGATGGAGTCCACGGCGAAGATCAGGTCGGAGGTCTCCACCACGACCAGGGTGGCGAACAGCGGCGTGGCGTGCCAGATATGGCGCTTGACGAAAAAATCCCCGTCGGTAGGTTCCTTGTCCACCGGGATTATTTTAGCCAGAAGCTTCAGCACGGGGTTGGCGCCGGGGTCCATATCGCCCTCTTTCTGCACCATCATCTTTATGGCCGTCAGGATAAGCACGCCGCCGAAAACATAGATCAGCCAGTCGAAGGTGTGGATAAGCTTTACGCCGGTGAAGATGAGGATAAGGCGCATGAACACCGCGCCCAGGATGCCCCAGGTCAGGATCTTAGCCTGGTATTTCTTGGGAATGCCGAAGTAGGCGAAGATCATGATGAACACGAACATATTGTCCATCGAAAGCGAATACTCGATGACATAGGCGGTGAAGAACTCTATCATCCTGTCGAAGCCGAGCATGCGGCCCGTCAGGAAGCCGAACATCGTCGCGACAATTACCCAGAAGGCGCAGAGCAGGGTGGCTTCCTTGCGGGTTATCTCGTGCGCGCGGCCGGCGGAAAGCTTTATGTCGGCCACGAAAAGCGCGGTGGCGGTGGCTACGAAAACTATCCACATGATCTCGATGTTGGTCATATATAGGAAATTATATATAAAATGGGCGGGGCGGTACGGGCGCAGCTTGTTTACTTTTAACCGGATATTGTCTAGAATTTGACTATTACATTCCGCGAGGAGGATACAATGAGCGAAACCTTTGACATAGTACTTCTGCTGGCCCTGCCGGCCTCAGGCAAATCCGAAGTCAGGCGCTTCCTGGCCAACGTTGAGCCGGAGCGGCTCAAGAACGACTTCCACATAGGCGCGAATCTGCAGCTCGACGATTTTCCCTACGTCCACATGATGCGGCGCGTCGACGACGAACTTGCGAAGCTCGGCAAGGGCCGCCTGTTCTTCAAGGCCGGGGACAGGCCTTTCCAGGACACGAAAGACTGGGGCACGCTGATCCACCTTCTTAACGAGGATTACCGCGACCTGATGAAGAAGAACGTGGTCAAGACAGATTCCGCCGCCGACCTCCTGATGCGCCGGATAGATAAAGCCGGCGAGCTGGCCGCCATCGCTCCGCGCCTGGCCAAACTCGACGCCGGCACCTGGAAGACCGTGGCCGCCGCCCTTGAAAAAGAGGCGCGCGCCATGCTCGACGAGAAGCACGCTGCCTATCCCGCTTCCTTCGAAGGGAAGACCATCGTTATCGAAGCCGCCCGCGGCGGCCCCGATAAATCCGCCTTCCCGCTCCCGTCGCCGCTGGGCTACCAGTACTCGCTGGGCCAGTTCGACCCCGAGATCCTCAAGCGCGCCGTCATCCTCTACGTCTGGGTGACGCCCGAGGAGAGCCGCCGCAAGAACACCGCCCGCACCAACCCCGATGATCCGGGCTCCATACTGCACCACGGCGTGCCCATGGAAGTTATGCTGAACGACTACGGCTGCGACGACATGGATTACCTGGAGAACAACTCCGAGGTTTCCGGAACCATCACGGTAACGGCGCAGGGCAAGAAGTTCCATATTCCCATCGGCCGCTTCGATAACCGCGTCGACAAGACCAGCTTCCTGCGCGCGGAGAAGAAAGACTGGAACCCTAAAATGCTGGCCGACATTACCAGCGGCATCAAGGGCGCCACCGACAAGCTGTACTCGATGTCGACCGGAGCTAAAAAGTAGGGACGCGCGGAACAGGGCGGCCGCCGGCATTGAACCGGCGGCCGCTTTTATTTGTCCTGCCGGGCATTTGTTATAATTTTGTATGCGGCCCAGGTTTCCTTCCATCTTTATATGTCTATAAAAGACGTCTGCCAGGACGTGCGGCTTTTCCTTAACGGGCTTGCGCGCGAACTGCCGGATATTTTCCCGCCGCCGCGGGATTGCCGGCCGCGCTTTGTCCGCCGCGCCAGGCCGCCGAAAGGCGCTGACGCCGCCGCCCGCAGGGAAGCCAAGGATCTGATACTCGCCAGGGTCAGGCACTGGGCCCAACTCCTGAACCTGGAATATCGCCGGGTCTTCGTAAAGGACCAGCGCACCCTCTGGGGCAGCTGCTCCGCCAGGAAGAACCTTAATTTCAACTGGCGCCTGGCCGCCGCCCCGCTCGAGGCGCTCGATTACGTGGTGATCCACGAGCTCTGCCACCTCCGCGAGATGAACCATTCAAAGCGCTTCTGGGACCTGGTCCTCTCGGCCTGCCCAGATTATAAGGTCCACCGCCGCTGGCTGCGCGACAACAGCGCCCTGGTCAGGAAAGGGGACAGGCTGCTTTTCCCTGTAGCCGTTAACTGCGATGAAATATAAATCCCTGTGTTCCGGCAGCAGCGGGAACGCCGCTCTGCTGTGGACGGCAGGGGCCGCCGTGCTTATCGATTTCGCGCCGGGCTGCCAGCGCGATTGCCGCGAGGCCCTGCGCGCCCTTAAGCCTGTCAGCGGCTCCCTGGACACCGTGCTGGTCACCCACGCCCACGGCGACCACATCAACCGCAATTCCCTGAAGGTTCTCCAGGCTGAGGGGTTCAGGGTGCGGTGCCATCCCTCCGTAGCGCGGGAGATAAAAGAAAGGCACGGCGGCGCCCACGCCGGGATAATACACCCGTTCGAAGGGGAGATCCCGGTCGGTGATCTGAAAGTGCGCCTCGTCCAGGTAGCCCATTCTCCCCGCTGCTATACTACCGCCTTTATCATAACCGGCGCGCCCGGACAAAAAGCGTCCGTCTTTACCGACCTTCACAGCTTCACCGAAGAGCAGGCGGCGCTTGCGGCCGATTCCGGCCTGCTCTGCCTGGAGGCCAACCACGACCCGGAGCTTTTAAAGCGCTATGGGCATCCCGGCTCGGAATTCCATCTTTCGAATATAGAGACCGCCAGGTTCCTGCACGCTATCTGCGCGCTCAGCCGGCGGCAGCCCCAGGCCGTGGTGCTTGGGCACCTCAGCGAGGACTGCAATGCGCCCGACCTGCCTGAGAAAGAGATCAGGTCTTTCTTTAAGAAAAACAGCACCCCCGTAAAGTTCAAGACGCATGTCTCGCCCCGCTATGAGCACGGCGCGGTGCTGACGATAAAATAATAATGCCCGCAAAAGAAAACAGCCAGTCGATCGCCGACGCCTCCGGGCCGGCCCTCTTTTTCGCGCCCGGCGGGCCCGTGGAGCGGACGGTCAGGAATTTCGAGCCCCGCCGCCAGCAGGGCGTAATGGCCGCCGGGGTCTATAAAGCGCTCACTGAAAACAGGCACCTTATAGTGGAGGCCGGTACAGGGGTGGGGAAGTCCATCGCCTACCTCCTGCCCTCTGCCCTTTGGGCCGCCCGCAACAGGAAGAAAGTCATCGTCGCCACGCACACGAAAGCCCTGCAGGAGCAGCTCGTAAAAAAGGACCTGCCCGTGGTCAAAGCCATGCTGGCCGGGCAGGGCCTGCCGCTTAAATATTTCCTCCTGATGGGGTCGGCCAATTACCTGTGCCTCTCGCGGCTGGGGCGGTCCGGCGCTCACCAAAGCGATCTTTTCGACAGCGACGAGGAGCAGGACTCCGCCGCGGACCTGCGCGAATGGGCGAAGAGCGGCGCCGCCAGCGGCTGCCGCTCCGAGATCCCGCTCAAGGTCCCTCAGCGGGTCTGGGAGGAGGTCTGCCGCGACCCCGACGTCTGCCTGGGCAGGAAGTGCCCGCACCGCGAAGCCTGCCTCTACCGCCGGGACATCGCGCTGGCCAGGCAGGCCGATATCCTGGTAGTGAACCAGCACCTTTTCTTCTCCGGGCTGCCCCTCCCGGCTTTCGACGCGGTAATTTTCGACGAGGCGCATAATTTGGAAGAGGTCGCCGCCGCCTTCCTGGGCTTCTCCGTGAGCGACAGGCAGGTCAAGCGCCTTATCGACGATATTTACAATCCGAAGTCCGGCAGGGGGCTGGCCAGGAGGCTCAAGAGCCCTCCCGCCAACTGGCTGGCCGGGATGCGCCAGGCCGTGGGCGACGTCCAGTTCGCTTCCAGGGACCTTTTCCACGATATAACGGAGAAGCTCGGTTTTGGAACCATCGACGGGAAGGCCCCGGCGAAAACCAAGCGTCTGCGCGAGGCCGCCCTTGTCCCCAATACGCTCGCAGAGCCGCTGCTCGCCCTTACCGTGCTCCTGTCGCAGGCCATCGGCTACGCCCAGACCGACCTCGAAGAGGCGGAGGTGAAAGGATATTTGAAAAGGTGCCTGGCGCTGGCCGAGCAGGTGAACGTTTTTCTGCAATGCAAAAGCGCCGAACACGCCTATTGGGCGGAGGTTTCCTATTCGAAAAGAAATCCCGCGGCCTCGCTGCACCGGGCCCCCGTCGATGTGTCCGACGCTTTGCGCAAGGAACTTTTCAGCGAAGGCTACCCGGTAGTCCTCACTTCCGCCACGCTGGCCGTCGACGGCTCGTTCGCGATGACCAAAGCCAGGCTGGGGCTGGACAACCCCTCCGAGCTCCTGCTCGACTCGCCTTTCGACTATGAGAACCAGGCCGTATTTTTTCTGCCGCCGGAGATCCCCGACCCGCAGGACGGCGCGGCTTACGAAGCCGCGGTGGTCAAAGAGTGCCTGAAGCTGCCCTCCGCCGTTGAAGGCGGGATGTTCTTCCTGTTCACCAGCTGGCAGCTGCTGGAGCGGACCTACAAGGCGCTGCAGGATAAGCTGCCCGGCCGCCCGCTGTTCAAGCAGGGGGAGAAACTGCCGCAGCACCTGATCGCCGACTTCAAGCGCGCCGGTAACTGCATCCTGTTCGGCACGGACACTTTCTGGCAGGGGATAGACGTGACCGGGCAGGCCCTGGCCTGCGTCGTCATCGTAAGGCTGCCTTTTACTTCTCCGGACACGCCTCTTGAAGAGGCCCGGCAGGAATGGATGACGGCCCGGGGCATGAACGTCTTTAACGACTATTCCCTCCCGAAAGCCGTGGTCAAGTTCCGCCAGGGCTTCGGCCGTCTGATCCGCAGCAGGACCGATTTCGGCGCGGTGGTGGTGCTGGACTCCCGGATACAGACCAAGCGCTACGGTTCCAAGTTCCTGCGCTCCATCCCCCGCTGCCCCCGCATACGTACCCTGGCGGCCCTGAAAGCTTTTTTTATCGAGGCTGAGCCTCGATAGGAGCTCAATGGGTAACAAGACAGGCTATCTGCCTCCGCTGTGCGGGTGGAAAACCGCGCATAGTGCGGCTTGAAGCCGTTCCGGGGTGAGGCATGACTTAAGTCAATTTATTTATTGCGCCGTTTAAAGCAATTTTGTAAGTTATAACGATTGTGCCAAAATGCGGGTTTAGGGAGGCTCATATAATGAAAAATATCACAGGTGTTTTTATCGCCCTGGCGGTGTGCGCGTCTTTCTTCGCGCGGCAGGCCCAGGCGGACGTGGTTTTCGAGGAAATCGCCAGCGGAAGCGGGATGCCGATGGGCGGCGGGGGCGGCGGGAAGACCAAAGTTTTAATAAGCGGGGACAAATACCGCGCCCAGAAAAAAATGACCATGGACGCGGGCGCCATGGGCGACAGCATGAAGATGAGCCAGCAGATGGGCGGCGTGAACATGAAGATGATGAACCAGATCAGCCGCGGCGGCAAGCCGGACTACCCGGACCATATCATGAGCCTGGACGAGTGGGCGGAGTTCGAGGAGAACGCGAAGCTTATCGAAGAGGTTTCCAAGGCCGGCAAAAAGAAAGGCGGGCTGCTCGGCCAGTTGAAGAAGGATTTCAGCAAGAAAGGCGCAGGTTCGCAGGAAAGGACCGTTGAGGATGTGCTCGCCAAGTATGTCCAGGAATTCGACGCCGGCATACTGGCGAAGAAACAGGATGAAGCCGCCGATAATATGGCCGCGGGAGGCGGAATGGGCTCGATGGCGCTGGCTCAGGCGGTGGATTACGATACCTGGCTCAGGGCGAAGATCATCAGGGGCGTCGGGCCGTCCGGCGACGCGGAATCCAGGCAGCAGCAGGACGCCCAGCAGGGCGCCGGCTTTGGCGGCGGCGGAAAATCCGTGACACTCGCGGAGATGCGCAAGATCTCGGACGACACCACCCCGGAATACAAGGAGCTCAAGCGCAAGGCCGAGCTCAACTCCGCATACAAGGCCGAGTACGCTAAAGATAAGGTCAAGAGCAAAGAGGCGGCCGGCAAGCTGGATAACATGATGAAGGGCGGCATAGCCGGAGCGGCGGCGGAAGTGAACGATATGATGCTCAGCGTGCAGATCATCCGCCTGGACACCGGCAAGGTGATAGAACTTTTTCCTCCGAAGAACCCGAAAGATCCCAAGCCGGAGGACGTGACCTATAAGGAAGAATCCCTGGACGATGTCCGCGAAAAGGTGGAGGCCCAGGAAAAGAAGATGCAGAAGATGATGAAGGCCAGCGAGGGAGCGAGGAAGGACGGCGACGCCAAGATGGCGGCGGCGCGCGCCAAGTACGGCGACGCGGCCATAGACCAGGCCACCGGCGGCAAGCCCCAGGCGAAAAAGATAGGCAATGAGACCGTAAACGGCATTGCCTGCGAGCACTGGCAGATAAAAGGGATGTCCGGCCTGGACGATTACTGGGTTTCTAATAAATTCGCGGGCGCGGAAGAGATAATGGCGTTCGAGGCGAAGCTGAAAGAAAAAACAGGCGCCGGCCGCGGCGGGATCGCTTTCGGCGGGATGCCCGATATGGGCTCCATGATGGGCGGGGTAGACCCGGCGATGGACGCGGAAGTCGCTAAAATAAAAGCCCGCGGAATCGTGATCAAGAAGGTCAATACCATGAAGAACGCGGCTCCCTCCCAGGGCAGCATGCTGGCCAATCAGAAGACGATCTCCGCCGATATGGGCGCCACCGGCGCTTCGCAGATGGCGTCGATGAAGGGCATGGATATGTCCGCCCTCGCCAAAGACCCGGCGGCTATGCAGAAAATGATCGCCTCCATGGGCCAGCAGAGCGGCGCCGCGGCCCAGGCCTCGGCCGAGAAGCACCAGGCCGCCGGCGACTTCAAGGACGAAGACCGCCAGGACATGGTGAACACCTACGAACTGAAGATAGTGGGGACGAACCCCGTTCCCGCGGCGGCTTTCGAGCCGCCGGCCGGCGCGAAGCGCAAATAAACCCGGCCTGGGGAGCGGTTCATGAAATTCGGGATCCTCCGGCCTTATACGCCGGAGGATCCTTTTTAAAGAGCATAGCGCAGGAGGTTTCTCCATGTTGCCAAGAATCAGATACGCATTCCTTCTGGCTGCGGGCCTGGTGTTCTGCCAGCTCTCGCCGCTTCCCGCGCACGCGGAAAAGCTGGAGACGGGGTTCACTAACGAGGAGATCGCCGCCGCTTTCGACAAGGTGCTGGCCGACCGCTATTTCGAGAGGTTCACCGGCCTTACGATCTACGATAAGACCTCGATGAGCAAGCCGGAACGCCGGATCGGCGGCACGCAATCTTTCCGCTTCGAGAAGTTCTGCCAGACCAAGACCACGTCGCAGCACCAGGATACGCATACGGAAACCCGCTCCTACGGGGTCTATGAAGTAACGAAGCGGTGGACCGAGACGGAGACGAAGAGCACTAAAGAGGTCCGCTACCTTTCTTATATACCCACGGTGGAATTCACCAGTAAGCCCGGAACGGTAAAGCTCTACTGCGAGGCTGGGGAGTTCGGCCAGGGTAAAGACCCGGGCGGAAAAGGCATAAATCCCTTCGCCGTGCTGGGCGGTCTCGCCGGCGCCATCAGCAAGGGCATCTCCCTGGGAACGCTGGGCGGCGGTTCGTGGAGCACTACCAACTGCAGCTGGTCGCCTTTCGATCCTAACGGCTACCCTGTCTGGATCGAGAAAAAATGGCTGCCCTGGCGCCTCCAGCAGTTCCTGCCGGGCGGCGAAGACAAGCTCGATAAGGCGTTCAACGCTTTCAGCAAGAAGAAATACGACGAGGCCCTGCCCCTCTTCGAGGAGTTCGCCGCGCATTTCGGCTACATCAAGAAGGATGTTCCCAAAAGGACGCCGGAATTCAAGGTCTGGCCTTTCGCCTATTCCTCGGAGATGCCCGAGATCTTCGCCATCCTGGGCGATATCTACCGGCTGCACCTTAAAGACATGGCCAAGGCCGAAGAATATTACCGCATCGCCTACAGCGTGGGCGGCTCGCCGTACCTGGCGGAGACCGCCGGGATAACCCGCGCCAACAGGGGGCTGGGCTATACGATGGCGGAAAGGGCCAAAGCCGCCGCCGGGGGGCCCGACAAGGAGCTGTTCGCGGACCTGGGCAAAAGCGCCGCTTTCCACCTTTACGCTTACCTGGGCGCCTACAAGGACCGCGAAGCCCCCGACCGCGAGGCGGTGCTGAGCCTCATAAAAGAAGTCGACCCGGACGAAATACTCCAGCGCGAGAGCGAGGCCGAAGGCGCTAAAAAGGCCGAAGAGCAAAAGAAAGAGCGTCAGGATCAGAAAGAAAAAGTGAAAGCGATAATGGAGTATTGAGATGAAGACACTAACGCTCATAGCGCTGTTCCTGGCCGCCCCCGCGTGGTCCGGGGGGGAAAAATCGGCTGAAGCCTCTATCTCGGACGCGATGAAGCAGGCGGACGCTATCCCCGCCCAGCTCGCTAGGGAAGAAGAGGCCCGGAAACAGGAGATGCTCGCTTACTGGGACGTGCAGTCGGAGGCGGAACCCGTAGTCCCGGGGCAGCTGCTCTCCAAGCTGAAAACCATCCCCTGGCCGGACCCCCGCCCGGTGCCGAAGGAAAAATATCTCGAGCGGCCCGTCGTAAAAGCGAGGGAGCTGGCCGAGGAGGAAGGCGATCCGCTGCTGGCGGGGCTGGCCCAGAAAGAGAACGAGGTTAAGAACGAATTAGAGGCGGCGCAGAAGGAAAGCGACGAAGCGCGCTACTCGCAGTGGATGCGGAATTTCGTCTTTTTCCGGAACGCCGTGGAATCCTGCGAGGCCGGCGAGACCGGCGGAGCTGAACGCGTGAAGCTGCTGGAGGGCGCGCAGGTCTTCATAAAGGAAGGGCTGCCCCGCTTCTACCTGAAGGAGACAGCGGAGAAGCCGGCGGAGAAGGATTTGGGCGGTTTTCAGCACACCGGTGCCGGCGTAAAAAAAGAGAAGGCGGACGCCGGAGACCTGAAGGCGCTGGAGGGGCTCGTCAAGCGCCTCGTCTCCTCACTGTACGCGAAAGGGGAATATATTCCGGACCCCAGGTCCATGCTATGGGCGGAACAGACGGGCGGTCAGCTGGCCGGCGGGCTGTCCGGAGTCGGCGCGCCGGACAAACAGCGCTACTACAAGATAATGGAGCGCGTCCGTAATTACGACCCGCGCGCCCCTCAGGCTGAAGCGGCTGGCGGCGGGGCGCTGGCCGGCGCCCCGGCGGCGGGAGCGGCCAAGGACGCCAAATGGGAACAGTTCCTGACGGGACTGGTAGGCCAGTGCAATAAGACCATTTCAGGTCTTAATCTCGCGACCGCGCAGCCGTCCCAATACAAAGAGATCGGCGACAGGGCGGAGCAGGCGCTGCGCAAAATGCTGGCCTCCTTCCCTCCGGGCTGGCAGAAATATCCCCGCGCGAAGTGGGCGCACAACTGGTTTTCCTCCGCGCTTGAGAAGGCCGGAAACGGCGCCGACCCGGCCGGCCGCGGCATGTCGCTTTTCAAGGCCCTGGACAGCTATGAAGCCGGTCTCGGGCCTGAGCGGGAATAATTCGTAACCCCACCTGCGCTTTCCGGCAGGCGCGGCACGACGGGAACGCCGTTTTTTATTTTTTCGGGCGGGCGGGATTTGTTAAGATATAGGTGTCGCGAGCCCAAAACCCCTTAAGTTCACTGGCCGGGTTTTGCAGAGAAAAGGTTTCAGTCGCCTTTTCATGCTTGGACTATTTAAGATTATAAGTGCAAGAGGATTATTAATCATGGCTAAAAAACCTTTAAAGGTACCTGCGGAAAAATATCAGAATCTCAGCGGCAAATCCAATGTCGTCTCCTACAAGATCATAAAAGATTCAGTGACCGTCAGGTTTGCCGATCACTCCGTCTACATCTATTCCAACCAGAGCGCGGGCCGGCTCAATGTGAACCAGATGAAGGCCCTGGCTATTACCGGG
>CAZUQT010000023.1:7740-23520 GCA_964622585.1 uncultured Elusimicrobiaceae bacterium | reverse complement strand
AGGAGCTGCGCAAAGAACTGACCGGGACGCACGACTTCCAGACCGCTTCCGACTGCGAGCCGATCCTCTACCTCTACGACGAGTTCGGACCGGAATTCGTCGGGAAGATGAACGGGATCTTCGCTTTCGTCCTCTACGACCCCGCTACGAAAGGCTATTTTATCTCCCGCGACCCCATAGGCGTGGTACCGCTGTACTGGGGCTGGGATAAAGAAGGGAACCTGTACGTCTCCTCGGAATTAAAAGCGATAGCCGACGTCTGCACTAAAATAGACGAGTTCCCTCCCGGCCATTATTATTCATCCACAGACAAAAAGCTGGTCAAATATTACTCGCCCTCCTGGGCGGACACTAAAACCCTGCCCTCGAACCCGCTGGACCTCGCCGCCCTGCGCGAAGCTTTCGAAGCCGCGGTAAAAAGGCAGCTGATGTGCGACGTCCCCTACGGCGTCCTGCTCTCCGGCGGGCTGGATTCCTCCCTGGTCTCGGCTATCGCCTCGCGATTCAAGGAAAAACGCGTGGAGGACCACGACCAAAGCCCGGCCTGGTGGCCGCGGCTGCACTCTTTCTCCGTGGGCCTGGCCGGCTCGCCCGACCTGAAGATGGCCAGGAAGGTGGCGGATTTCATAGGCTCGGTCCACCACGAGATCCATTTCACCGAGCAGGAGGGCATCGACGCTATTCCCGACGTGATCTACCAGCTGGAGACCTTCGACATCACCACTATCCGCGCCGCAACTCCTATGTACCTGATGGCCCGCAAGATAAAGGCGATGGGCATCAAGATGGTGCTTTCCGGCGAAGGGGCGGACGAGGTGTTCGGCGGCTACCTGTACTTCCATAAGGCGCCGGACGCCCGCGAGCTGCACGAGGAGACGGTGCGGAAGCTGGCGATGCTGCACAAGTACGACTGCCTGCGCGCGAACAAATCCACAGCGGCCTGGGGGCTGGAGGCCCGCGTCCCGTTCCTGGACAAAGAATTCCTGGAGACGGCGATGAACATCGACCCGCGGGAAAAGATGTGCGTGCCGGGCAAGCGGATAGAGAAATGGATGCTCCGCAAAGCCTTCGAGGGCTATCTCCCGGAAGAGGTCCTGTGGCGGCAGAAAGAGCAGTTCTCCGACGGGGTGGGCTATAACTGGATAGATTCGCTGAAAAAGCGCGCCGAGGAAGAGGTTTCGGACAAACAGATGGAGAGCGCCATTTTCCGCTTCCCGCTTAAAACCCCCAATACCAAGGAAGGCTATCTTTACCGGACTATCTTCGAGGGGCATTTCCCTAATCCCGAAGCCCCGAAGCTGGTTCCGGACGGGCCGAGCATAGCCTGCAGCACTCCCACGGCAATCCGCTGGGACGCTTCCTGGGCGAAGCTGGCCGACCCTTCCGGCCGTGCCGTGAAGAGCGTGCATAAGGACAGTTTGTGATCAGGCGGTGAGTTCGGAGACGGCGGCCAGGAGCTCTTTCCTCCGCTCCTGGGTTTCGGTAAGCAGAAGATAGGCGTAGTCGCCCATGACCTTGCTGTCCATCGGCATGTGGAGGACTATTTCTCCGCCGTAGCGGGCCAGCAGTTCCTCGTGGGAAAGAGAATAGGGCTTGCCGTGGAGCCGCGCCGCGTAGCAGCACACTTTATCCAGCGGCAGCCTGACGTCCAGCTTTTCGCCGGCGCACATCCGCGCGTAAATGTCCCAGCAGTCTATCCCCTTCGAATGGTTTATCATGTCCAGGGTCAGCACGCCGGGAGGGCGGGCGTTTATTTCCAGCCCGTAGCAGACGCCGTCCAGCCGGAAGAACTCGATGTGGAAGAAATTCTTTTTAAGCCCGAAGGCCTTCAGCGCCGCCAGGCCGGCGGCTTTCAGCTCCGCCGGTATTTCGCCGCGGCGCAAATTGTGGTAGCTGAGGGGATTTCCCTCCACCACTTCCAGGATGCCGTCGCAGTAAAAATGGCTGGTGAAGAATACCGGCTCTCCGGCGGCGTCGGTAAAGCCGTCGAAAGAGAACAGCTCCCTGCCGGGGCCGGAGATGAACTTCTCGATATAATACGGGAAAGCGGGGTTGCGGCCGCTGAAAAATTTCTCCGCCTCCTCCCTTGTCCTTATGCGCCGGGTATCCGAGGCCCCGACGCCGCGGTCCGGCTTCGCCACTATATCCCGCCCGGAGCGCTCGAAGAAAGCGAGGAGGGCCGCGAGGGTGGTCACTATTTCGCCCTCGACCACGGCGACGCCGGCCTGCCGGAATTTCTCTTTCATGACCGATTTCCTGAGCAGGCGCGGCAGGTCGGCCGGCCTGAGGCCGGGGATCCCCAGGTCCTGCCGGAGCGCGGCGTCCAGCGGCAGCCACCACTCGTTAAAAGACTCCAGGTAGGCCGGCGGGCCGTGCTTGTCCGCCAGGTAGCGCACGGCGGCGAGCACGGAGGCGTATTTTTCCCTGTCTATCTCCTCGTTGCCGGAGTAGCAGGCGAGGTCGGCTTTGCAATATTCTGTGAGGTCGGCCCTCAGGTTTTCATCGAGGCAGCCCCAGTCCGCGTCGCCCACGCCCAGCACGTTAAACCCGCGGGCTTTAAGCCGGTTGGCGAAAAACCGCAGGCGCGGCGGGTACTGGGGGGAAAGCATGATGAAGTTGTTCATAAAGCCATGCGTGGAAAAAGGAGTCAGCGGGAAGCCGGCAGCCGCTGCCTGATTACATACGCTCGGGAGCGGAGACTCCGAGCAGGCCCAGGCCTTTGGCGATAATAGCCTGCACATGCTTCAGCAGGAAGAGGCGGTAGGCCGAAGTTTCTTTATTCTCCGGGTCCAGGACTTTGCACTTGTCGTAGAAAGAGTGGAAGCTGGCCGCCAGCTCTGACAGGTAGGTGGTCAGGTGGTGGGGGGAAAAATCGCGGGCGCAGTCGGAAAGCGTCTTCTCGAGCCAGAGCAGCTTCAGGATCAGCGCGCGCTCCTCGGGGCGGATAACCACTTTGGCCTGGTCGAAACCGGCGGCCGGGTCGATGCCCTTTTCGGCGGCGTTGGCGAAGATGGAACTGATGCGTGCGTGCACGTACTGCACGTAGAAAACGGGGTTGTCGTTGCTCTTCTTTTTAGCGAGGTCGACGTCGAAAGTCAGGTGGGTGTGGGGGCCGCGCGCCGCGAAGAAGAACCGGCAGGCGTCGGCGCCGACTTCTTCCACCAGCTCCTTGAGCGAGATGAAATCCCCGGCGCGCTTGGACATCTTCACGGTCTCTTCGCCGCGCTTCAGGGCCACCTGCTGGTGGATGATCACCTTGAAACTCCCCTGGCCGGCGCCGAGGGCGCCCACGGCGGCCTCCATGCGGGGCACGTAGCCGTGGTGGTCCGCGCCCCAGATATCTATCAGCCGCGTGAAGCCGCGGGAAAATTTATTGAGGTGATAGGCGATATCGTTCAGGAAATAGGTATTGCGGCCGTCGGCCTTTACCAGCACCCGGTCCTTATCGTCCGACTCCAGCTCGGTGGAAGAGCCGAACCAGACGGCGCCCTCTTTCTCGTAAGCCATCCCGCGCTCTTTCAGGGTGGCCAGCGCCTTGGCGGGGCCGCCGGCCGCGTGAAGCTCGGATTCGAGGAACCAGCGGTCAAAGTCCACGCCGAAAGCTTTCATGTCCGCCCGGTGAAGCTTCAGCATTTCCGCCACGGCGTACTCCGAGAACCGCGTTCCGGTCCAGCCGGCTGCCTCTTCCGGGAGGGCCGCGGCCATGTCTTTAAGGTAAGCGCCCTGGTAGCCGCCCTCGGGCGGCTCCTGTCCTTCAAGGCGGGCTTTAAGAGAAAGGCCGAGCATCTCTACCTGCTTGCCCACGTTGTTCACGTAAAATTCGGTCGCGACTTCGGCGCCCAGCGCCCTGTAGATGCGGGCCAGGCTGTCGCCCAGCGTGGCGCCGCGGCCGCTGGCCAAATGCATCGGGCCGGTCGGGTTGGCCGACACGAACTCGAGGTTTATCTTTTCGCTTTTGAAGTCCGGCCGGGAGAAGCAATCCGGTTTCTCGAGCTCTTTCAGAGCTTCGAAAAGGATGGAGTCCTTAAATTTAAGATTGACGAAGCCCGGCGGGACCGACTCGGCCTCGAATTCCGCGCCGAGCGCGGCTTTAAGCTCCTCGGCGATCTTGAGGGGGGGCTTCCGGAGCAGTTTCGCGCCGGCGATAGGCCAGGCGATGGAGACGTCCGCGGCGATGTGGGGAGGCGGCGCCGCCAGGTGGAAGCCGGTCATCGCCGCTTCTTCCAGGCCAAAGGCCGCCGCCGCGCGGCTTTTCAGGCCGGCTTCGAGGATCGATAGCTTTAGACCTATGGTCATGCCGTAACAAGCGCTATGCGCATCAGACGGCCATTTTTTCTTGGCCGTTTTCTTGGCGGGCTTGGATTTCTTAAGGCCGGTTTTTTTCGCCGGCTTGTTCTTTCCCGCTGTTTTTTTGATCGCGGCTTTCTTTGCCGGGGCCTTTTTAACCGCGGCTTTCCTGGCGGCCGGTTTTTTCGCGGCGGTTTTCTTCGCGGCGGTTTTCTTCGCGGCCGGTTTTTTCACGGCAGGCTTCTTTGCCGCGGGTTTCTTCGCAGCGGGCTTTTTGGGCTCCGCTTTTTTGGCCGGGGCTTTTGCGGGCGCGGGCGCGGCGGGCCGGGGTTCCGGTTTCGGCGCGGCAGCTTCTTCCCATTCCACGGTCTTGTAACCTTCGTAAACCTTGTCTATGGAGTAGAATTCCGCGGCCTTGCCCTCGTAGATATGCACCAGCACGCCGCCGTAGTCCAGCACTTTCCAGTTCTTGGAGCGCATCCCGTCCCTGTGGAGGCAGTAGATCCCCTCCTGCTTCAGCTTTATCTGCACCTCTTCCTCTATAGCGTCGAGCTGCGGCGCCGACTCGGCGACCAGGAGCACGGCGTAGTCGGCCAGCGGGGACTTGCCGGCGAGGTCGAAAATAGTAACGGGGGAAGCTTTCTTGGAGTCTCCCGCGCGGGCCGCCGCGACCGCGATCTTTTTAAAGCCTGGTTTTGTCATTGTCATATTGTGTTTTTTCTGTTCTTCAGTTTTTCCATCATGGCGGCTTCCGCCTGGTGCTCGATATTTATCATCGCGGAGCCCGCGATGGATGATATTGTATTAAATATGGTGGCGAGGTTGTTTTTCTCCACGGCGGACAGCTTCTCGGAGCGCTCGAACACCGCGCAGGCCAGCGGCCGCCTGTCCGCGGAGCAGACCAGCGTGTAGGTGCTCTCGTTCGTCCAGCCGCTCTCCGGCCTGGCGGGGAGAGCGCGCGGCTCTCCCGCGGGGGTAAAGGACTCCCGCGAGTAGACCTCTTCGTATTCCTCGTTGAACATATTGTAGGAGTATCCCTTCACGTTCCAGGACCCTTCCAGGTAAATGTGCATCTCGCTCAGCACCGTGGAGAAGAACTCCGCCGGGGACTTGTGCTGGACCAGCAGCTGGCGGCTGAGGTCGAACAGCATGGTAAGCTCGCTCGACGTGTGCTGGAGGCGGCGGAAGACGGTGCGCATGATCTCGCTGATCACGCCCACGCCCGTCTCGGCGTGGTCCTTGATGAAGGAGAAGAACTGCGGGCGGCTGACCTCGTAGAGCGCGGAGTCGCCGGAGGCGCGGGCCTGGGCGAAGCGCGCGGCCTTGTCTATCAGGGCCATCTCGCCGAAGAAGTCGCCGGCGGCGAGGATGGCCAGCGTCTTGAACTCGCGGCCTTCCTCGTCCATGGCCTTCTCTATGACCACTTCGCCGGATACGATTATGTAAAGGCTGTCGCCCGCGGAGCGCTCCTTGAATATGATATCCCCGGCCGAATAGGCGGAGGGCTTGAAGGAACTCGAGAATTCTTTCAGCATGTCGCCGGAGAAATTGCGGAAGAGCGGTATGTTCCTGAGTTTTTCTGTTTCGGACATGAAGTTCCTCCTTTATACCCCGCCCGTGCAGAGCTTCTTGAACGATTCCTGGTCGTGGGCATTCGCGAGCGCCACTTCGTAGGAGACCAGGTTCTGCTTCACCAGCATCACGAGGGACCTGTCCATGGGCATCATGCCGTACTTGGCCCCGGTCTCTATGGCGCTGTAGATCATATGCGTCTTGCCCTCGCGGATAAGGTTGGAGATGGCCGGCGTCATCACCATGATCTCGCGCGCGGCCACGCGGCCGTGCCCGTCCTTCTTGGGCAGGAGGATCTGGGAGACCACGCCCTGCAGCGAGGCCGCCAGCTGCACGCGCACCTGCGTCTGCTGGTGCGGGGGGAAAACGTCGATGATGCGGTCCACCGTCGAGGGCGCGTCCTGCGTGTGCAGCGTGGCGAAGGTCAGGTGGCCCGTTTCGGCCGCCGTGATCGTCAGCTGTATCGTTTCGAGGTCGCGCATTTCGCCTACCAGGATCACGTTGGGATCCTCGCGCAGCGCGGCGCGCAGGGCGTTGCTGAAAGAGCGGGTGTGCTGGCCTATCTCGCGCTGGCGCACCACGCAGGAATTGGCCTCGTAGGTGAACTCTATGGGGTCTTCGACGGTGAGGATATGGCCCTTGCGCTTCTGGTTTATCTGGTTGATCAGCGCGGCCAGGGTGGTCGACTTGCCGGAGCCGGTGGGGCCGGTCACCAGGACCAGGCCTTTGGGCAGGGTGGAGAAGTTCACTATGGTGGGCTGCAGGCCCAGCTCCTCCGGCGTGGGGATCTTGGAGGGGATGACGCGCATTACGGCCTCCACGCCGTTGCGGGCCACCAGCACGTTGAGGCGGAAGCGGGAGACGCCGGTGACGGCGAAGGAACAGTCCAGCTCCCAGTCCTTTTCGAATTTGGCGCGCTGCTCGTCGTAGAGGGTCGAGTAGACCAGCGCTTTCGTCTGGTCGGCGGTAAGCGGCGCCAGGCCTTCGGCCACCGGGACCATTTCGCCGTTGCGGCGCATCATCGGCGGCTTATTGACGCAGATATGAATATCGCTAGAGCCCGCCGTCACCGCCGTCTTCAGGATAGTTACCATGTCCATAGTTATCTCCCGTACGCTTCTATTTTTCGGTATCGTCAGCCTTATAATCCTGCCCGAGTATCACCGCGGCGCCAGCCACGCTCTTCTGCGAGGACCTGACGCGGATCTCGAGCCCGTCGAGCCGCATGGCTTCGCGCAGCTTGCGCGCCGCGGCCGTATCCGCGGAAAAACTCAGGATGCTGGTATGCTTCTGGAGGGAGGGGTAGGACGTTTCGGTTATCACGTCGTAGCCCAGCGCCCTCAGGCGCTTCGCCGCCAGCGCGGCCAGGCCCGTTCTTCCGGAGGCGTTGAAGACCTCCACCATCGGGGCCGGCCCTTCCTCCTGCGCGGCCTCGGGGGCCAGGGCCCTGCGCGGGACTTCGGTAAGGATGAAATTAGAAGAGGTCAGTTTCGAGAATTCCGAAGAAAGCGAGAACAGGTCGAAGCCGGACAGGTTCGTCGCCCCTGAAGCCCGCAGGCCGGAAAGCCAGGAAGCGGCAGGCAGCACGCGCTTAGGTTCGGCGCGCCAGTTGTTGAGCGCGCCCCAGAGGACGTCCAGGTCCGGGGCGGAAGAAAGGGCTATGTAGAAAATATTCTCTCCCGTTCCCGCGCCGCCGGCGGCCTTTATAACGTCCGTAGCGCGGTGCCAGTTGGAGATCCCGGGTTTCGGCTTCGGGTGGGACAGGGTGAAGGCGTTCACGGTGCTCGAAAAAGGATGGTAGACCAGAAGCGCGGAGGCGCGTTCTCCGAGCAGGGCCAGGCTGACGTCCCGCCCGGCCAGGAGCTCGCGCGACGCCGGGGAAAAATACTGCCAGGCCGCGGTTCCAAGCGCCAGGACCAGCCCGCAGGCGAGCATCAACCTTTCTTTTTTTCCTGAAGACTGTTCCATAGTGCGACGCTCAGCGGGTGGACCCAGCCCCCGCCGGAAAACGCATAGACAAGTTTAACATAATTAGCCGCCCGAAAAGCCGCCCCGAGATCCTTAAAAGCCAGCTTCCGCACCAGCCCGGCCTCGCTGAAACCGCGCCCCTCGTTGGCCATGTCGCTGACATAGACCAGCCTGGCCAGCGGCCCCATGCCGGGGGCCCCCGTGGCGTGCTGTTCTATCGCTTCAAGTATCTCCGGATCTTTCACCCCGAATTTTTCAGCGGCCAGGGCGGCGCCGGCCCAGGCGTGGGCGAGCACCGGGGCTTCTTTGAGCATCCGGCCGGTCAGGGCGGAGCGCGGGGCGCGCTTCAGGCAGTACCTGTTCTGCGCCGCCTGGCCCAGGTCCCTGGCGCAGTCATGCAGCAGGGCGGCCAGCGCGGCCTTTTGCTGCGGAACCCCCGCGGCGGGAGCCAGCCTGAGGGCCAGCTCCGTAGTATAAAGCGAGTGGGCGTAGCGGCCGTGCCCAAGGAGTTTCCTGAGGAGGGCTCTTTCGCGCGAAAGGTAAAGCGCTTTTTTTTCTATCTTCTCCAGCACGGCGCGGTGCAGCTGGGCCGGCCGGCCGCCCAGGAACAGCTCCGCGCGTATCCCGGTAGAGTCGGCCCTGGGGAAGCGGCCGGCCAGGGCGGTGAAAGGCACACCCGGATTTTTGCCGATAGCGTGGCCGGGCCGCAGCCCCGCCAGGAGGCGCGCGTTCTTAAGGATGAAGCCTGGCCGCCGCCACCGCCTGAACCCGGCCAGGCAATCGGAGCCCATAAGGAAATAGAGCGGGGCGCCGGGATGCAGCTTCCGGAAATGCTCCACGGTTTCGCAGGTGTAGACGACTTTCTTCTGGTCCGCCTCGAAGGAGCTGATCCTGAGCTCCTTCCTGCCGGCCAGCCCGGCCTCGGCCAGCGCCGCCCGGAGCAGCGCGGCGCGTCCGGCAAAAGGCGTCGGCTGCAGGTCTTTGAAAGGAGTGTGGAAGCCGGGGACGAAATAAAGCACGGATGGATTAAGCTGGGACAGGGCCGCCGCGGCCAGCGCCGTATGCCCGCGGTGGGGGGGGTCGAAACTCCCGCCGTAGATAATTACAGGTCTTTTTTCCTCTGCCATAACGTGTCTGCCCGCCCACCGGTGCGGCTCCATTTAGTATAATATACTTTACCTTACTATGTCACAAAAACGCGACAACTGCATAATACTCCTTGTTGATCCCCCCGAACCGGACAAGATAAGCCAGGAATTTAAAACAGCCTTCGGCCCGGAGCGGGCCACCCACGTGAACAGCGACCTGCTCTCTTCCGCTTATAAGCTCGCCAAAGGCTTCAGTGAATCCATCCTTTTGCTCTCTTACCTGAAGACGCCGCGGCATCCCGACCTGACCTGGCTCGACCCGGAAGATCCCGGCTTCCTCGAAGTGAAAAGCCACGCGCTCGAGGACCGGATACAGGAGGCTTTCCGCCTTGCCTTTTTTACCGGGGCGAAGAAAGCGGTCCTTATCCGGCACCTTTCCCCCGAGCTTAAAAGCGAATGGCTCTCCCTCTCTTTCGACGCGGTGAGCGACAAGACCGTCGCCATCGGCGCCAACCAGGACGGCTCCTTCTACCTGCTCGGCCTCACCCAGCAGAATTTAAAGATCGTCGAGGCCCCGGGTTTCTTTCACGGGAAAAGCGCCGAGGCCCTGGCGGAGCGCGCCAAGAAGAACAAGCTGACCGTTTTCAGCACCCCAGAGACTTACGCTCTAAACAGCGAAGAAACCCTGCTGAAATGGATGGAGTCGAAGGAGACTCTTCCGCCTCTTTTTTCCCACCCCCAGCAGGCGGGGCAGCAGGAAAGCAAAAAGGGCCACAGGCACCATAGCCGCCACCAGGAAGCCCAGGTGCAGCCCCCGCCCGAAAAACCGCCGCTGTAAGATTTAAAAACAGGATACGTCAGCTTCGCCAGGGAGGAGCAGAGGACCGGAGAAATATTTATAGATATTTTCACCCGCGTCCTCCGCGCCTTTGCGGTTATTTAACGGAGAAAGCCGAGAATTTATGAAAAATATAGAAACCGTCTGTAAAGAAATATTCAAACTGGCCAAAGGGGCGCAGTGCGAGGTGATGGCCGAGGCCCGCGACAGCGCGCTGACCCGCTTCGCCGACAATGTGATCTCCCAGAACGTCGCCTCCTCCTCCGTGAACTTCTCGGTGCGCCTGCTCGACGGAGGCCGCTCGGCCAAGGTCAATTTCAACCAGGCCGACGCGGCCACGCTGAAGCATTCCATCTCCTCCGGCCTGGAAATACTCCGGCGCCAGAAAAAAGACCCGGCGCTGCTGCCGCTGGCCAAACCGCGCCCTATACCGGCCGGCAAGGACCTTTTTAAAAAGGAAACAGCGGAACTGTCCCCGTCCTTCCGCGCCGCCAAAGCCGCGGAGCTGGCGAAGGCCTGCAGGAAGTCCGGCCAGGTCGCCTGCGGCACCGTGGACAACGGCGTTTCGGAGCTTACGATAGCCAATAATTTGGGCCTTTACGCGACGCACAGGGAAAGCTATGTCACGCACAGTGTCACGGTGCGCGACCGCGACGGCTCCGGCTGGGCGGAACAGCCTTCGCACGATGTCAACGAGATAGATTTCAAGCGCCTGAACGAGACTGCGCGGGCGAAAGCCGCCGCCAGCCGCAACCCGCGGGAGATAAAGCCGGGCAAATATACCGTCATCCTCGAGCCCTGCGCCACGGCAGGCCTGGCTTCGTACCTGGCGGTCTACGGTTTCGGCGGGCAGCTCTACAACGAGGGCCGCTCCTTCGCGGCCGGCAAGCTCGGCAAAAAACTCCTGAGCCCGCTGCTCACCATCGAGGACAACGCTTTGGACGGCGGCGCGCCCGGCATGACCTTCGACTACGAAGGCCAGCCCCGCACCAGGGTGACGCTGGTGGAGAACGGCGTGCTGAAAGCCGTGGTCCACGACCGGAAAACGGCCAAAAAGGCGAGGACGGCCTCCACCGGCCACGCGCTGCCCCAGCCCAACTATATGGGCCCCATCCCCCTCAACCTGTCGGTAAAACCCGGCCAGGGCACGCTGGCGGACCTTATAAAGGGCACGGAGCGCGGCATCCTGGTCACCCAGTTCCACTATACCAACATCCTCAAGACCCAGATCGTTGAAATGACCGGCATGACCCGCAACGGGACTTTCATGGTGGAGAACGGAAAGATAGCCTACCCGATAAAGAACATGCGCTTCACCCAGAACATGGTGGAGGCTTTCAATAATATAGAGGCCGTCTCGGAGGAGACCGGCCTCGTCTCGGAATGGGGGAGCCTGCGCTGCCCCGCGATGCGCCTGTCGGGCTTCAACTTCTCCTCTTCCACGAAATTTTAAAGGACAAAATCATGTTTAAACTCGCCTCCAAAGCCATAGAAGTAGCGAACAAGCACCGCGTAGATTTCGGGGATATCCGCATCGTCGAGGACCGCGGCCAGTACCTCGGCGTGAAGAACGGGGAGATCGCCGGCCTGACCGACACGGTCACGCTGGGCTACGGCATCCGCGTGCTCTATAAAGGCGCCTGGGGCTTCGCCTCCGGCAGGGACATGACCGAGCGCGCCGTGGCCGAGACCACGCTGAAAGCCATCGCCATCGCGAAAGCCAGCCGCCTGCTGATGCACGGCCAGGTGCGCCTGGCGCACGAACCCGCCCACACCGACTTCTGGCAGACCCCTTTCCTGAAAGACCCCTTCGCCGTGTCCGTGCAGACCAAGCTGGACCTGATGTTCCGGCTGGACGCGGTGCTGAGAAAGAACAGCAAGATCCGCGTGGCCGCCACCAGCATGCGCTTTACGCGCGAGCACCAGTGGCATATGACCACCGAGGGTTCGCGCCTGGAACAGGTGCTCCTTTCCTCCGGCGCAAGCATGACCGCCACCGCCGTGGAGAACGGCGAGTCGCAGCTGCGCGGCTACCCGTGCTCCCACGGCGGCCAGACCCTCGGGGGCGGCTGGGAGATCATAGAGGCCATGGACCTGCCGGCCCACGCCGAGCGCGTGCGCGACGAGGCCGCCGCGCTGCTTAAAGCGCCCACCTGCCCCGCCGGCGAGAGGGACCTGATAATCTCCGGCAACCAGATGGCCCTGCAGATCCACGAGTCCGTCGGCCACGCTTCCGAGCTCGACCGCGTGCTCGGTTACGAGGAATCCTACGCCGGCTCGAGCTTCGCCACCACCGAGAAGCTCGGGAAATTCCGCTACGGCTCGCCGATAGTTAATCTGGTGGCCGACGCCACGCTGCCCGGCGGCCTCGCCACGGCCGGCTACGACGACGACGGAGTGAAAGCCCAGCGCTGGAACATCGTGAAAGAGGGCGTCCTGACCGGCTATATGACCAACCGCGAATTCTGCGGCAGGATCGGCAAAGAGCGCTCCTGGGGCTCCTGCCGCGCCGACGGCTATTCCAATATCCCCATAACCCGCATCTGCAACCTCAGCCTGATGCCCGGGAACACGCCCATGGACCGGCTCGTCGGAGAAGTGCGCGACGGCATCATGATGGAGAACAACGTTTCCTGGAGCATAGACCAGAGGCGTCTTAATTTCCAGTTCGGCTGCGAGATCGGCTGGCTGATAAAGAACGGCAAGAAAACCAAAATGGTCAAGAACCCCACCTACCAGGGCATCACGCCGGAATTCTGGGGCTCCTGCGACGCGATAGCGGACCACAATGAGTGGCGCCTTTGGGGCGTGGCGAACTGCGGGAAGGGACAGCCGGGCCAGACCGCGATGATGTGTCACGGCTCCAGTCCCGCGCGCTTCCGCAAGGTCAAGATAGGAATGCACGGCTGAACAAAATTGCCCGCCGCTCCGGAAAGACTAAATTCAGTCTTTCCGGAGATCTTTTTTACGCATAAAAAATCATTGTTTTATATACATTTTTTAATAGTTGACTACTCCCTATTAAATATATAGTATATAGATATCCCATAAAAGAAGCTTGTTTTTCGCGATTTTAGCCTTTTCTGTTCATTATTTTGCAACCTTTTCCCGGTAGAAACACGACCAAAGCATAGGTTTGAAAAAAGTTGCCAACAGAATATCTATATATAAAACAAGCGTTTTCCGGGTATTTGAAAAAATTACTAACAGTTGTGGATAACTTGTGGATAACTTAACCGATATCAAGGAAATCTGGCAGGAAGTGGTAAAAAACCTGGGGACCGAGATAGGTTCCGAGGCCGTAGACCTTTGGGTGCGCCCGATAAAGCCTTTGGTGATAGAGGGAGACACGATCAAGCTCGAAGTTTCCGACTCGATAATTTATAATACGGTAAAAGACCGCTACGAAGGGAAAATAGTGGCCCTGCTGCTCCAGAGCACCGGGAAGACGCTTAAAGTTAATTATTCAATGTCCCTGACCCAGGTGGAGCCGCCGCCCCAGTCCAAGGCCACCCCGGCTTCCGTCGCTCTGCCCGCCAACTATTACTCCTTCAATCCGAATTACACTTTCGAAAGTTTTATCATGGGCACCTCCAACCGCTTCGCTTTCGCTTCCTCGGAAGGCGTGGCGAAGAATCCGGGCCAGCAGGCCAACCCTTTCTTTATCTACAGCGCCCCGGGCCTCGGGAAAACCCACCTGCTCCACGCCATAGCCCACGGGATCTTCAAGAATAATTCCTCGGCGCGCATCCTCTATACCGCCAGCGAGAATTTCGTGAACGAGTACATCGACTCCGTGCGCGGCGGCGCCACGGAGCAGTTCAGGAGCAAATACCGCAAGCTCGATTGCCTGCTCCTGGACGACATACAGTTCCTGGTGAACAAAGAGCGCAGCGAAGAAGAATTCTTCTACACTTTCAATTCACTGTTCGAATCGAAGAAGCAGATCGTGGTCACTTCCGACCGGCCGCCGCGGGAGCTCGCGCTGGGGCAGCGCCTCATCTCCCGCTTCCTTTCCGGCGTCGTGGCCGACATCAAGATCCCCGATTTCGAGACCCGCATGGCCATCCTCCGGCAGAAGAAGGAACAGCATAAATTCGAGCTGCCCGACGACGTGATAACTTTCATAGCCGAGAACGTCAAAAAGAATATCAGGGAGCTGGAAGGCTGCCTGATCACCGTGGTGAACTTTTTCTCCAATATGCCCGTGCAGCCGTCCATAGACGCCGTCAGGGAGCTTATAAAGGACCATATAAGCGACCAGGACCATGACGATAAGAAAGTGACCATCGAGCTGATAAAGACCGTGGTTTCCGACAAATACTCCGTCGAAGCCAGGGACCTTAATTCAAAGAAGCGCAACGAGAACATCGCTTTCCCCAGGCAGGTCGCGATGTACCTGGCCTGCACGCTGACTGACCTGACCCAGACGGACATAGGCGAAGCTTTCGACCGCGACCACGCCACGGTGATCTACGCCAAGAATAAAATAGGGCAGATGGTGCAGACCGACCCGTATTTCAACGAAACCCTGAACCAGATAATTTCGAAGATAAAGACCGTTAATAATCAGGGGTAGGATGTTCGCGGCGCGGTGTTTTGTCAGGACAGTTAATTAAATCGGATAAGCTGCTGATAACTTTCTCCTATCGATTCAACGCTTTGACGCTATCAACAGACTGTCTTATAGAGGATTATGACCATGAAAATAAACAGTAACAGGGAAACCCTGATAAAGGGAATTCAGACGATACAGGCCGGCGTCTCCTCGAAGACCGGAACCATACCGATACTGCAGAACTTCCTGATGGAAACCGAGGATAAAGGCGTCAAGGTCGTATTCACCGACCTCGAAATGGCCATCAAGCACCATATCCCCCTCGAGATAAAGGGGGAGGGAAGCATTACGGTCCCGATAAAGAAATTCATGGAGATCCTCCAGAACCTGGGCGCGGATTCCCCCGTGAACATAGCCGTGGACGAGAACAACAGGATCTCCATATTAAGCGGCAAGTCCCGCTTCAAGCTGGGCGGCACGCCGAAGAACGACTACCCGGTGATCCCCGACCTGGACGAGAGCAACTCTTTCAAGATCCCGGCCAAACTCCTGGGCGAGATGATCACCAGCACCATCTTCTCCGCCTCCACCGAGGACGACAGGCATTTCCTGAACGGCCTGCTCTGGAAGTTCGAGAAAGACACCTTCTCCCTGGTGGCGACCGACGGCCGCCGGCTGGCCATAACTTCCACTAAGAAGATCAAGGCGAAAAAAGAATTCAAGGTGATAGTGCCTTCCAAGATCCTCGGCGAGCTTGCAAGCTATCTCAAGAGCGGCGTAAAGGACGCGGACGAAGTCACCGTGGGCCTGTCCTCCAACCAGATAGGTTTCAAGATCGGCAAGACGGTGTTCATCTCCCGCCTGGTGGAGGGGAACTTCCCCGCCTTCGAGCAGATCATTCCCAAGACCCACGAGATGGAAATACTGCTCAACGCCGAAAAGCTCATGGCCGTGACCAAGCGCGCCGCTATCTGCTGCAACGAGCGCTCCGGGGCCGTGAAATACACTTTCAAAAAGGACGCGCTGGTGGTCAACTCCGCCTCGCAGAGCATGGATTTCGAGGACGAGCTGGAAATAGACTACAAGGGCAAGGAATTCCAGATCAGCTTCAATCCCAAGTTCGTGCTGGACATCCTCAAGGCCGCCGGCGACAGCGACATCACCGCGGAATTCACTTCCCCGGCGACGCCCGCGCTGCTGCGGGTGAAGGGCCGCGAAGACCTGATCTATATCGTGATGCCGCTGCGCACCCAGTAATATGTTCCTGGAGAAAAGAAAGGCCAACTGGACCAAAGCGAGCGCGGTCTGCTCGTCCCCGAAAGTGCTGGGGGTGTTCACCGACAGGCTGGCGCTTCTGGACGCGGTCTGGAAGAAGGAAATGGGGCGCCTTGGCGAGCATTGCGTCCTGCTCGGGGTGGACAGGGACGTTATCCTGGTGAAGCCCTCCTCGGCGACGGCGGCCAGCGAGC
>CAZUQT010000023.1:5988-7730 GCA_964622585.1 uncultured Elusimicrobiaceae bacterium | reverse complement strand
CTGCGCAGCTCGGTGCTGGTCAAGAGCCTTAACAAGCATTTCAGGAAGCCGTGGATAAAAGCGATAAAGACGGCCAACAGTATATAAGCCCGGTTCTCAAGATCCCCGATTCTCAATTTAAATTACCTACAGGAGTTAGACAGCATGACGAATAAGACAGCCAATACCAAAGAGGGAAATTACGACGCCTCTAATATCCAGGTCATGGAAGGCCTGGAAGCGGTGCGCAAGCGCCCGGCCATGTACATCGGTTCCACCGGCGTGCAGGGCCTCCACCACCTGGTCTACGAAGTCGTGGACAACTCAATAGACGAAATTCTCGCCGGCGGCTGCAACAAGATAGACGTCATCCTCAAAGACGACAATGTCTGTTCCATCACCGACAACGGCCGCGGCATCCCCGTGGACCCGATGAAAGAAGTGAAAGACCCGAAGCTTAAGGGCAAATCCGCCCTGGAAGTCGTGCTGACCGTGCTGCACGCCGGCGGCAAGTTCGACGGCGGCGGCTATAAAGTTTCAGGCGGCCTGCACGGCGTGGGCGTTTCCGTAGTGAACGCGCTGTCCGAGTGGATGGAAGTCCTGGTACACCGCGACGGCAAGATCTGGCGGCAGGAGTACAAGCGCGGCAAGCCCCAGGCCGACGTCAAGACCGTAGGGACCACCGAGCACCACGGCACCGTGGTCAACTTCAAGGCCGATACCGAGATCTTCGGCGAGGGCATACTTTCTTTCGACACCGTGTCCAACCGCCTGCGCGAGCTGGCCTTCCTGAACCCCGGCTGCCGCATCACCATCATCGACGAGCGCGACGACAAGAAGCACACTTTCTTCTTCGAGGGCGGCATCAAGCAGTTCGTGAAGTTCCTCAACACCAACAAGCAGGTCATCAACGACGAGCCGATCTTCGTCTCCAAGACGGAAGGCGACACGATGCTGGACCTGGCCATCCAGTATAACACCGACTACTCCGAGACGATGTTCTCCTTCGTGAACAACATCAAGACCACCGAAGGCGGCACGCACGTGTCCGGCTTCCGCTCGTCCCTGACCCGCGTGATCAACGATTACATAAAGAAATACGCGCTTACGAAAGAGAACGATTATACCGTCACCGGCGACGACGTGCGCGAAGGTCTTACCGTGGTCGTGTCCGTAAAGATCCCGCACCCCCAGTTCGAAGGCCAGACCAAGACCAAGCTGGGCAACGGCGAAGTGGAGGGCATCGTAAAGACCCTCACCGGCGAAGCGCTCGGCGTGTTCTTCGAGGAGCACCCTTCCATAGCCAAGGCGATCTGCCAGAAGGGCCTGGGCGCCGCCGAGGCCCGCGAGGCCGCCCGCCGCGCCAAGGACCTGGCGCGCCGCAAAGGCTCGCTCACCGATTCCGGCCTGCCCGGCAAGCTGGCCGACTGCCAGGAAAAAGACCCGAAGAAATCCGAGATCTTCATCGTGGAAGGCGACTCGGCCGGTGGCTCGGCCAAGCAGGGCCGCGACCGCGTGTTCCAGGCTATCCTGCCGCTGCGCGGCAAGATCCTGAACGTGGAGAAGTCCCAGCTGGTGAAGATCATCTCCAGCGAGCAGATCCGCAATATCATTTCAGCCGTGGGCACGGGCATCGGCGAGGGCGAGGACGGCTTCAATATCGAGAAGCTGCGCTACCACAAGATCGTCATCATGGCCGACGCCGACGTGGACGGCCAGCATATCCGCACGCTGCTGCTCACTTTCTTCTACCGGCAGATGCG
>CAZUQT010000023.1:4106-5888 GCA_964622585.1 uncultured Elusimicrobiaceae bacterium | reverse complement strand
AATGTGATGAAGGCCGGGGCCGCCGGCGCGCATATCCAGCGCTACAAAGGTCTGGGCGAAATGAACCCCGGGCAGCTGTGGGAGACCACGATGGACCCGCTGAAGCGCAAGCTCCTCAAGGTCTCCCTCGAGGACCCGGCCGAGGCCGAGAAGATGTTCACCACCCTGATGGGCGATAAAGTCGAACCGCGCTGCTTGTTCATAGAGCAGAACGCGCTGGCCGCCCGCAACCTGGATATTTAATTAACGGAGCACAGATAAAATGGCAGAACCTAAAGACCTTACACCGAAGCAGACGGAAAACATGTTCATCAACATCGTCGACCGCGATATCAGCGAGGAGATGAAGTCCTCCTATATCGACTACTCCATGAGCGTCATAGTCGGCCGGGCCCTGCCCGACGTGCGCGACGGCCTGAAGCCGGTGCACCGCCGCGTGCTGTACACCATGGACGACATGGGCCTGCAGCACAACAAGCCCTTCAAGAAAAGCGCCCGCATCGTCGGCGACGTGATGGGTAAGTACCACCCGCACGGCGACGCTTCCATCTACGACACCCTCGTCCGCATGGCCCAGTCCTTCAGCCTGCGCTATATGCTGGTGGACGGGCAGGGTAACTTCGGTTCCGTGGACGGCGACCCCGCCGCAGCGATGCGTTATACCGAGGCGCGCCTCAGCGGCATAGCCGGCGAGCTCCTGGCCGACATCGAGAAAGAGACGGTGAAGTTCGTCCCCAACTACGACGGGTCCATGACCGAGCCGTCGGTGCTGCCGGGCAAGCTCCCCAACCTCCTCGTCAACGGCTCCTCCGGCATCGCGGTCGGCATGGCCACCAATATTCCCACCCATAACCTCTCCGAGGTCTGCGACGCGACCATCGCGGTGATGGACAACCCGGACATCGAGACCAAAGAGCTGATGAAGATCATCAAGGGTCCCGACTTCCCGACCGGCGGCATCATCCGCGGCCGCAAAGGCATAAAAGATTACTTCGAGACCGGCCGCGGCTCCATCACCACCCAGGCCCGCGCCGAGATAGAGGAGATGAAGGGCAACCGCGAATGCATCGCGATCACCGAGATCCCCTACCAGGTGAACAAGGCCACCCTCATCGAGACCATCGCCGAACTCGTGAAAGAGAAGAAGATCGCCGATATTTCCGATATCCGCGACGAGTCGGACCGCCGCGGCATGCGCATCGTCATCGAGATCAAGCGCGACGGCAATGCCCAGGTGGTTCTGAACCTGCTTTATAAGCACACGCAGATGGAAGCTTCCTTCGGCGTGATCATGCTGGCCATCGTGGACGGCAGGCCCCGCGTGCTGCCCATCAAAGAAGTGATGCTCCAGTACGTGCGCCACCGCCGCCTGATGGTGGTGAACCGGACCAAGTACGACCTGAAGAAGGCCCTGGCCCGCGCCCACATCCTGGAAGGCTACCTGATAGCCCTGCAGAACATCGACGCCGTCGTAGAGATCATAAAGAAATCCAAGGACGCCCTCGAAGCCAAGATGAAGCTGATGGCGAAGTTCGCCCTCACCGACATCCAGTCGCAGGCCATCCTCGACATGCGCCTCCACCAGCTGACCCGCCTCGAGACCGGCGCGATAGAGGAAGAGCACAAAGCCCTGATGAAGCTCATCGGCGAGCTGCGCGCCATCCTGGCCGACCCCAAGCGCGTCCTCAAGATCATCGTCGACGAGCTCAAAGAGATGAAGGAAAAGTACGGCGACAAGCGCCAGACCGAGATCACCGGCGAAGCCGCCGAGCTCGACATCGA
>CAZUQT010000023.1:0-4006 GCA_964622585.1 uncultured Elusimicrobiaceae bacterium | reverse complement strand
CTTCATCGTGATGTGCACCCGCAAGGGCAACATCAAGAAGACCCCGATCTCCGACTTCGCCAATATCCGGAAGGGCGGCATCATCGCCATCGGCCTCGAGGACGGAGACATCCTGACCAGCGTGGGCCATACCGACGGGAACTATGAGATCATCATAGGGACCAAGGAAGGCATGTCCATCCGCTTCAGCGAGAGCGACGTCCGCTCCATGGGCCGCGGGGCTATGGGCGTGCGCGGCATCCGCCTGGACAAGACGGATACCGTCATCGGCATGGAAGTGGCCGAGCCCAAGACCAAGAAGACGCTCCTGACCGTCTGCGAGCTGGGCTTCGGCAAGCGCACCGACCTCGACGAATACCGCCACCAGAACCGCGGCGGTTCCGGCGTGATCACCATCAAGGCCACCGAGCGCAACGGCGCGGTGGTGGGTATCTACCTGGTGGAGAACAAAGACCACCTGATGGTGATGACCGAGAAGGGCAAGATCATCCGCATGCCCTGCAAGACGCTGCGCGTCATCAGCCGCAACACCCAGGGCGTCCGCCTGGTCCGCATGGAGGAAGGCGACAAGATCGCCTCCGTGGAGCCCGTGGTGGACGACGGCGTGGAAGGCGGCGAAGTTAAGCCGCCGGAAGAAAAGAAGTAAAAACGCCCCAAAGAACGGCGGCCGGCGGAGCTAAAGCTCCCCGGCCGCTTTCTTTTCCGTCAACCTGCCGCTATTTGCTCCCGGCTTTAGACGGGGAAGGCGCCAGGGCTTTTTCCAAGTCCTTCTCCAGGGCCTCCGGCTTTGTCGCCGAAGCGTAGCGGGCCGCCACTTTCCCGGTCCTGTCCACCAGGAATTTTGTGAAGTTCCTCTTTATAGACTAAAATCGCCTGCTGCTTTCTTTTTACCATAAGAAGTTTTGGCCCTTTTCCGGGGCCGGGAGGCCTATGCGCCCCGGGACAAATAACTTCCCGGGTCTGGGCTTATAGGACCTATCCGGCAGGCGCTTTGTATTTTAAACTATAGCTGTAATAGTTAAGAAGACAGCCGGAGGCGACTATGTTACACAGGATAGCTGCGGCAGTAGTGCCTTTCTTGTTTTTAGCTCAGACGGGTTTCGCGGGTGCGGTCGTGGATTTCGACGGCGGCCGGGCGAAAGTAACTCTCGGCGCCGCGCTGGCCGGGCAGGCCGTGCCAGAGGTTTCCAGGCCCGAAGGCGACGCCAAAGCGCCGGCCGAATGGACCATCATGGTCTTCTCGAACGCCAAGAACGACCTTGAAAAATACCTGATCGACGACCTGAACGAGATGGAGCTGGTCGGCTCCACCGCCAAGATGAACGTGGTGGTCGAGCTCGGCCGGATGTCCGGCTATGACACTTCCAACGGGGACTGGACCGGCGTGCGCCGCTATTTGGTCACCAAGGACTCCGACATGAGCCGCATCGCTTCTAAGAAGGTCGCGGACCTGGGGATGGCGGATATGGGCGACTGGCGCTCTCTGGCCGACTTCGGCAAATGGGCCAAGCAGGCCTATCCCGCAAAGCACTATATGCTGATCATCGAGAACCACGGCTCCGGCTGGGAGAAGGACCTCAGGACCCGCAGGGCCGACAGGGGCATTTCTTACGACGAGGAGAGCGGCAACAATATCAACACCCCCCAGCTGGCCATGGCGCTGAAGGAGATCGGCAAGCTCGACGTCTTCGGCACCGACGCCTGCCTGATGCAGATGGCCGAAGTCGTTTACGAGATCAAGGACTACGCCGACTATATCGTGGGCTCGGAAGAAACCGAACCCGGGGACGGCTATACCTATAATATGCTCCTGGCGCCTATCGCCGCCAACCCCGGCATGGACGCGCTGGCCGTGGGCAAGCAGGCCGTGAACGCCTATGCCGACCATTACGACGGCCTCCGGCAGGCTTACACGCAGAGCCTGGTGGTGCCCGCGAAGGCGGAGAAGCTTCTCGCCATGACCAACGCTTTCGCGGCCGCCGTGATGGCGACCACGAACGAGCAGCAGGCCATACTTTACGCCCGCCGGTACGCGGTGAACTTCGCCACGAACGAGAACCGCGACCTTTACGACTTTACGCGGCTCCTGGTCGAGAAGACCGGCAGCGCGGAAGTAAAGCGGACCGGCCGCGAACTGATGAATTTTCTGACCGGCGAGCTGGTGGCGCACAACCGCGGGCGGGACAAAGCCCCGAACAGTTACGGCGACGGCAAGAAATACACCAACGCCAAGGGCATCGCCGCCTATTTCCCGGAGTCCCAGCCCGGCAGCGGCTATAGCGACCTGGCCTGGACCAAAGCCTCGCAGTGGGACGAGTTCATGCAGTGGATCAACCGCCTGTAAGGCGGCGGCGCCGCCTGCGAAAAACGCGAACGGAGAAAGCGGCCGGGGAGAGAACTTCCCCGGCCGCTCGCTTTTGCTAAAATGGAACTATGGACCTCGCGCAATTCATCTCATCCGTCTTCACGCTTACGCTGGTCATGGACCCGCTCGGGAACATGCCGCCTTTCGTCACCGCCCTGAAGGGCGTGCCGCAGGAGCGGCGCCGCGCCGTGGTCACGCGGGAGCTCTTTATAGCGCTGGGCATAATGGTTTTCTTCCTGCTCTTCGGGAAATCGTTGATGACTTTCCTGGCGCTGGATATAATTTCCCTCAGCGTGGGCGGCGGTATCGTGCTGTTCCTGATCGCCATCCAGATGATCTTTCCGAATAACCACTCGTCCTTCGGCGAGCTCCCCGGCGGCGAGCCGTTCATCGTGCCGCTGGCTATCCCGCTCATCGCCGGGCCCTCCACGCTGACCACCATCCTTATCTTTTCGATGAACTCAGGCGGCTGGGCCGGAACCCTGGCGGTGGTCATAGTTTCCTGGCTGATCAATATGGCCATCCTCGCCGGGTTCTCCGAAAGGATCTCCCGGTTCATGGGCGCGCGCGGCCTGATCGCGATGGAAAAGCTCATGGGCATGATCCTCGTGACCATTTCCGTGCAGATGATCATGACCGGCCTGAAAAAATTCCTGACCGGCTGATCCAGAAGGACTTAAAACATGAAACAGAATAAAAAAATAAAGGCCGGCGCGAAAAAAATAGCGGTCATAGGCGCCGGGAATATAGGCGCTGCCATAGCCAGGGGGCTGGCGGCTTCCGGGAAGTTCCTGCCGCGGGACATAATCCTTACCAGGCGCCGCGCCGAATTCCTGGAGGAGCTCCGCGCCGAAAAATTCACGGTCCTGTCGGATAACCGCGCGGCGGTAAAGAGCGCCGGGATCGTTATCCTGGCCGTTGGGCCGCTGGAGGCGGAAGCCGCGGTAAAAGAAATAAGCCCCGCGCTGACCGGGGGGCATATAGTCATCTCCATAGTCTCCGGAGTGACCACGGCGCAGATCTCCGGGTGGATGAAAAAGAAAGTCAGCCTGGTCAGGGCCATGACCAATACCGCCATCGCGATCCGCGAAGCCATGACCTGCCTCTGCGCCGCCCCCGAAAGCCGGGCCGCCCTGGCCGAAGCTAAGGAGATCTTCGACGCTCTTGGAAAGACGCTCGTCATAAAAGAGGAACTCATGCTTTCCGCCACCGCGCTGACCGGCGGCGGCATCGCTTTTTTCCTGCGCGCGATACGCGCCGCCTCCCAGGGCGGGACGCAGATAGGCTTTCATTCCGAAGAAGCGCTCGCCATGGCCGCCCAGACCGCACGCGGCGCCGCTTCGCTGCTGCTCGACAAGCGGGGCCACCCGGAAAGCGAGATAGATAAAGTTACCACGCCGCGCGGCTGCACCATAGAGGGCCTTAATGAAATGGAGCATCACGGCTTCAGCTCGGCCATGATAACCGGGATCGTGACCTCCAACGATAAAGCCGCTAAATTATTCGACAAGTGACTCCATCTTCGCATAAAACCGACTTGCTCCTGGTGCGCCCTAAAGCCGCGGCCATGGGCGTCTTCAAAGCGATAGGGGCTTCGCAGCCGCCTATAAACCTGGTTTATCTCGCCACCTGGCTGAACGC
>CAZUQT010000022.1:0-24093 GCA_964622585.1 uncultured Elusimicrobiaceae bacterium | reverse complement strand
GCGTCGTTGACCGTCCAGACCCACGGCGGGCGCCGGGCGGTTCCGGCCTGCTCGGCACTGCGCTGAGCACAACTTCAATTAACTGGACCTGGAACGCGGGGAGCATGCTCAATGCGGACTCCTACGGTGTATTCTCCACCACCGGCGCGCTCCTCGGAACCGTGGCTTTCAGCACCGCCGGCGCTTCGTATACGCAGACCGGCCTTACCGCCAATATGCCCGCCTCCGTAAAGATAGCCGGTCACGGCTCCGAGGGCTATGCCCGCCTTGTACAGTCCGCCACCTATTACACTTTTGCCGCCGCGCCGGGAACTCCGGCGATAAGCGCGAGGGGGGATACTTCTATCGGGCTCGGCTGGGCGGAGAACGCGAACCCGGCCGGCACGGTTTATCAAATGTGGCGCGCCGCCGCCGCTGATTTCAGCCAGGCAGTAATATCCACAATGACGGTCAGTTCATCCACGGCTTCCGGCCTCGCTCCCGGCACGCAGTATTATTTCAAAGCCCGCGCCGTGAACGGGGACGGGATCTTCAGCGATTTCAGCGCCGCGGTCTCCACTATCACCATGCCCCTGCTCCCCGCCCAGCCGGCGGCGCCTTCCGGTTCAGCGCTGGGCGTATCGTCGATAACCTGGAGCTGGGCCGCAGTGAGCGGCGCGGCCGGCTACCGGGTCTATGCGGCCACGGCCCAGGCCGCGCTTCTGGCTTCGCCTTCTGTTCCGGCTTATCTGCAGGAAGGGCTCAGCCCCAATACCACTTACAGCATAGCGGCGGCCGGTATCAACGCTTCGGGGGAGGGGACGGTTTCGCTTTCCGCGGTCCCGGTGGCCACTCTGGCGAAGCTGCCGTCGGGAGCCTCCGTCTCCGCGGTCTACGCCACCAGCGCCACTTTGACCTGGGGCCTTAACGGGAACCCGGCCGGAACCACGGCCAAGGTTCTGCGCGTGAACACGGCCACGAGCTTCACCATGACCGGCCTCTCCATGACCGACACCGGGCTTCTGGGCTGCACCAGTTATTATTTCCGCTTGTGGAACCTGAACCGCTCCAATATTCCGACGGAATATATAGAGCTCGGCCCGGCCTTTACCGGCAACCCGTCGCCTTTGCCGCCCGGCAATCTTTCCGCCGCCTCCCTCTCCGGGTACAGGATAGCGCTGTCCTGGGAGCCAGCGCCTTTCGAGGGCATTACCGGCTACAACCTTTACTATGACAATGGAACCGGCACGATAGATTACGCTGCCCCGCTGGCTTCGCTCTCCGCCCTGCAGACCTCCTATACCACCGGCATGCTCAGCGCTGCCGCCTATAAATTCGGCCTGCGGGCCGTGCACCGCTGCGGAGTAGAAGAAAAAAATACCAGCGTGCTCGCTTCGGCTACCGGCCTCTACAGCCTTACGGGAGTGCGCGCGGCAATCAAGATACCGCAGAGCGGCAAGAAGGTGAACGGCAATAGCGTGACCGTTATGGCCGAGCTGGTGACCGGCGCCGCCGTCGAAACGAAGAACGTCCGCCTGCAGTACAAGGCTTCCTCCTCTTCCACCTGGCTGGACGTACCGGCCAAGGACCCGGGCCAGCATCCCAACCCCGACGCCACCTCGCCCTATTTCATCCACTGGGACGTGAGCGGGCTGGCCGGGGGCAGCTATGACCTGCGCGCCATCGCCACCGATCTTGGGAACGTTTCCGACCCGTCGCCGGCGGCCGTGACAATAGCTGTGGACGCGGCCGAAGCCGATATAACCGAGAACGTTACGGCGGGCAAGGTGACCAAGGAACAGAAAGTGAATAACCTCGTCGTGAATACCCTCCAGGCGGCCGACCCCGTGTCCACGCAGGTCACGAAGCTGGAAATTCCGGCGGGGGCCCTGGACGCCTCCACGGCCACCGTGTCGGTGACCAATAATCCTGCCGTCATCCCTCCCGCGCCTTCGGACGCCGAGCCCGCGGGGATAGTTACGGAGGTCACGCTTTCCAACCAGAGCCTCCTCGCCGGCGGCCAGACGGCGTCGGTGACCCTTCTGTTCCCGGACGCGGACAATGACGGGATAGTGGACGGGACCACCCTGCGCGCCAGCCAGCTCGAGATGTACTCGGCGCACAGCGCGGCCGGCCCCTGGCAGCGCGACCTGGCCTCGGTGGTGGACCTAGCCGGCAAGAAGGTCACCGGCCATACCACTCATTTCAGCTTCTTCGCCTTGTTCGCGCCGCAGGCCGTTAATATCAACCAGGCCAGGGCCTACCCGGTTCCCTGGCGCCCCGGTTCCGGCGGCAGGTTCGATTCCGCTCCCGGAACCGACGGCATCACTTTCGACAACCTGACCGACAGGACGGAAATAAAGATCTATACGGTGGCGGGCCGCCTGGTGAGGGAGCTCAAGCTTACGTTCGCCGACCTGGGCGTGAAGGTCTGGGACGGGAAGAACTCGGCCGGGGTGAAAGCGGCCAGCGGCGTCTACCTGGCGCATATAAAGTCCGGCTCTTCCGTAAAAGTGGTTAAGATAGCGGTAGAAAGATGAAAAAGACATCGCGGTTAATTTTAACTTTACTCCTGTGCGCCTCGGCGCTCCAGGGGTACTGCGCAAATACTGCGGGCAGCAGCGCCGTTCCTTTCCTGAACCTGCCCGTCGACGCCCGCAGCGCCGGCATGGGCGAGGCCGTGGCCGGCGCAGTGGCCGGGCCCATGGCTTTGTTCCAGAACCCCGCCGGGCTTCCCTCCAATGCAAAAACCGCTTTTTCCTTCAGCCACGCTTTGCTGGTGGAAGACGTCTCCTACGACGTGCTGGGCGTCGCCGTGCCTTTGAAGAGCGGCGCTGTCCTGGGCGCAGGCGCCCAATATCTTCAGTACGGCAGTTTCGGCTCGCTGGATAATACCGGCGCTGCGGCCGGCAGCCTTTCGCCGAAGGACAGCGCTTTCACTCTCGGCTACGGGATAGCGATCGACGAGGATTTCTTCGCCGGCGCCGCGGCGAAGTATATCAGCTCGAAGATCTCGGGCTCGGCGGCGACCGCGGCCATGGACGTGGGCTTATTCCTCAACGATGAAAGCTTTTCCATGGGCTTTACGGCTCAGAACCTGGGCAAAGGATTGAAATTCCATAAAGAGGAGTCGCCGCTGCCCGCTAACATTAAGTTCGGGCTTAACGTCCATTACATCAAGGACTGGCAGGTGGCTATGGATTTTAATTTCCCCAAGGACGGCTCAGCCTGGGTCGCGGCCGGCGCCGAATACGTTCTCAGGCGCAATGAAAACTGGACTCTCCTGGGCCGCGCCGGCTATAATACCGCCGCCTCCGATACAAAGGGGATAAACGGCGTCTCGGCCGGTTTCGGCCTGGCGCGGAACAATCTGTCCTTCGATTACGCCTTCAAGACGATGGGCCTCCTCGGCAGCACCCACCACCTTGGCCTGACCTACCGCCTTGGGAAGTAAAATCGCCTGTAAATCCATACGTCCCGCCCTGAAAAAAATACTTGGTACGCCGCGTAAAGGCTTGCCTTTTCGGGTAATTGACAAAAATACGCCGATATTATCTAATGCAGGGATAAAGGGAAAGGGGTTTCCCGATAATCGAAAATGGGTTAAAAGAGGGGGCAAAATGGAACCATCACAGGTATTGGACAAGGTCCTTGAGGAGCGCAGGCCGCTCAAGACCATTACAAGGGGAACGGCCGTGGAAGGCGTGGTCGGTCTTGCGGCCGCGGTGCTGTCGATAGTGGGGCTGGCGGGGATGTATCCCGAGACTTTCCTCCCGGTATCGATCGTAGTTCTGGGCGCCGCAATGATAATAGAGGCCAGGATGGTGATAAGGCGTTTCTATTCCGTAATGCGGGAGCTGGGCGAGGTCCAGGGCTCGCGCACGACGTCGGGCGGAATGTCCATAGAGATCCTGGCGGGAATAGCCGGGGTGACGATGGGGCTGCTCGCCCTGATGGGAGTTAATCCCGCTATGCTCTGTTCTTCGGCGGTCCTGGTTTTCGGCGCCGCCGTGCTCTTCAGCATAGGCACCATAACGATGATAAACTCCATCATCGCAAGCGGCTTCTCGAAGAATCCGCTTCTCCGGGGGATGGCCGCCTCGGTGTACGCGGCGTCTTCGGATGTGCGCGTGCTGGTCGGGATGGGGACGCTGACTCTCGGCATCATCGCCGTGGTCGGCATCCATTCGCAGACCCTGGCGCAGGTCGGCGTGCTCGCGGTTGGAGGCTCGCTGTTCCTCGAGACCTTCGCCCTCGGCGAGAAGCTCGCGGACATGTTCCAGGATAACCGCCCCTGAAAAAGGGAACCGGGCAGGAGGCTCCCTTACCGGGAGCCTCTTTTCAGGCGGCAGCGCGGTAAATTCCCGCGAAAAGGCGGCCGGCTTTTCGCGGGTTACTGATATGGCCGAGGAAGGGGGAGCATGAAGAGGTTTTTATATTTCTCCTGCATTTTCCTGCTTATGGGACGGGCCGCCGCCGCCGCGGACCCTTACCGGGTTCTGGCCGAAAAGCTATCCGTCCAGGCCGGCAAAAAAATTAAAACCGCGGCTGTCCTGCCTTTCGCCTGCGCCGAAGGTTCCGGGACCTCCCTGGACGGCAGAGTGCTGGGCGAGCGGCTCACGACGGAACTGATAAACCTCGGCAAATTCACCGTCATAGATCCAGGCCAGTACGCAAAAGAGCTCGTGGAATTTTCCTTCAAACCGGAAGCGGGAGCCGGGCCGGAGCTTCTGCGCGGCCTAAGGAAAAAATTGGACGCGGACGCGGTGATCACCGGCATGTCCGCGGACTTGGGCGACGGGCGCGCCGAGCTGAATGTCCGGCTTGTAAATACTGACAGCGGAGCTAGCATAGCCGCCGCAAGGTCCGTGGTTCCAAGGGATTGGGCCGCCCAGGTCAAACCCGGCAATCTGCGCGCTTCCCTGCGCGCCCTGGCAAAGCAAAGGGTCGCGGCGGCTTCGACTCCCGAGTGGGCGGAATTCGCCAGGATGAAAGCCGCCAGCCTGGCCACAAGGCTTTCCATCGTCAGCCTGGGGGGCAGGGAAAAACTGGCCGACTTCGAGATAGAAGCGTGGAAAGCATATCCGGCGGAGGCGGTGAACACGGTATATTTTTACTGCGCCGCGACCGACTGCGGGGCCATAGGCGTGACCGGCGAGGGTTATTTCAAGGCCTACTTCCCCGACGGTTTCGTGCTTAGGCTGGACGAGGCCGGGGACGTGCAGGACTGCTATTACCCGGAAAGGTCTTATGCCAGGCTGAAGATGCGCCTTCTGGCCAAACGGTGGGGCGCCCGGAACATGGTGCAGGCCGAGGAATGGGGTAAATTCCAGGAACTGATGGATTATAAGTACGTCCCGGTCCCGGACAAGCGCGACCCGGATTCCCTCAGGACCGAAATAGACAAGTGGAAAATCTCCTACGACGAGAAAGTCACCGGGATGTTCTCTCCGGAAACGCCCGACCACCCCGATTTCTACAAAGCGACCTTCTCAGACGGCTTCACCCTGGTTTTCGACGGCCCATCCGGCGCTATAGAAAACTGCGAATACCTCTAGTCCCGCCTTAAAAACTCCCCGACACGCCCTTGTCGGGTTCGCCTGCTATAATATAGGTGTGAACCCTGAAGAGACATTGAAAAAACGCTGGGGGTACGACACCTTCAAGCCGCTCCAGAAAGAGGCCATCGAGGCCGCGCTTTCCGGACGGGACTGCCTTGTCGTCCTGCCCACCGGCGGCGGGAAAAGCCTCTGCTACCAGATGCCGGCGGCGATGGGCCGCGGCCTGGTCCTGGTAGTCTCCCCGCTGATAGCCCTGATGGACGACCAGGTGGCCGCCGCTCGCGAAGCCGGCCTCGCCGCCGACGCTCTTCATTCCAATTTAAAGGTCGGCCCGAAAAGGGAGGCCTACCAGAATCTTTCTAACGGCACTACCGAACTTTTATATGTAAGCCCCGAGCGCCTGCTGACCGGCGACCTTTACGAACTGCTGGCCCCGCGCCTTATCCTCGCCGCCGTGGACGAAGCGCACTGCGTTTCGCACTGGGGCCACGAATTCCGCCCCGAATACCGCCGGCTCACCGAGGCGCTTGACCTTTTTCCCAAAGCGGCCCGCATGGCCCTCACGGCCACCGCCACGCCTATAGTACAGGAAGACATCCGCGCCCAGCTTGCCCTGCGCGACCCCGAAATACTTATCGGCCACCCGGACCGGCCAAACCTTGTCTACCGCGCCTTCCCGCGCCGCGACCAGTCCAAGCAGGTGCTCGAAGTCGTGCGCCGCCATCCGGGCGAGGGGGGGATAGTTTACGCCCAGACCCGCAAGGACGTTGAGCGCCTGGCCGCCAGCCTTAAGAAAGAAGGCGTCTCCAGCGCGCCTTACCACGCCGGGCTCAACGCCGAGGAGCGCCGCAGCGCCCAGGATAATTTCGTGAACGAGCGGCTGGACGTAATAGTGGCCACGATAGCTTTCGGCATGGGCATAGACCGTTCCAATGTGCGCTATGTGATCCATGCCAATACTCCGCGCTCCGTGGAGCATTATCAGCAGGAGAGCGGCCGCGCCGGCCGCGACGGTCTTCCCGCCGACTGCACGCTTCTTTTTTCCGCCGCCGACTTGGCCACCCACCGCTGGATGGCCAAGAAGGACGTGACGCTTTCCGCCGAGCGCGAGCGCGCTCTTGAAAAACAATTGCGCGACATAGGCCGCTATGCCGTGGCCCCGGTCTGCCGACATGGCCAGCTGGCCAGTCATTTCAGCGCGCCCTATCCCGTAGGTGAGCAGGCGGAGGAGGGCTGCGGGGCCTGCGATGTCTGCCTCGGCGAGACGAAAGGTTTGTCCGGCGAGGAAGCTCTGCTGACGGCCAAGAAAGTATTGAGCGCCGCCTGGCGCGCCGAGGGCCGCTACGGCACCGGCTACGTGGTAAATCTGCTTCTGGGCCGGATCAATGACCGCATGACCGCGAACGGCCACGACCTGCTCAAGGTCTTCGGCCTGCTCAAAGAGGCGGGGGAACCCGCGGTGCGCTCCTGGATAGACCAGCTTATCGTGCAGGATTATCTTGAAGTGACCGAGGATAATGAATACCCGCTTCTCCGTATAACAGCCGAAGGCAAAGCTCTCTGCCAGGACAAGGGCACGGTGCGCCTCGGTCTGCCTGTACCCCCTAAAGCCTTCAAGAAAAAGGCCAAGGTTTTCCAGAAAGCGGAAAAAGCAGGCGTCACCTTCCTTGAGGCCGATAAAGAATTGTTCGAAAAACTGCGCGCTCTGCGGCGCAGCGTGGCTGATAAGAAAGGTATTCCTCCTTATGTCATCTGCCACGACACCGTGCTTATAGAAATGGCCGCCGCGAAGCCGCGGTCCCTGGAAGCCCTGCGCGGGATGAAGGGCATGGGTGAAAAGCGCGTCGAAAAATACGGCCAGCTTTTTCTGGACGTAATAGCCGGCCGCGGTTTTTAAGTTTAACCTCTTCCGATCAACTTAAATTATATCTGCAAGCCTATGAGGGCCTATGAGGTTCATAGGCCCTAAAACATGGGCCGCCTGGGACTTTCGCCCGATGTGGGAAATCCCCGCTTTTCGTATACTTATAGTATTGAAGCAGGGTTTTTAATCAGGGGAGGATAAGTAAATGAAAAAATTAGCGGCGCTTTTAACTTTAGGACTTTCATTCGGTTTAAGCTTTCCCGCGGCTGCCCAGCAGGGCCCGGGAAACCAGCCCAATCCGGGGGTGCAGCAGCCTTCAAATGATCCGACTCCGGCGCAGATCTTCGGCTTGTTCGGAGCCCTCGTCAGTGCGGCCAATGGCGGGCAGTCCCCGTTCGGCGGAAATCCCGGCCCCGGCTGGCATAACGGGCCCCCTTACTACCCTCCCGTGCCGCAGCCCCAGCCTTGGCCGAATCAGCCCCAGCCCTGGCCCCCGCAGCCCGGCCCCTGGCAGGGACAGTTCCAGACTCTTAACAGCATCGGCAGCTATTCCTCTAATAGCGACGCCGCGAGCGCCAGGGACATGGCGATGGGCGCTCTGTCTTACCTCAGGCTCCAGGTCATGGAATCGCGCGTCGAATATAATTCCGGCTGGCGCTTCATGATCAAGTACACTTCGCAGCAGCCTCTTCCCGTCGCCCAGTACCGCGGCGGGTCTTACTCTTCCTCCAGCGACGCCAAAGCGGCGGCCGACAGGACGGCGGAAGCTCTGAAGACGCAGGGTAAGGTAATCGTGGAGATGCCGGTTTTCTATAGCAGCGGCTGGACCTATATCGTGGGCTATGTCAGCTTGAACCAGTATCCTTATCAGAACGAGCAGCTCCAGAAGTTGCCCAGCATCGGCAGCTATTCCTCCTCCAGCGAGGCCGCGGCCGCCAGGGGTTACGCGCTGCGCGTGATGTCCGACTTCAGGATCCCGGTCATGGAATCCCGCGTGGAATACAATTCCGGCTGGCGCTTCGAGATAGTCTATAACGCGCCCCAGCCGCTTTACGTGCAGCAGTACCGCGGCGGTTCGTATTACACCTCCAGCGACGCCAGGAATTCCGCCGAGCAGACCGCTTCGGCCATGGCCGCGCAGAGAAATATCGTGATAGAGAAGCCGGTGTTCTACAACAGCGGCTGGACCTATATCATCGGTTATATCAGCAGGGGCTGGTAAAAAAACAAGAGTATGAATGGCGGGTGCGGAGGATATCCGCGCCCGCTATTTTTATTTCAGCCCGACGTAAATATCTATCGCGAAATATATTTTGGCGCTACCCCTTGACAAGTCAAGGTTTGTGCGTTATACTCGTATTGTAGTCTTGTTCTCTTTATAGCGCGTCGGCGGAGTAGTCGAGATGATCTCGGGAGTTGCGGTCGAGCTGGTCTCGGTGTTGCGGTTCCGGCCCGCGGGGCTCCGCCCCCGGCCACGACGCGGTTTCCCCCGGTTCGCTGCCAGCGCTGGCTCGGCGTCCTTGCGGAGTCGGCTGTTTCCGCGGTGCTGCAACGCGTTCTTCGGGGTGTTCTCCGGTCCGTCTCCCGCCCTTCAGGGCGGCGCGGTCGCCGGGGTCCTGGTTCGGCGGTCCGCCTGCGGCGGTTCTGCTCCCGGGTGGGTGTTCCGGCCCTTGGTCTTCGGCGCTTGCGCCTCTCGGTTCCCGGCTCGCCCCTTAAGTGGTCTGTTGTTCCCAAGTACCCTGGCCTGTGTGCCAATTGAAGAGCCCCCGTTCACGGGGGCTCTCAATTTTATATGGAAACCGGGCCGGGCGCATTTTTGAATTCCAGGCCGGCTTATAGGCCAAATATTCTCAAGAGAGAATGTTTTATTTTCAAATGAAAATAAAATAGCGTTTTAAGTCCGGGCCGCTTGAAGTTTCGTGGAGGGGAATCGGAGATTTGACCTTATTTAAGCTGTGGCATAAAAAATGCGCTGTAGTGGGCATAGCGGTACACGATCTAAGCGGGCTCAAGGAGAAAATAATCATGAAAAAGAACAATATACTGATAGCGGTGTTCGCGGTGCTGGTTTCGGGGGCAGTTTCCTCCAAGGCGGGGGAAGTGATTGACTTTGACGGCAAGTCCGTTAAAGCCGTTAACTTCGCGGAAGCGCTTGGCTCCGTTGAGGCCGTCAAAACCGACGCGATCAAATTTGAAAAGGTAAATATGGAGATCCCGGGCCGCCCCGCTCCGGAGTTCACCGAGCAGCAGGTGAAAGAAATGGACAGATCCATAGGCACGGCCATAGCTTATGTCCGCGAGCAGAAACTGCCCGCCGCTTTCGCCGGAAGCTTCGCCTGCCTCCTTCAGAAGGGGACGCCTGAGCAGAAAGCGGAGTTCGTTTACCAGACAAAAGGGCCGGAATATTCCTTCCCCAGCGTGTGCATAAATCAGAACAAGGGCATATGCACCTGGGTGACGCAGAAAGTGTGCGATATGGTTATGGATCCCAAGACCAATGTCTCGAAACTTGTCTGTACCGCGGCTAAGGTGTTTGTCTGCGGCGAAGTTGAAGTCGAAGCTGATCCCCCTACCAGCGGACACTGAAATTAATCAGGTTCTAACTTAAGTGTTTCATGAGCGGGCGGGCCAAAAGGCCCGTCCGCTATGCTTGTGTAGCGGGGCAAAAGATAAAAGATGTAAACTAAAGGTTCATATGAAAATATTGTCCACTGCCTGGAAAAAGCTCCACAAGCTCCACCTGGGGCTTTACCTCCTTTTTTCGCTGATGGTTTTACTCGGCAGCAGCACGGTCCTGTTCTTTCAGACGTGCTCGCTTATCGACTTTCCTTTAATGAAATCGGAATTGGAACACAGCCTCGCCGAGAAGGCCAAGGGGGGCTCTTACAGGCCTTCGGATGCCGTCTTTAAAGCGATCTTCAGACCGGTGAACTATGAGCCGCAAGAGACCGAGAAAGTAGTGGATGGGAAGCCGCAAAAAGATGTGCAGTTTAAAAGCAAGGGCGGCAACCTTAATTTTTATTTTCTTCTTCTGATCCTCTGGCTCTGGCCTCTCTACAGGCATTATTTCTCGAGTAAGCCGCAGAACATAGCCCGCATCGAAAGCCGCATCATAAATCTGCCTATTGTTATCTTTATTCTGGGCTGGGTGATGGCATTGCAGCTCTATTTTGTTAAAGTCGCGTCCTATGCCGCTCATTACGGGGCGGCACCCGCCAGGATGAAAGTGGTCTTCGGCGTGTCGAGCCTGCTTTTCGCGGCTTTCGTTAGTTATCTGAACCTGGAGCTGACGGGCCTTTACATCCGCAGGCGCATAGCCAGGCCGTTCTTTCTTGAGAATAATCCCTACGGCCTTAAGAAAGGCTTCGCCGTCAGCCTGACGCTGAGATACGCGCTGATGATATTCTCCCTGGCAATGGTTCCGCTGGTGCTCAGCCTCTATGTCCCGATCTTCGCAAATTTTGACCTGTTTTCCAAGATGATCGCCGCTCGGGACACCGGTTTGGACTGGGTGCTTACGTATGATAACCTGCGGACGCTCGCTATTATTCTCGTGGTCGCCATCCTCGTGGCGCTGATGCTGGTCTTCCAGGCGGTTTCAATCTTCCTTTACCGTATTAACGTCCAGACGCCGGTGAGCGCGCTGGTGGGGCGCATGAAGGCCGTAGCGGCGGGGGATTTCAGCTGCAAGACCTCGGTGCTTTACGCCGACGAGCTCGGGCAGCTTAAAGGTCATTTCAATATGATGCTCGACGGGCTGGTTGAGCGCGACCATATCAAGGACACTTTCGGCCGGTACGTTTCCCTGGAGATAGCCGAGAAGATAATGAAGAGCGGAAAGGTGAACCTTGCGGGCGAGGAGATCCAGGCCACGGTACTGTTCTCCGATATCCGGGGCTTTACCCCGTTGAGCGAGAAGCTCCCGCCCGTGGAGCTGATCCGCTTTCTGAACGAATACTTCACCTATATTACAAAGCCTATCACGGAGAACAAAGGCGTGATAAATAAATTCATGGGCGACGCGGTGATGGCCATCTTCTCGCCGGTGTTCGGCGTGGAGGACCACCAGGCGGCGGCGCTGCGGGCCGCCCTGGGCATGCGGGAAGCCCTTAAGGCTTTCAACGCGCAAGGCAGGCACCCCGAGGTCTTCTTCGGGGTGGGCGTGCACAGCGGCGGGCTGGTGGCCGGTAATGTCGGCACCGTGGAGCGGCTCGAGTATACCGTGCTCGGGGATACCGTGAACGTCGCTTCCCGCATCGAGAGCCAGACCAAGACCGCCGCAACGCAGATCCTGCTGAGCGAAGCCACGGTGCAGGGCCTGGATAAAAAAATGTTCCCGGGCTTTAACTTTATAGAGTGCCCGCCGGTGCTGATGAAGGGCAAGTCCAGGCCGATGGTTCTTTACAAGGTGGAGCCGGAGCAGGCCGGCTAAGGCACGCCCGGTTAATTTTGATATTTCCGCGGAAAAGGATACTGCTTATGAAATTCTGCTGGTGCACTTTGGGCGTTAAGAATATGGAAGAGTCGGTAAAATTCTACCGGGATATAGTCGGGCTGCCGGTGAAAAGGCGTTTTTCTGCGGGGCCGGGGATGGAGATAAGTTTCCTGGGCGAAGGGGAGACGGAGGTGGAGCTGATTTGCGGGGAAAGATATCCGGCCTCCTCCGGCACGGGTATTTCTCTCGGGTTCGAGGTCAAGTCTTTGGATGAGACCATAGCGTTTATAAAGGAAAAAGGACTGGAAGTCGCCAGCGGGCCTTTCCAGCCGAATCCGCATATCAAGTTCTTTTACGTCAAAGACCCGGACGGGCACAGCGTTCAGTTCGTTGAAAACATATAAAGAAGCGGAGGAGAACATCATGAAATGGATAACAAGATCTCACGTTCACGTGGACAGGGTGGCCTGCCCCTGGCTTATTGAAAGGTTCGTGGACAACCAGGCCGAAATACTTTTCGCCGCGGACAGCCTGGTGGAGAAGATCGGGCGGGAAGAGAACGCCATCCCTTTCGATATCGAGGACGCCGAGCTCGGGCACCACGGGGACGACTGCACTTTCCGGGCTATCCTCAAGAAATACGAGCTTACGGATCCCGTCCTTCATAAGATTGGAGATATCGTGAACGCCGCCGATACCGGCAATCTCAAGGCCCATCCTTACGCCGCCGGCCTCGAGGCGATCGCGCGCGGTTTCTCGCTCATGTACCCGGACGACAATGAGAACCTGGAATGGCAGTTCCCGGTTTATGACGCTCTCTACGCGGCTCTCAAATGCGAAGGAAAAAAGGTCTTGTAGGCCTTTTCCCTTAAGGTAAGATCTCCGACGCACTGAACTATGACATTAAACGAGTGGAAAGCCAGACTGACCCCGGCCGGGATATTGCTCCTGTGTTATTTCATCGTTCCGTTCTTCGCGCAGCTGTTCATGGGAGCCAGCGATACTATCTATGGCGGCTTGACCTTTTCGGTGATCATCCAGGCCGGCCTGGGGATCGCCGTAGCCTATAAGCTGTTCTCCCTGAAGCCGCAACTTAAAGAGGAATTGTCCGGCTGGCTTAAAAAGTTCGCCCAGCCGCAGGCGAAGACGGACGAGCTGGCCGAAAAGATCTCTCTCGCGGCGGGTTTTATGATTATCGTCGCGATAGTCTGGCCGCCCGTAGGGGAAATAATAACCAACAGGCAGCTGATGACGCTGCTTAAGCTGGCCGTGCTCGGGTACGCCGTTTACCTGGGCTATAATATCTGGAAACTTGCGGAGCCGTTCCTGGCTTATGTCCCGCCAGCCCCGCCGCCGGAGGCGGACGAAGCCCTGCCCGCCGTGACAAGCGCCCGCCGTTGCCCTAAATGCGGCCAGGTCCTGCCCGAAGCCGGAGAATTCTGCACTTTCTGCTGGCACAAGATAGACGGCGGAAAATAAGCTGAATATTCCCGCCTGGCCTAATTTGACTTCACTGGAAGGAACATATGTCTATCAAGGAAGAAATAAAACTTCTGCACGCTGAAATGACGGCCTGGCGCCGTGATATTCACGCCTACCCGGAGACGGCTTTCGAGGAGCGGCGCACCTCCGCGCTGGTGGCGGAGAAACTGGAGAGCTTCGGCCTGGTCGTGCATAAAGGTCTGGGGCGCACCGGAGTCGTCGGCACGCTGAAGTCCGGCTCCGGAAAGGGTTCCATCGGGCTCCGGGCGGACATGGACGCTTTGCCCCTGCAGGAGAAGAACGATTTCGCCCACCGCTCGAAGAACGAAGGCAAAATGCACGCCTGCGGGCATGACGGCCATACCGCGATGCTCCTTGGCGCGGCCAAATACCTCGCCGCCACGAAGCGCTTCAGCGGGACCATCCACTTCATTTTCCAGCCGGCCGAGGAAAGCGGCGGCGGGGGGCGCGAGATGGTCGGGCAGGGCCTGTTCGATAAATTCCCCTGCGACTCGGTCTACGGTATGCACAACTGGCCCGGGCTGCCGGTCGGCCAGTTCGGGGTGAGGCCGGGGCCGATAATGGCTTCCTCCGACATCTTCGAAATAGAGCTGACGGGACATGGCTGCCACGCCGCTATGCCGCATACCGGCATAGACCTGGTGGTGACCGCGTCCGCGCTGGTGCAGGCCCTTCATACTATCGTCAGCCGCAGCGTGGACCCGATAGAGCCCGCCGTCGTCAGCGTAACCCAACTGCACGCCGGCGACGCCTATAATGTCATCCCCGGAACCGCGGTGCTGCGCGGCACCGCGCGCGCTTTCAGTCCCGCCGTCCAGGACCTTATCGAAAGCCGGATAAACGAGATCTGCGCAGGGGTCGCGGCCGCTTATGGCGCAAAAGCGAAAGTAAGCTATACGCGAAATTACCCGCCCACGGTCAATGCCGAACGCGAAGCGGAGCTCTGCGCTTCCGTGCTGAAGCGCCTGGCCGGGGAGGAGAACGTTATAAAGGTACCGCAGGTAATGGGCGCGGAAGACTTCTCTTTCATGCTGCGGGCCAGGCCGGGCTGCTATATCTTCGCAGGCAACGGCTCGGTCAGGGACGGCTGCGCGCTGCATAATCCGCGCTACGATTTTAACGACGAGATCCTTCCTTTAGGCGCGGCTTACTGGGCGACCCTGGCCGGGCATATCCTGGTCTAACCCTTTTAGATTATTGATTTCCGTAAAGGGAAAGCTATATAGTTATTTCACCTGGCGCGGGGTAGGGCCCGAGGCCGGGGTAGTAAAGCAGCGGGGGGAAATAAAGACACAGCGGAGTTTTAATTTCGGCCTTGGAGGCCGGCTTGTCTTATTATTCAGGGGGGAACATGAAAAACACTAATCCGGGGTACTATAACGAGGTAGAGCTCGACAGGGGCGTGCAGCTTACCATCGTGTCTTACGACAGGACGCAGCGGGCGCTGGTCACGGCCGGCAGGGCTACCGTGGGCGGCAAAGCGGTCACGGCCGAGATCACCGGCGTGGCCACAGGCAAAGGGGAGGACGGCACGGTGAATATGTGGCTGCCCGCTTTCCGCTTCAAGGGTAAGGACGGCAGCCTTCAAAGAGTTCCATGCCTTAACGCGGTAGCGAGCCTCTCCCCGCACCAGGGCGCCATAGATACCGCCAAAGCCATAGCTTCTTACGTGAACCGCGCAAAGACCGCCTACAAGGCTAAAATAAGCGGAACCCGCAGGAAGGCGCAGATAAACATAGCCTTTACCGGGCATAACTGCATAGCGGTCCCGGTCGGCGCGCGGCCTTAACCATAGCGGGACGAAAAGGGGGTAGAAAAATGAAAAACATGGTAATTCTGATCATTGCCGCCGTTCTGAGCTGTATAGTGGTCGCCGCCCAGGCGCCTGTTCCGAAGGAAACCGGGAAAGAAATGAAAAGCGGGATCAAGCCCGTTAAAAAAGAGAGTAAAGCGAAACTTAACAAGTGTTCCGGTATTGTCGAATCCATAGACCCGGCCGCCGGAAAGCTCACCATCAACGACCAGAAAAAGATGACGATGACTATGACGATAGGCGCGGAGGCGAAGATCATGAAGGCCGGCAAGCCCGTTTCCCTGTCGGCTATCATGACCGGGGATAAGGTGCATATCATGTATGAGGGCGATATGGCCAATCCGGTGGTCAAAGAAGTAAAGGTTCTTGAAAAAGCCGGTCCGAAGAAGGAAAAGGCGGAGAAAAAATCGGGCGGGAAACCCTGAGGCTGGCGTATTGAATTGTCAGGTCAGGATGCAAAGACCAAGGGCTGCGGAGCGATTCTCCGCGGCCCTTGCTATTCAGCCCTGGAGGGAAGTCCTCCGCGCCCCAAAAAAACAGTAAAATAACCTCAAGGCGTTCAGTTCCATTAAGGAAACGGATATGAATATCATTGAGATCAAAGGGCTTAAGAAAAACTACCCCTTGGGCGACACCATAGTGCCCGCGCTCCGCGGGGTGGACCTTGAAGTGGCCGAGGGCGACTTCATGAGCATTATCGGCCCCTCGGGCAGCGGCAAGACTACGCTGCTTAACGTCATAGGCTGCATAGATTTCGCCACCACCGGCAGCGTAAAGGTGGGCGAGCATGAAATAACTTCGCTCAACGACAGGCAGATAACGGAGATCAGGCTCAACAAGATAGGCTTCATCTTCCAGACCTTCAACCTCATCCCCGTACTGAACGTCATAGAGAATATAGAATTCCCGCTGCTCCTCATGAAAAAGTCGGCGGCCGAGGCCCGCAAGCGCGCCGACAAGCTCATAGAGGAGGTCGGGCTTAAAGAATACGCCGCCCACCGCCCCGCCGAGCTCTCCGGCGGCCAGCGCCAGCGCGTTGCCATAGCCCGGGCCCTGGTCACCAACCCGGACATCATCCTGGCCGACGAGCCCACCGCCAACCTCGACTCCGTCACCGGCGCCTCCATCCTGGAGCTGATGCGCAGGATGAACGAGATAGAAAAGACCACGTTCATCTTCTCCACCCACGACGCCAACGTCCTTAAATACGCCCGGCGCATAGTAAAAATAAAAGACGGCCTGATAGAAAGGGAGCCCGCGCTTGCATAAAAAATCAACTCTTTGGAGGGGTGGCAGGGGCGTTGCCCCGCGAACCCTTTGGGGAGAGGGGGGCCCCGCCATAAATTCCGAAAGGCGGGGGGGAACCGCGCAACGGTTCCCATCTTCCAGGGTTCGCGGGGAAGCGCCCCTGACAGGACCCCGAACCCGTTAACGTATGAAGCTAATATTCACCATCGCCTGGCGCAATATCCTGCGCCATAAGGGAAAAAGCCTGGTGATAGGGGTGATCCTCTTCACGGGCGCTTTCCTGATGACGGTGGGGAACGGCGTTATCTCCGGCATGGCCGTCGGCATCGAGAAGAATATCGTAAACGGTTTCATGGGCGACCTCGTCCTGATCAGCGAGGCGCAGAAGAGCGACAATATCCTGCTGAACATGATGGGCTCCAGCATCGAGCCAGTGACCACCTACAAACAGATAAAAGAAATTCTGGCCGCCCAGCCCTATGTGAAGCGCTTCCTGCCCGTCGGCAAGAACCTTGCCATGGTCCTGGACGAGAGCACCAGCGCGCCCGGTTACGCCTACCTGCTGGGCGTGGATTTCGCCGAATACAGGAAGATGTTCCCGGACAGCTTTACCGTTATAGAGGGCTCCTATCCCGTCGCGGGGCAGCGCACCCTGCTGATCCCTACTTTCGCCCGCGACGAATTCTACGACTTTTACAATATCTGGTTCCTGCCCGAAGGCGGGCGGGTAGTTAAAGAAAACCTCAAGAAAGAGGCGCTGGCCAATCTGGGCACGCTTAATATAAGCACGAACGTAGTGATGATGGGGATGACCAGCGGGATAAATACTACCACCGACATCCGTTTCCCGGTGAAGGGCATAATCAGGTACGGGGCGCTGAACCAGATCTTCGGCCATTTCTGCCTGGTGGATATAGAGTCCTACCGCGAATGCCTGGGCTATTTTACCGCCGCGGACATGGCGGCGCAGGTGCCCAAAGAGGAAAAGAAGCTGCTGGGCCTGGAAGGCGGGGACCTGGATTCGCTGTTCGGGGAAGGGATGATAGTGTCCGACGTAAAAAAAGCGCGGAAGATAAAAGTGGTCGCCTTGAACGAGCCGAAACTGGCCGAGGACGGGGTCTATAACGCGGTCTTTATAAAGCTCAATGACGGCGAGGACTATGGCCGCTCGCTGAAAAAACTGAACAAGGCCCTGGCCGGGACCGGCGTTCGGGCCGTAACCTGGAACAAGGCGTCCGGCCCGATGGGCGGCATGGCCCTGATAATTAAAAGCGCGCTTTTCATCTTCGTCATGCTTCTTTTCTGCGTGGCCGTGATAATAATAGTGAACACGCTCACTATGTCGGCCCTGGAGCGCTCTTCCGAGATAGGCATGATGCGGGCCGTAGGCGCGCACAAGACTTTCATCGCCGGGATGTTCCTGGGCGAGACCGCCGTTCTCTCCACCGTTTTCGGCGGGGCGGGGATCCTCGCAGGGATAGTGGCCGTGCGCATTATCCCGCTGCTGCAGATCACCACCAAGAACGACATGCTGCAGCTGCTTTATGGCGGGAATTTCTTCAACCCGCTCCTGAGCCTTTCGGACGTGGGGCTGACCGCTTTGCAGCTACTGTTCGTGACCGTAGTGGCCGCGCTGTACCCGATGCGGGTGGCCGTGCACATAACGCCGCTGGACGCGATCTCGAGAGATTAGATCTATGCTTCTTATAAGACTTAGCCTGCGGAACCTGCTGCGCCAGAAGCGCAGGAATATCATGCTGGGCTCCGCCATGGCCATAGGCGTCTGCATTCTGGTGGTCGCCAATTCTTTCTCCCACGGGATCTCCGACATCCTCTTCAACAAGATAATGCGCTACGTCACCGGCCACGTGGCTATCCGCTTCAACGAGAAGGGCGGGGTCATGCGCGAGATCTTCCGCGACAGGGCGCGCGCTTTCGAGGCCGTAAACGGCGAGCCGGTGATAGAGGAAGCTAACGAGGCCATAGGCATGTTCGCCCGCGCCATCGGGAACGGCAGGTCTGACAATATAATACTGGTGGGCGTGGACACGAAGAAGACCATAGGCAAGAAGGCACTGAGGGAAGTGGAGGAATCCTTCCGGCTCGTGGAGGGCAAATGGAAGGACGTGGAGAGCGCGGAGATAGAGAACCCGGTGATAATTTCGGCCGAGAAGGCACATTATCTCAACGTGAAGATGAACGATATCGTGCGGGTGCGGTTCCGCAATATGTTCGGTCAGGACCAGGCCGCGCGGCTCACGATAGTCGGGATCATGAAGAACGACAATATCTTCATGCAGCCGGTGGTCTTCCTGGAGCTCCCGCGCGAAAAAGAGCTGCTCGGTTACCGGCCTTACGAGACCGCCAGCCTGAGCCTGAAGATAAAGGACCCGCAGAAGAACGCGGCCGCGCTGGCGGACCGCATCCACGCCCGGCTCAAGCCCGGTATCGCGGCCATCTACGCCTCCGCCGCCGGCCGCGCCGGCCGCAAGCCCGTGGTGCTGCTCGGCTTCAAGAGCGACGAAGAGTCCAAAAAGAGGATCTCCGGCATTCTCAAGCTCTCCTCCGGCAGCTTCGAGAAAGCCTTCAGGAAAGACGGGGTCATCATCCCGGTCCCGCTCGCCCGCTCGCTCGGCGTGAACGCCGGGGATAAGGTCGCCATCCGCTACGACCGCAAATTCGAGAAAACTCCCAGGGAAGCCTCCCTTCTGGTAAGCGCCGTCTGCGGCTCCGGGGATTATCCGGCCCAGGACGTGGTTCTGCTGAACGACTCCGGCTTCTACGACCTTTATTACGACGACCTGCCCGCGGGCCCCGGGCCGGGGGCCAAGGCCTACGCGGCCGACGCAACGTGGAGCGCCCTTGCCGCGCCGGAGTGGGTCCTGCTTAAGCGCACCTATAACACCGACGATTACAAGAAGAAATACCAGGAGATAGCCCGCAACAAGTGGAAAGGAACCACCATAGACGTCTCCACGATGTACGAGACCGCCAGCGACATCCTCAAGCTTGAATCCGTGCTGAACATCATCACGATCTCGGCGGTGCTGATCCTGTTCTTCATAATCCTGCTGGGCGTGGTGAACACGCTGCGCATGACCATCAAGGAACGGACCCGCGAGATCGGCACGGTGCGCGCGATAGGTATGCAGCGCGCCGAGGTGCGCGACATGTTCCTGCTCGAGACTTTCTTCCTGACGCTTTTTTCTTCGTTCACGGGGCTGGGAATGGGCTTCATCGCCATGCGGCTCCTCTCTCTTATCACTTTCCACCCGGTGGATAACCCGCTGGGCATGCTCCTCGTGAACGGCCATCTCTATTTCCTTCCCACTTTCACCGGGATAGCCGGCAGCATGCTTCTGATAATGGGCATCGCCGTGGCCACGGCCTGGTTCCCCGCGCGCCGGGCGGCGAACCTTTCGCCGGCGCAGGCTCTTGGGCATTTCACTTAGAGGAAAGCATCATGATAAAACTTCTATTATTCTCCTTCCTGACCCTGCTTCCGCTGTCCGCCGGGCTCCGCGCTGAAAGCCGGGTGGTTTCCATACTCAAAGCCATAGACGCCAACTACAAGATGAAGAAGGACGTCCGCGCCGAGGTGACGCTGACCCAGCAGCGGGCCGGGCAGGGCACCAAGATCATAGACATGGCCTATTTCCGCCGCGACTCCGACGACGCTTTTTTGATAGCGATGAACGCCCCGGAGAACGAGAAGGGGAACGGCTATCTGCGCGTCGGGGATAATTTCTGGATGTACCGCAAGAATACCCGCACCTTCCAGCACGTGAACAGGGACGAGAGCATCGGCGGCTCCGACGCGCACAGCGACGATTTCGAGTCGCGGAAACTGGACGAGCTTTACGGGCCGGTCGTGGATTCCTCCGGCACGGAGAAGTTCTCCCAGGAGCTGCTGGGCAAGGTGGAGGTCAATAAATTCGAGGTGAAGGCCAAGGTCAACGACGTGGACTATCCGAAGCAGATCTTCTGGACGCGCCGCGACAATAACCTCCTGCTGAAGCAGGAATCCTATTCTTTATCCGGAACCCTGATGCAGACCGCCTATTTTCTTAAGTTCACCGAGATAGAGGGACGGTTCGTCCCGGTGAAGCAGCTGTTCATCGACGAGTTCGAGAAAGGCAATAAGACCGTGGTGGAGATAGCGAACCTCGTCCCCGGCAAGCTGGACGACAAGATCTTCACGAAAGCTTACCTCGAGAACCTGAGCAAGTGAACATGAAAAAACTATTTCTCCTTGCGGCGCTCGCCCCGCTCCTCCCCGCCGCGGCTCTCGCCGAAGACGTCCCGTCCGAGCTTGAAATGTTCTCCAGCCCCGAGGTGGCTACCCAGGCCGCCGGAGTTCAGGGGACGGCCGAGGAAAAGAAAACGCTCGGTTTTTCCGGAGAGGTCATAAGCGTCCTCGAGGACGTGGTCTACAGCAGCTCCACCGGGAACCCGTTCAATTCCTATATAGTGGGCAATTTGATGCTGGACGCCCGTCTTAAGAACGGCGTGAAGGCTTTCGCCAATATGGAGACCTCGTACCGCTCGAGGAGCCGGGAGACGAAGTCGGAGCTTCGCGAGGCTTTTCTGGATTTCAATTTAAGCCGCCGCGTCTATTTCCGCACCGGCAAGCAGGTTCTGCAGTGGGGGCGGTGCTACCTCTGGAACCCGACGGACCTTATCAATATAGAGAAAAAGACTTTTGTCCGCAAGATCGGCTACCGCGACGGAGCTTACGGGGTCAAATTCCATGTGCCGTTCGGAACCGATTATAATATCTACGGTTTTCTGGATACGGGCAACGCCGGGGAGGACCGCGACCTGGGCGGAGCTCTTAAATTCGAACTTCTGACCGGGAAGACGGAGATGGCTTTCTCGGGCTGGGCCAAGCGCGACAAACGCCCGGTCTTCGGTTACGATGTCTCGAGCCGCCTGGGCGGCGTGGATATAGCCGGCGAGGTCAGCGTGGCGAAGCGGGACAATACGCGCTTTATCCGCAACGACGGCGGCGTGCTCGATATTTACCGGAAGAACGACGACTGGGTCAGCAAGGCCGCTATAAATTTAAGCGAGGGCTTCCGCCTCGGCAACTTTAACGACCGGCTTACGATAGCCGCGGAGTTCTTCTACAACCAAAGCGGCTATGCAAAAAGCCCTTTCAGCGACAAGGCTCTTTACGCTTTCTCCGGGCCGCTGGCCGCGCTGATGCCCGCCGGAACCAAGGGCCAGTTCCTGCTGGCTAACGGCCTTTATGAGCCTAACTATCTTTCGCGCTATTACGGCGCGGTGTTCACCAGCGTCAGCCGGTTCATAATAACGGACATGACGCTGAATATGAACTATGTGCGAAACCTCAACGACCAGTCCGGCGTTCTTTCCACGGGGGTCAGCTACAAGAATATCAATGACTTCTCCGCCGGCTGCCTCGTGAACGCCTTCCTCGGCCCCGCGAAGCGCGAATACACCTTCTCCGGGGCAAAACTCTCCGTGCAGCTCACCGCCGGCGTCTCTTTCTAAGCCAAATAAACAGTAAATTACGTAGAACTAATATTTTTAACGGCATCCGCGACCGGTTTCAGGAAAGTGTTTTTGCGGGCGTCGCGGATAATGTAATAGATCACGAAGCTCATCACGGCCGCGAAAAAGCACCAGACGGAGGTCAGGTACTCCCTGTAAGCTACGGCCGAGACGATGAAAGACAAACTCATAATAATGCCCATGATATACGCCCGCTTAAGGCTGGAGACGAAGAACGGGACCAAAGTGGGGACCAGGTAGATCAGCGTGGGGACCTTGCCGAAAGGATGCAGGACGGCGCTTTTATAGATAATGTGCCGGCCGCTTATCTCGGCGTGCAGGTCGTAAGTCATGATGTGGCGCAGATAGAACAGCGCTATCCCCGCGCCCGCCGCCAGCAGCGCCGCCAGGACCCTTTTCTGCCTTTTCTTTTCTTCCATCAACAGCACGGAAAGCGGTATGAGTATAGGCCAGATGAATTCCGCCATTACCAGGAAAATATAGGTGGCCGTCTTTTGCAGCCCGGGATATGCCGCGCCCGGAATGACCGTCCACAGGACGCCCTCGGTAAATTGCTGGAAAGCGAAGAACAAAGTAATGCAGGAGAAAACCGCCTGGGAAGGCTTGTGAACTTCTTTCAAGGTCTGCGTGCCCACTACCGCAAGCAGCGCGCTCGCGGTAAAACTCGCTCCGGCTGAAAAGCACATATCGTTCCTGTAGCTTCTTTTTGGATAGTTCGAAGTTTATAGTATATCACGGGGCGGGGGCGGCGCGGCCGCTTCCGGCGTAAATAAAGGGAAGCCGCCCGGCGGCCGCGTTTTTGTTACAATTTCAGATATGAAGATAGCTATAGGGCTGGGCCTCGATAAAGACCCGGGAAAGGCCGCCGAGGAAGCGGTAAAACAGGCGCTCAGGACCGTGCCCGACCCAGGCCTGGCGGTGGCTTTCGCCTCTATAAACCTGGACCAGGAAAAAGTGCACGAGGCGCTCTGCCGGTATCTCGACCCCGCCATCCTCACCGGCGGTTCCAGCTACGCCGAGATCACCAATGCCGGGGTTACGAAGAACAGCGTGGCGGTGCTGCTTATCTCCGGGGCCGGGCTTAAAGCCTCGTTCAGCGTCTCGGAGGCTTTCAAAGACTGCCGGAAGACCGGCCTGGCCCTGGCTTCCGGCATACCCCAGCCCGACTCCGAAGCCCAAAACCTCGCCCTGCTGTTCGGCTCCATAACCACCGGCTACGAGCAGCTTATGCTTGACGCGCTTGGGGAAAAACTCGGCTCCGTGCCGGTTTTCGGCGGCCTTACCTGCGGGCGGTACGACCTTGGCATGAACCACCCCGATTTCTGGACCAATTACCAGTTCTGCGGCTGCGAGCTCTCGAAGACCGGCGCCCGCCTGGCCGCGCTGGAGCTGCCCGCCGGCGCCAAACTCGCTTTCGGCTACGGCCACGGCTGGGAGCCGGTGGGCGGGGAGCTTGAGATAACCCGCGCCGAAGGCCCCGAGGTCTTCGAAGTGAACGGCTTGCCGGTCATAGAATTTTACAGGCAGTTCCTGGGGCGGGACGCCCGGGATAAATTTTTCGAGCTGATGGTGCAGCGCTACGGGTTCTCCATGGCCGCGCCCGGCTCCGGCAAGACGCATATAAAGCTGCCGGTCTCCTGCGATCTCAAAAAAGGCTCCATCCGCTATTTCCCGGCCGAGGAGCTGCAGGGGAAAAAAGTGCGCCTGATCCAGGCCAGCCGCCTGAGCCTGGTGGAGGGCGCCCGCGCCGCCGCCAAAGAATGCGCCGCGGCCAACCCCGGCAAAAAGCCGGCCCTGGTCTTCATGGTTAGCTGCTGCTCGCGCTCGCACATCCTGCACAGCCGGGAGAACGACGAGGTGGACGCGGTGCGCTCGGTTTTCGGCAAGGCGGTTCCGGTGTTCGGCTTCTATTCCGGCGGGGAGATAGTGCCCTGGCTGAACAGCTGCGCCCCGGCCGGCTTCTGCGGCTCGTCCTACCATACCACCACCGTCGCCCTGATGGCCCTTTACGGGGAAGGCATGGTCGAATTTTCGGTGCCGAAAGAAAGGCGCTCGGAAACGCAGGCCGCGGGGGCGGAAAAAGCGCTGCTGGACCGCAGCGAGGAAATGCTGGACGCCACCGAGAGCTTCCTGGCCAACCTGAGCCGGAAAT
>CAZUQT010000021.1:0-24484 GCA_964622585.1 uncultured Elusimicrobiaceae bacterium | reverse complement strand
AGCACGGTCATCAGCCAGGTATGCTTTTCCTTGAAGATATCCAGCTGGTCTTTGAACGAGGTCTTGACCGGCACGCTTTTCAGCCAGAGCCCGGCGGCTATCGCCATGATCACCAGGAAAGGGATGTACCAGAACACGGCGTTCTGCAGCCAGATCGGCTTCGTGACCTCGCCCTTGGTGAAGGTCTGGGAAGAACCGCTTACCGCGGCCAGGGAAGCGACGGTTATGATCCAGGGGGTCACGAATTGCGTCAGGCTGACGCCGAAGTTGCCGATGCCGGCCTGGATGCCGAGGGCCGTGCCCTGCAGGCGCTTAGGGAAGAACAGCGAAGTGGAAGGCATGAAAGAGGAAAAGTCGCCGCCGCCCAGCCCGGTTAAAAGCGCGAGCACGATGAAGACCCAGAAAGGGGTGGAAGGGTCCATCACGGCGAGGCCCAGCCCGATGCAGGGGAGCAGTTTGATGATAGTGGACCAGGCCACTACCCGCCGGGTCCCGTAGATAGGGACCAGGAACATATGGACGATGCGCAGCGTTCCCCCGGCGAGGCCGGGCATGGCCGCGAGCCAGAAGAACTGCATCTTGGTGAAGCTGAAACCGATCTGGGGCAGGCGCACAACTACGGCGCTCATTACGAACCAGGTGGAGAAAGAAAGCAGGAGGCAAAGCGTGGTGATAGCCAAAGTGCGCCAGGCTATCGCGCTCCCCGTTTCTTCCCAGAAAGCCTGGTTCTCAACTTCCCATTTCTCGATAATAGCCATTAGATTTTCCTTTTACCTGATAAACAAATTCAGTTCCCTCTTAATTATTGAGCGGCTTCACGGCCGGATCCGCGGCGTCGATATCCCTGAGCGCCAGCCTGTCCCTGTTCCAGACCACCAGCTGCGTCGGGCGCCAGAGATAAGGAAGCGGGAAGACCAGGAGATGCGCCAGCCTGGAGAAAGGTATCAGCGCGAGGACCATGAAAGCCATTATTACATGGGCCTGGATAATGCCCTTCATATTAGCGACGCCGCCGATAGACGGCGCCAGCTTAAGTATGGAGATAAGGTACGGCGAGAGCACGGCGGCGAACCAGGAAGAGCCCCACCTGTAGAGCGCCGCGGTCAGTATGCCGAGCGTTACCTGGGAGAGAAGGACCAGGAGCACGACATAATCCATCGGCGTAGTGACGGCCCTGAGCCTGGCGGAAGCGAGCCGCCTGAACAGCAGGATCAGAAGCCCGGAGAGCATAAGAACTCCGGCGGCGAAAGAGGCCAGTTCGAAGGCGAAAAGCCGCGCGGGGACGGCGTTCCAGGACATTACCGCCGATGGGAAAAAGGCGCAGAGCAGATGGCCGGTGAACAGTACCAGCGCGCCCCAGTGGAAAGGCTGCACGCCCCAGAAGAGCGCCTGCCCCTCGAAGAACTGCGAAGACTGGGAGGAAAAAGCGAATTCCCTCTTAGTGTAGCCGTAGATCGCGCCGACCAGGCCCAGAACCAGGGCCGCGTAAGGCAGAGCTATATAAAGTATTTCTTTTTGCATAGTTTTACCCGGCCGCTTTCAGCGGGAGCGCGGCGTTATTTACATATTCGGCCAGGAGTTCGGTCAGCGGCAGATAGACCGGAATGCCCTGCGACCGCCGCCTCTCATGGTCTTTAGTATTTTTATCTTTTTCGTTCTTTTCCTGTTCGGCTTTCTTCATGACGGCGAGTATCTTCGCCAGCGCCGGGGCCAGGGCCAGGCCGACCAGCTCGTCCCTGTCCTCCCCCTCCTCCATTTTGGTCAGGAGGGTCAGCACGTTCGGGAGGCTGTCCGGCAGCTCGCTGCCGCAATTCACCGAGTAAAGCTGCTGCAGGCCTTTTACATGCAGCAGGAACTCCACCCTCTTTCTCTCGTCGCCGAAGAGCTGGTAGCCGAGGTCGAGCGAGACCAGGGGCTTGATATAGAAGAGATCGGAGTAGATCTCTTCAAGCTCCGCGGCGCTGAACTTCCCCGCCGCTTTCCGCGCGGCGCTTACCTTGCCGGCCAGGGACGGAATTTTTTCCGCGCAATAAGCCTCCAGCTCCGACAAAGGCTCCGCCAGCCCGGCGGCGGGATAGCCAAGAACTCCAGCCGCAAGTTCCAGGAAGCGGTATTCCATGATCAGAGCCCTCTCTCCGGCTTATTGATGGTACCGAAACCGCTGGAGCCTTTATAATCCGAGGCGGCTTCCAGCATTTCTATCGATTCCTCGCGGTGGGCAGGCGGTATCACTATCCTCTCGCCGAAGGTGGCGAGGGAAGTAAGCCGGTAAACTTCGTCGGCCAGGGCCGCGGTAAGGCCGGAATCGGCGAGCGCTTTTTCCGAGATAGAGGCGTCCGTGCCTGCTACGGTGACGGACCTTCTCCTGAGCCTCACCGCTATCATCCGCGCCAGCACGCCGGAAACTTTTCCGGTATCGCCGCAGGAGAAAAGCGAGGCGAGGTAGGTTATAGGCAGCCGCATTTCCGAGACGGCGCCGAGCAGGCCTTTCGAAGTGAAAGAGTAACCTCTTTCCTCCACCGCGCCTATCAGTGGCGAGAGCGGCGGCACATAGAACAGGTTCGGCAGGGTCCTGAATTCCGGGTGCAGCGGCAGGGCTATTTTGTATTCCTTGATGAATTTATAAGCCGGCGACTTCTGCGCCGCGGTTATCGTCGAGTCCGCGATGCCGGCCTTCTTGGCCGCGCTTATCACGGCCGGATCTTTCGGGTCCAAATAGAGCTCCAGCTGCCTGTCCACGAGTTCAGCTTCCGGCGCTTTCGCATAGGTTTCTATCTTATCGGCGTCGTAAAGCATGACGCCCAGGTACCTGATGCGCCCGACGCAGGAATGCATGCAGGCCGGGGCCTGGCCGGATTCCAGCCGGGGGTAGCACAAGTTGCATTTTTCCGATTTGCCGGCCTTCCAGTTGTAATATCTTTTCTTGTAAGGGCAGGAGGAAACGCACTGCCGCCAGGCCCGGCACTTCTCCTGGTTTATCAGGACTATCCCGTCCTCTCCTCTTTTATACACCGAGCCGGAAGGGCAGGCCGCCACGCAGGCGGGGTTGAGGCAGTGATTGCAGATGCGTGGAAGATAAAAATAAGCGATCCGCTCTATTTCCAGCATCGCGTTCCGCTCGGCTTCCGGGACGTTCTTCAAATTCACGTCGTTTTTAGCGTAGTCGCTGGAACCGCCCAGGTCGTCGTCCCAGTTCGGGCCTGATTTAACGTCGATCTTCTCCCCGGTTATCAGCGAGACGGGCCTGGCCGTAGGCTGGTCGTTCCCCTCCGGCGCGTCGAAGAGCTCGTTATATTTGTAGGTCCACGGCTCATAGTAATCCTTGAGCTCCGGCATGTCTGGATTGTGGAAAATATTCTTGAGCGCATTGAGTTTGCCGCCGCTCTTGAGCTTCAGGGTATCATCCTTAACTTCGAAGCCGCCTTTATAAATACCCTGATCTTCCCATTTGGAGGGATAGCCGGTGCCCGGCTTCGCTTCGACGTTATTCCACCACATGTATTCCGCGCCCTTCCTGTCGGTCCAGGTGTTCTTGCAGAGCACCGAGCAGGTATGGCAGCCGATGCATTTGTCCAGGTGGAAAACAGTGACTATCTGCGATCTTATATCCATATTAGAACTCCACCTTATCCATTTTCCGCACCAGCACATGGGTTTCCCGGTTCACGCCGATAGGGCCCCAGTAGTTGAAGTGGTAAGTGAACTGGGCATAGCCGCCTACCATCAAGTTGGGCTTGAGCCGGGTCCGGCAAAGGCTGTTATGGCCGCCGGCCCTTTTCCCGCCGCGTACGCCGGACTTTGGAGTGGAGTAGGTCCTCTCCGGCGAGTGATAGACCAGGCACAGGCCTTTCGGTATCCTCGCGGAGACGTTCGCCCTGGTGGCGAAAACGCCGTGGTCGTTATATAGTTCCACCCAGTCATTGTCGGCGACGCCCATTTCCGCGGCGTCCTCGAGCGAAAGCCAGCAGGGCTCGATCCCGCGGTTCAGGGTAAGGAGGCGCCAGTTGTCGGAATAGGTGGAGTGGATCTGCCACTTGCCGTGCGGCGTCAGTACGTTGAGCATCCGGCCCTTGCCGTCGTTCGGCGTGCTGACCAGGTCGCCGTACTGCGCCGGCGTGGGCGAAAGCTTGAAAGTCGGCAGGTTCTCGCCGTACATAAGGTAGCCGTCATGGTCCAAATACAGATGCTCGCGGCCGGTCAGCGTCCGGAAAGGAACCAGCTTTTCCGTATTATAGGTGAAAGCGGCGTAAGGTCGCCCGTCGTTCATCAGCCCGGACCAGAGCGGCGAGGTATTGTACCTCCTCGGCTGCGACTGCAGGTCCTCGTACCTGATGAAGACTTCTTTCGTGCCTTCGGCCAGGTCCGCCAGCTTCAGGCCTGTCTTCTTTTCCATGTTCGCGTAAGCGCGGACAGTAAGCTTGCCGTTCGTAAGGCTCGAGAGCGCGAGAACCGCGTTAATGGCTTCGACATCGTCGTGGATAGAGGGATACTCCGTCCCGCCTATGGTCCTGGTATGGGTCTTATCCAGCAGCAGTTTGTCGTATTCGTCGGAGCAGTCGTAGGAATTGCCGTGCGCGCCCAGCCCCGTCTTCTTGATATTCGGCCCGAGCGTGGTGAATTTATCGTAGATCCGCGTATAGTCCCGGTCCACGAAGACTATCTTATGCATGGTCTTGCCGGGCACGGGCTCGCAGTCGCCTTTCGACCAGTCCTTCATGGCGGGCTGGGAGAGCTCGTCGATAGTATCGTGCATCAGCGGGAGATTGACCGCGTCCTTGAAAGTCCCCGGGAGATGGCTGGCGGCCAGCTCGCTCACCTTTGCGGCTATGGAGCGGAAAATATCCCAGTCGCTTTTCGCTTCCCAGACCGGCGGAATGGCCGCCGCCAGCGGGTGCAGGAAAGAATGCATATCCGTGCTGTTGATATCGGATTTTTCGTACCAGCTCGCCGCCGGCAGGACTATGTCGGAGTAAAGCGCCGAGGTGTCCATGCGGAAATTAATGTCCACCACCAGGTCCATCTTGCCCTGGGGCGCGAGCTCGAACCAGTTTATCTCTTTGACCTCGCCCTTGGCCGCCTCTTTGGCCGTCTCGTTATGGTGCGTGCCGAGATAATGCTTGAGCATGTACTCGTGGCCCTTTGCGCTGGACATCAGGGCATTGCCGCGCCAGATGAACCAGACCCTGGGGAAATTAATATCCTTGTCGGGATCGGTGACGGAATAATCCAGTTTTTTAGATTTCAGCCTGTCCACGATATGCGCCCGCATTTCGTCCTCGGTGTTCTTGCCGGCGGCCTGGGCTTCCTTCACTATGTCGAAATTGGATTCGCCGTACTGCGGGTAGAAAGGCATCCAGCCGTTCTTCACGGCCTTCACCACGAAATCCGCGCCGTGCAGCGCGGCTGCCTCGCTTCCCGGCGACTTGTTGTAATTCTTCTGCCCCGCGTCGTAGCGCCACTGGCCGGAGTTGATGTAATGCCAGATAGTGCCCTGCTGCAGCCTGGCCGCGTTCTGCCAGTCCTTCCCTGACATCAGCGCGCTCCAGGAATCCATCGGCGCGAGTTTTTCCTGACCGACATAATGGTTTATCCCGCCGCCGTTCACGCCGACGCAGCCCGACATCATAAGCGTGGTGATCCCGGCCCGGTAAATGAGGTTGGAATGGTACCAGTGGTTGATGCCGGCCCCGATTATGATCATGCATTTGCCGTTGGTGGCGGCCGCCGTTTCCGACCATTCCCTGGCGAACTTTACCAGCGCTTCGCGGCTGACGCCGGTGAACTTTTCCTGCCAGGCGGGAGTATAGGCGGCGTTCTCGTCGTCGTAGGAGGCCGGGTAAGCCCCGCCGAGCCCGCGGGAGACGCCGTACTGCGCAAGCAGGAGGTCATAAACCGTGGCTACGGTTATTTTAGAGCCGTCCGCGGCCGTGACGGTCCTGTAAGGCACCGACCTCAGCGCTTTTTTATCGCCGGCGAATTCGGTGAACTCCACGTCTATCACGCCTTCTTTCTTTTCCAGGAAGGTGAGCAGCGGTTCATAAGGCGCGTTCGTAAGCCCGTCCTCGAACTTCATGTTCCAGTTGCCGCCGGCCTTGTCCCAGCGGTGGCCTACGCTGCCCTTGGGCATCACGGTCTCGAGCGTGTTCGCGTCGATGTTCAGAAACTTCCAGTCACCATTTTCGGCGGCCTTGTACTTTGAAAGTTTATTCGCCCTGACGAATTTGCCGGGCTTTATGACGCCGCCTTCGCGCGAGAGCTCGATCAGGAAAGGCCCGTCGGTATATTTTTTAGCGTAATCAAGGAAATAGGGGGTCTTTTTCTCGTAGTGAAACTCTTTAAGGAGCACATGCGTCACGGCCAGCCAGAAAGCCCCGTCCTGGCCCGCGTGCAGCGGCATCCACTGGTCGGCGAACTTGGCGGTAGCGTTGAAATCCGGCGCGAACACAACGCTCTTGGTCCCGTTATGCCTGGCCTCGGTGAAAAAATGCGCGTCGGGCACGCGCGTCATCCCGACATTGGCCCCCGCCACCGCTATAAATTTGGAATTGAACCAGTCGGCGCTCTCGCAGACGTCGGTCTGCTCGCCGAAGATCTCGGGAAAAGCGTTGGGGAGGTCGCAGTACCAGTCGTAGAAACTGAGCGAAACGCCGCCCATCAGCTGCAGGTACCGCGCGCCGGCGGCATAGCTCATCATGGACATGGCCGGGATAGGCGAGAAACCTATCAGGCGGTCCGGGCCGTATTTTTTTACGGTGTAAATATTGGAAGCGGCTATGATCTCCAGGACCTCGTCCCAGCTTATCCGCCTGAAGCCGCCCTTGCCCCTGGCCCGCTGGTACCTGGCCCTCTTTTCCTTATCTCCCTGCAGCGACTCCCAAGCCTTCACCGGGTCGCCGCCGTTCGCCGCTTTTTCGGCCCTGTAGAGGTCCAGCAGCGCGCCCCTTATCAAGGGGTATTTAACGCGCAGCGGGCTGTAAATATACCAGGAGTAAGAAGCGCCTTTCTGGCAGCCGCGCGGCTCGTAGGGCGGGATCTCGCCCGAGAGTTTCGGATAATCGAGGGCCTGGGTCTCCCAGACCACCACGCCGTTCTTCACATGCACGTTCCAGGAACAGCCCCCGGTGCAGTTCGCGCCGTGCGTGCTCCGCACCGCCTTGTCGTGCTGGAAGCGGTTCCGGTAGAATTCTTCCCATTTCCTGCTTTCCGGCGAGATCAGATCTTTTATGAAACCCATAGATTTTTTCCTCGGTTAAGGCTTCCGGTCCTAATTCGTTCCGGCCTGTCTGGAGAGTATCTCGTCCTTCACGCCTTTCTTTTTCCTGCCGCCCCAGACCAGGGCGATAAGGACGAAAGCGCCGGCGGCGCCGACCAGCCCGGTAAAGGCCAGCTTCCTGAAACTGGCTCCTTGTTCAGGCGCGGCTTTCCCGGCTTCTTCGAGGAAAGCGCTCAGGTCGGCAAGTTCGGCTTCGGTGACCGGTTTATTCTTAAAAGCGGCGGCCTTCACGGGGAAAGGGAGGCTGGTAAGCACGGCTTTGATGCCGTTCGCGCCCAATTTTTCGAAAGCTTTGGACAGGTTTACCGCCAAAGACCCGCCGGCCGCCATATTACCTGGGGCCATGGAATGACAGGAGGCGCAGGCCGGGCCGCCGGCTGACAATCTCCTCCCCCCCATGAAAAGGTCCCGCCCATTGGCCGCGGAGCCCGCGGGCTTCGCTTCAGCCGCCGCGGAATTCAATACGACGCCGGCGTGCTTGACGGAAAAACCTTGTTTCACGGGGCCGGAAGCCGCGGCGGTTTTTTGTGGGTGGCCGCCCACCAGATATTCGATTATCTCCGCGGCGTCAGCCCGGCTCAGCCCGAGGTTCGGCATTTCCATGCCCCATTTCTTGACCAGGGCCAGCTGCTCGGGGTCGCTCTCGGCGGCCAGGCGGTCGGGCTCGGCTATCACCCTCCCCAGCCAGCCGGCTTTGCGGCGGTCCGTCACGCCTTTCAGGTCCGGCCCTACGGAATCCCCGCCTCCGACGGTGTGGCAGGCGGCGCAATGCTCCTCGAAAAGCGCCTTGCCGCTGGCCGCGTAAGCGGCCGCCGGCGCCAGGGCCGCAAGGATGAAAAAAAGGCTCGATATCTTCTTGTTTCGGTTCATAAAAATCCGGACCCGCGGAGCTTTCAGACCCAAAATTATTTTACAATTTACGCGGCGCCTGTCCACGACATTTGTGACGGCGGCCGGCTTGCCCTGGTCCGTTCTTTGTAGTATAGTAGTATTAATATACTAATTGTGCTCGAGGCGAATCAAGGACGAGACAATGGATCTATGGACCATATTTCCCGCATAACCGGGCTGCTGGCCGCCGGAGAGACCTTCTGCCTCGCCACGGTGACGGCCTCCACGCGGCCCTCCCTCGCCGTCGGCCTCAAAGCTATTCTGCGCGGCGGCGGCGGGCCGGACCCGTCTCCCGATAACGGCATCAAGGTAGAACTATATTCTCCCGTTCCGTTCGGCACGGAACGAGACTCCCCCCCGCTGGCGCCCGGCTTCGGTCCCGGGCTGCGGGAACGGGCGCTGGCGGCCATGAAGGAGAAAAAGAGCCTCACCGTGGAACTCGAGCCGGGAGTAATGGTCTTCCTGGACGTCTTCCCCGCCCGCGCGGCTTTGCTTATCTGCGGAGCGGGCCATATAGCCCTGCCGCTCTCCCGCTTCGCGCTGGAAACAGGTTTCGCGGTGACGGTACTGGACGACCGGCCGGACTTCGCCGCTCCGGCCCGCTTCCCGGGCTGCGCGGTGATAGCCGAAGGCTTTATCCCGGCCCTGCGCTCCATGCCGCTGGGGCCCTCCTCTTACGCGGTAGTGATCACGCGGGGACACGAACATGACGCCGAATGCCTGGCCGAGATACTGCCCAAAGAAACGGCCTACACCGGGCTCATAGGAAGCCGCCGGAGAGTGGCTTTCGTTCTTTCCATGCTGGGAGAAAAGGGTATACCGAAGAAAAGGCTGGACGAGGTTTTCACTCCTATCGGCGTACCGATAGGCTCGGAATCCCCGGAAGAGATAGCCCTGTCCATAACGGCGGAACTGGTCTGCGTGAGGAGGCTGGGCGCTCCGGCGGCGCGGGAACTCAGGACCGCGCGGGAGGCGAAGAATGACCGACCTTGAAATTTTCAGGAAACTCTCCGAGCTCAGGTCGCTGGACTTGCCGGCCTGCCTGGCCACCGTCACCTGGACTTCCGGCTCCACGCCGCGGGAAACCGGGGCGAAAATGATAATCTGCGCCGACGGTACCACCTGGGGCACCGTGGGCGGCGGCTGCGGCGAGAACCAGGTGCGCAGCGCCGCTCTGCGCTGTCTCGTCGGCACAAAAAAGCCGGAGCTGGTGAAAGTTGACCTGACGGACGACCTTGGAACCGGCGGCGGCGCCGTCTGCGGCGGCGAGATGCTTGTATTCGTGGAACCTGTATAGGAAGGACCGGCGGAAAGGGAGTCGCGTCAGACCAGCTGTTTTATCCTGGCGACCAGGTCGGTTATGGCTTCGCTCAGCTTGGCGCAATCTATATAAGTATCTAAATTCATGCGCTTTTTTCCATCAGGGGTCGACCAGAAGACCCTGAACAGCAGACCCTCGTCGGTGATCTCGGCGTGGGCGCCGAGCGGGGTGGCGCAGCCTCCGCCCATCTCGGCCAGGAACAGGCGTTCGGCTTCCGCGCAGATCCGCGTGCGCGCATGGTCCAGCCTGCGCGCCAGCCGCATTACGGGAAGGTCGGCGGCTACGGCCTCGACGACGATCACGCCCTGCCCGGGAGCGGGCACGACCTCATCGGCGGTGAAGATCTGGCTTATCCGCTTTTCCAGGCCCAGGCGCTTGAAAGCGGCGCAGGCCACCACGATAGCGTCGCAGTCCCCCCGGTCCAGCTTCGCCAGGCGGGTGTCCATATTCCCCCGCAGCGGGGCGAACACGGCGTCAGGCCGCAGCTTCGCTATCTGGTAGCGCCGCCTGAGAGAGCCGGTGGCTATCCTGGGGTTGGGCGGGAGGTCCGCCAATTTAGCGCCGCCGCGGGTGACCAGCGCGTCGCGCGGGTCCTCGCGCTTCAGGAACGAAGCGACCGCCAGCCCTTCGGCCAGCTCGCCCGGCAGGTCTTTCAGGGAATGCATGGCCAGCCTGCTGCCGCCGTCGATCAGGTCGCGCTCTATCTCTTTTACGAAAAGCCCCTTGCCGTCCTTGGCGATGAGCTTTTCCACGGAATCGTCCAGGAAGATGTCCCCGCTGGTCTTTATGATCTTCTGGTCTATCGCCACGCCTTCTTTGCGGACCAGGTCGCAGATAATATTCGTCTGCACGAGAGCCAGCCTGGAGCCGCGGGTGCCTATGACCAGCGGCTCTTTGAAACTGGAGGGATCTACGGAAGAATCCTGGTTAAATTTGGCCCACATCTCGGCGCCCTTGGCTTCTATTATCGCCCGCGCTTTATCTATCTCGCCGGAAAGCTGCGCCAGGTTCTCGGCGACTATCCGCTCCAGGTCGTCGATATTGTACAGGTAGACGTTGGAAAGCTGGCCGGCCTCCGGCTGGATATTGCGGGGAACTGAAATGTCCACGAGGAAAACCGGGTTGCCGTGCCGCAGGCTCATAACCCTGGCCATCAGGTCTTTCGTGAGCACCGGCTCCTTTGCGGAAGTGGAGACCAGCACGACGTCGGCCGCGCTAAGCGCCTCCTCCAGCTTCTCCCAGGGAAGGCACTGCGCGGAGAACTTGGCCGCGAGCTCCTGGCCATTGGCCAGGGTGCGGTTGATAACGGTAATAGCAGCTTTCTTCTCGGAGAAAGCCAGCGCCGCGGACTCGGCCATCTCGCCGGCGCCCAGGAGAAGAACTTTAGCTTTATCCAGGTCTCCGAAGATCCTGCCGGCGTACTGCACGGCCACGAAGGCCACCGAGCGGCCGCCCTGGCTGATCTTGGTATTTGCGCGCACATGCTTGCCCACTCCGATCGCGCGCTGAAAAAGCGTATTGGTCAGGCGGCCGGTGACGCCGGCGGTCTTGGCGCCGTAGTAGGAATCCTTGAGCTGGCCGAGGATCTCGTTCTCCCCCACCACCATCGAGTCCAGCCCGCAGGCCACGTTCAGGAGGTGGTCCAGCGCCTCTTTGCCGGTCTTGCTGTAGAGATGCCCGCCGCCCGCCTTATTGGCGTCGTACTGCGACGGGTCGCTCAGGAAGCCTATCAGGGACGCCTCGCAGTCCTTCTTTTTTCCGACGGCGTAAAGGTCCACGCGGTTGCAGGTGGACACCCACACCAGCTCTTCGGCCGCCAGGCCGCCGGAGAGCATGGCCTTGAGCAGCAGGCGGCGGCGCTCCGGGCTTATGCTGAAAGCCTCGCGCGTTTCCACCGAGCAGGTTTTATGAGAAAGGCCGACGAGGACTAGTTCCATTTTTATAAGGGTAAATTCAGAAAAATTTATGATAAGCGATCAAACGGCTCGACAGCACCATAGTGGCGGCGATAAAGATAAAGCCCGCGACATTGGCCCAGGCGGCCTTGGTCCCGCGCCAGTCACCGTACTTCCTCAGCACCAGGTAAAGCCCGTAAACCAGCAGGGTGGCGAGAGCCCCGAGCTCTTTCACGTCGGAGCCGGGCAGGCGGCCGTATTTAGAATAAAGCTGGAAGCTGGCGAGGAGGAAGCCGCCGAGGAAAAGCGGGAAGCCCACTTCCACGAGCCGCCAGATAAGCTTGTCCATATCGCCTATGGAAGGGAGCGCGAAGGCCGCCTCGTGGGGGATCCTGCCCCGCAGCTCCCGGTCCGAAAGCAGCAGGGAGGAGCTCGCGCCGAAAGCGTTTATGAACATCGCGTATGAAACTATGAACAGAAAATTATGCAGCGCGGACAGCGGGCTCCTGGCCTGAAGGGAGAAGGCGTCCAGGATGGGAAAAGCGGTGAAAAGCGGAACGGCAAGCAGAAGCAGGCTCCAGGGCAGGACGAAGACGAAAGTAATACCCGTTCCCCTGCGCAGTTCAAGACCGAGCAACAGAGCGTTGATGCAGATACCGAGGGCCAGCACCATGCCGCGCGGGGTGTTCAGCGGGGTGAGAAACCTGTTCTCGGGCACGTACCAGAAGAAAAGCGTAAGGGCCGCGAAAGCGGCCGCCTGGAAAAGCACCGCGCCGCCAAGAAGGAAAAGCGAGGCTTTGAAGACCTTCTGGTTCCGCTTGAATACGAAATAAACCCCGTGGGCCAGGGCCAGGAAAGTGAACGCGAAAGCCAGCCCGACGCACCAGGCCGACATCGAAGCGAAATCAGGGATTATGCCCATAAAATTTAAGCGGCGGGCGGCCCTGCCGCCCGTCCGTATTTACAGTTACTTGAAAGTCGCTTTCTCCAGCAGCACCACGTACTTATAGCCGGAGCCGAAGTCCTGGTCCTTCGCCACGGCGCCGCGCGCCGTCACCGTCTCGCCGGCCTTGACTTCTTCCGAGGTGGTGACCAGCAGGTCATTGGTTCCCGCCTTCTGATCGCCGGAGCCGTCCTGCAAATGCACCCAGTTGCGGCCCATGATCTCGAGGGAGACTTTCATGACCTTGCCGCGGACGGAGACCGTCTTGCCGGCCAGGTCCTTGCGCCTGCCGTAAACTTCCGCGACCGTGTAAGCGCCGGGCCCCTCCGCCTTGGCCAGCTTGATCGGGAATTGCGCCGCAGCGGGGCCGTGCTCAGGTATCCCCTTAACGACCTGGGCGGCGGAGCCGCCTTTGACCGGGCCGTCGGAGAAAATTATTTTTTTAAAGGTCCGGTTCAGGCTCTTGCTCTTGAAATCCACCATCACCATCCCGCCGGAAAAAGCGACTTCTTCTCCGACCTTGATTTTCTGCTGCGGGGCGGCCACCCAGGTGGATTCCTTGCCCTGGACCACCCTTACATAGGTATATCCGCCGGAATCCATGGTCTCGGCCACCTTGCCGGCCACCACTCCCTGCCCCTGCGCCGCGGAGACGCAGGCGAGGAAAAAACCGGCTGAAAGAAATAAATCGCGCATAAGGTCCTCCCGTGAATTAGCTCAGTTCCTGCCGTAGCTGTGCAGGCCCGACATCAGATAGTTGACTCCGAAATAGGTGAACATGACCAGCAGGAAACCCCACAGCATAAGGCTGGCGAACTTTTTGTCCTTCCAGCCTTTGGTCCGTCTTAAATGTATCGCCACCGCATAATAAAGCCAGGTTATCAGGGACCAGGTTTCCTTTGGGTCCCAGGACCAATAGGAGCCCCAGGCGGAATTAGCCCAGACCGCCCCGGTGATTATCCCCATGGTGAGCAGCCAGAACCCTACAAGGCAGGCCCTGTAAACCAGGGACTCGAGACTTTTCTTCTTGTCCGCGTGCTCGGCTTTCCCCATGAAGGAAAAAACCACGGCCCCGAGGAAAGAGAGAAGCAGCGCGCCGTAGCCGGTCATGACGGTGCTTACATGGATAAGCAGCCAGTTGGACTGAAGGGCAGGAACCAGCGGCGAAATGCTCGACTCCAGGAAGGAGGCCCCGCCCATGCTCAACAGGGCCACCACGGCCGTCCAGGGCGCCAGCCATTCCAGCTCGCGGCCGGAAAAATGCTTGAACAGAAGATAGGCGCCGACAAAAGCCCAGATGAGGAAGATCAGGGATTCGTACTGGTTGGACAGCGGCGCCCTGCCCGCCAGGTACCAGCGCGCGCCGATATGGTAAGTGCTGGTAAGCCAGGCCGCGAACAGCGCGAGGACGGAGTACTTGAATTTCCAGGGCTTGTTCAAAAGAAAGCCTAGCAGGGTCGCCGCCATCGCGGCGCCGTAAAAGACAAAAGAAGCTTTAAGCGATATTTCCATTATTTCATCTCCTTCCAGAACGCCATAGAGAGACCGATCATCAGCGCGGCGAAGCCGGCGTAGATGAAGAGAACGCTTGGGTCCTTGGAAACCTGCATGCTCGAATAATTAGGGTTTTTCGGGTCGTAGCCGGACTGGTAGAACCGGTAGCCTTTGTAGCTGGCCGGAGAATTAACATTGATAAGTTTCTCCAGCTTTTCAACCCCGCCCTCGAGGAAGGCGATGCGGCTTTCGAACTGCTTTATCCTGCCCGGATCATACTCATAAACGTAGCGGATCCCGTCGGCTGTGGAAACACCGTGGAAATCGGGATGATTGGCGAACAGGTAAGTCGGTTTTCCCGCCTTGCCCGCCGAGATCGAGAGCGCCGGATTCACCCTGGCCTCATTTATGCTGACCGGGCCGGATTCCCCGATAGTGAAATTAGGATAGAATTTCAGGACCGACAGGTCGGCGCCGGTCGAATTAAAATGCGCGCTCTTGCCCGGCTCCACCGCCACGGATTCGAGCAGGTCCTCGCCCTCATGCCCCGGATCCTCGCACTTTTTCAGGGCATGGATCACGTGCTTCTCCTGATCCCAATAATGAACCTGGAAATTTTTCAGCGTGACTTCGAACGGCAGCGCCAGGGAGCCCCCGGCGTCGCTGTCGAATTCGCTCCTGACCTGGCCGGTCTCGAGCGCCAGGATGCCGCGCACAGAGAAGAGCCCGTGCACGGCGCCGCCCACGAACATCAGCATCACGCCTAAATGGCTCAGGAAAACCCCGGGGCGCAGCTTCAGGACCTTCCACTGCTTGACCGTGCAGGCCAGCATATTGAGGAAGCCGCCGGCCATTAGCAGCAGGAACCAGAAGCTGGAAAAAACGCGGTTGAACTGGAGGTTCAGGACCAGGCCGCCGCCCAGGCGCCCGAACATCTGCTGGTAGGCCTCAGGGGCTTCCCCCTGCGGTATCACGCCGCCCAGCAAGAAGGCCGCCAGCATCAGAGCGGAAAGGGTGAAAAAGAACTTTATAGAGGCGAGTTTGTTTATAAGTTTCATCGCAGGGTCCTTGGTGCTTGTAGATGCTGAAACCGGAATACGGGAAAAACTTCCTGTTAGTATAAATTATAACAAAACAGCGGCTCTAACCGCAAAATGCTTATGCCATGCTGGAATTCTCTTTGCGCCGCTTACCTTGTTGTCTGGAGGGAACTCTGCCGCCCAGGACGCGATACCGCCCAAAACGCACCCGCAGCCTATGCTGCGCAAAAGGCTGCGGATATGGTTCGGGCGGAGCGCGAGGTTCAGCTAAGTCACTTAACGTGGCACGACAGGCATAAAGCGCTGGCGGCGTTGGATATTACCAGCATTTTAGGGAACTTATTGTGCGCGTTGTGGCAAGAAATACACTGTACCTTTGAACTCTCCAGCTTGACGGCCGGGTCGGTGATGGCCTTGAATTCTCCGGCCGGGAGCAGGGTAGCGGAATTATAAGTGATCGCGATGGGGTGGCTGCCTTTCAAGCCCGCCGACGGATTCGCGGTTTGCTGTCCGCCGACCTTCACGCCGCCGTCGTAGAGCATCCAGGCGGCCGAGGCCTGAGTGATGTAGTCGGTGCCGGACACGGCCACCGTGCCGTCATGGCAGCCCAGACAAGCCCTTGACATGCTCCCGGTGAGGGCGCTCGGGGAAGCGTCATAGGCCGCGGTGTTGCCCGAGATGTAGCTCGCGTTCTGGTTATACAACGTGTATGAGTAAGTGGACATGGCATGCGCCCACAGCGGGACGTTCATTTTGGTCTGGTGGGGAACATGGCAGGTTACGCAGATCTCGGTCACTCCCGCGATCGGATAGCCTCCGGATGCCGTGAAGTCGTGCTTGGAGGTCGCGATACCGCCTTGCGCCACGCCGGCCCGCAATATAACAGTTCCCGCGACCGCCGCGCTTATCAAGACATATTTAAGGTTTTTCATAAATCCTCCACTACTGGCTGCACGGCGTATTTTCTTCGCTATCATTGATAACAGTATACCGGATGATTTGACAATAGTATACCACCGGCTTGACCAATTGCGCCAGCGAAATATGCTAAAGTGCTCATATTAGGAGCGTTAATGACATGAAAGGGTCCCGGCTGCATCTCGATTTATTCAAAGTATTCTGCGATCTGGCGTGGACGCGGAGTTTCTCCAAAACGGCCGCACAGAATTATCTGACCCAGTCCGCTGTCAGCCAGCAGCTGGCCTTCCTGGAACGTCACTTCGGCAGGAAACTCGTGGATCGCGGTGAAGGCCGGTTCGCCCTGACGCAGGCGGGAACTATCCTGGCGGAGGGCGGCCGCGCGGTCCTGAAAACATATCAGGAGATTCTGGACCGTGTCAGCCAGCCGATGGATGTCTCGGGCACGATCCGGGTGGAAACGGTCTACAGCCTGGGGCTGTACGGCCTGGCTCTGCAGGAAAAGACCTTCCTCCGGCGCTATCCCAAGACCGACCTGCACATAAAATTTGAGCGCTCGGACCAGATCTATCTGGACGTGGTCCATGAAGTATGCGACCTGGGAATCGTGGCCTGCCCCTGGGAGCATCCTCTCGTCCGGATCATTCCTTTCACAAAAGAGAAACTGGCGGTGATCTGCCGGCCCGGCGACCCTGCCGCGGCCGGAAAAAAAGCCAGGTGGCGGGACCTGCAGGGCCGGGATTTCATCGCGTTCAACAGGGATATCCCCACCCGGAAACTCATAGACGACATGCTCCGAAAACACAAAACCGTCGTCCGGATAGTCCGGGAATTCGACAATATCGAAACGCTGAAGCGCTGCGTGGAGGCCGGGCGGGGTATTTCCATTATTCCGGAAAATACGGTCTCCCAGGAGGTGCGGCGCAAATCGCTGGCGGTCCGGCAGCTTGCCGGGGAGCCGTTTTACAGACTAACGGGTATTTTATGCAGAAAAGACAGAGAGCTCCCGGCGGCGGTAAAAGAGTTTATTCATTGCCTGGCCGGAGCGGCGAACGGCTCCTGAGAGGGAGTGGTTAGGGGCGGCTTCAGGTATTGGAAGACCTGGACGCGCCTGTTAAAAGAGTCCGTCACGTAGATGCGGTCTTCGGGATCAATGAAGATGCCGGTGGGCAGTTCGAACGTGCCCGGCGCCGTGCCGCCCCCCCCGAAGAGCAGGAGCAGTCTGCCTTCCCCGTCAAAGACCTGGACTGCGTTGAACGCCGAATCAACGACATAAATATTGCCGTCCGAGTCCAGCGCTATCCCTTTGGGACGTTCAAAGTAGCCGGGCAGATTCCCGCGCTGGCCGAATTGCGAGAGGAACTTCCCGTCCGGAGCATAGACCTGGACGCGGCCCAGAATGCCCTCCACCACGTGGATGTTGCCGGCCCGGTCCAGCGCCAGGTCGGTCGGAAGGGAAAAGTCCCCTTTCTCCGTGCCGGCGCGGCCGATAGTCCCCAGTACCCCGCCATTGACGTCAAACAGAACCAGGCGCGCGTTCCCGGTGTCGGCGACAATGAGCCGTTTGCGGCCGGCATCGTACACGGCGCCGGTGGGACGATTCAGGCCGGCGGTTGCGCCGAACTGCCTCAGTAAGGCCCCATCGGGGCCGTAAACGTTGACTATATTCATGCCAGAATCGGTGACATAAACATTACCGGCGTCGTCGCCGGCCAGGCAGATCGGATTGATGAGCCTCCCCTCCCGCGTGCCGCCGAATCTCGTCAGACGGGCGGCGGCGCGGTCGAACACGGCCACCGCCATACCCCCGGTGTCCGCCACAAAGACCCGCCCGCCCGCGGCATAGACTCCGTAGGGCCGCACAAGCGCCCGGCCGGACCTGGCTCCCTTGCCCACTAGTCTCAGCAAAAATCCCTTGAACCCGCCCACGCGTGGTTTAATGTCCTGCGGCCCGGCCAGGCTGTAGAGGTACCGGATTCGCGCCTGATCCGGAGGCGGAGGAAATACGATCTCCCCGGAGGCCGGGGCCGGCGTTTTCTGCGCGGGAGTTTCGGGCGGGGCGGCCGGGGCCTTCACTGACAGGGCCGCGGCCAGGAACAGAGATATCACTACGGCTGGTTTGTTTGTCATATTTTAGAAACTCCTTGTTAATTCCAAGAGCAGGCGGTTGTACTCGTTGTAAGCCGCTATCCCGCGCTTCTCGTATTTAAGGGCTAACGCGGTCAGGCCGAACTGATACTGCGCCGACAAGGTATAATCCAACGCATTCACCTCTCCCCGGCTATCCCCGGCCGCCCGCCTGCTCGTGCGCTGCAGATTCGCATCCAGGGAGAGGCCCTCCAGGGGGCTGTACGCGAGATCCGTGGTGAACATATCGGACCTTGACTTGGCCGGCAGCGGACGGTCGGTCCATGAATATTGCAGTGAGTATGACCCTCCCATGGTCAGATTCTCCAGCGGAAAGGCCTTGTAGGTGAACGTAAGATTGTCGGTGCGCGAGTTCCCGCCGCCGCGCCGGAGCTGGGACTCATAGTTCGCGGAGGTTTCCAGAAGGACGCCGGGGCGCCAGTTGAGTCCCGCGGCCCAGCCGAGGCCCCCCTCGCGGGCGTGGCCGAGCCTGGCGCCCGAACCCGAATAACTCTGCTGATGGTAAAGGTCAAGCTTCGGATGGGGATAAAAGGAGAGCCTGTGCAGCAGCGAACCGCTCGTCGCGCTTGCGCCGGTTCCTCCCCAGCGGACATTTTCCGAACCCTGCGCGCGGTAGACGAAGTATTTTTTTAACCTCGGCGACTCTACATTTAAATTTTCCTCCGCGCTCTGGCTGCCGCCGGCGCCGGGCCCGGAAGCCCTGCTGTAGCGGACTTGGTTATTGGCGCTCCAGACGGACGGGGTCAACCGGCTGAACAGGCTCAGATCGTGGCGGGCGCGCGGGCCGGACTCTCCGGCGATACGATTGAACGTCCCGCCGTAACCTAGATAGGACTCCACGCCGCGCCGCTTCAGGCGGGCCGTTGTGAGATAGGCGCTCTGGTTGATAGACTGCTTCACCATGCGCCCGGAGCCGCCGTCCAGCGCCTGGCGGAGGAAAGAGGCGCGCAAGGCCAGGCTTTTCAGGCCGCGGCCGGCCAGTTCCGGGTAGTCAAGAGACAAATTGGTGGAGAGATCGTCGTTGCCGGTATTCCGGCCTCCGGCGCCGGGAGCGGCGATCTTTTCCCTCGTATGGCCGTAATCCCAGCTCAACGGTCCCCTGGCGTACGCCGCGCTTTCCCGCCAGGTTACCACGTTCTGGCTGGCCGGGCCGCCCTCGGCGCTGTCCCGCCTCTGGAGCCGCCTGTAACTCAGGTTTAGGCTGGGCAGACCTGGCAGGGTGAGGCCGGCATTACCGTCATAGCTGGTATCCACAAGATCCCGCGGCGACCCGCCGCCCCAGGCCGTATGGTTGCGATTCCTGGCCAGGGTTCCTCCCAGTGACAGGTACTCGCGCGTTTCCAGCGGGAGGAAGTTGGCGCCGAGCGAATAACCGAGCAGCCTTTGCGAAGCGCTTCCGCCGCTGACGGTCTGGGAGAGATTTTTCCCGTTAAAAAAATTACCGGTGGCGGAGAAATCGCCGATATCCGGCAGGCCGAGAGGCCCCCGAAGGCCCAGGAGGTAGTCCTGGCCCGTGAACACGGTGCGCACACGGCCGCCCATGGTCCGAACCGTGATGTCCTCATAGGTCCCCTGGATCCGTCCGGACGCGGTATACGGAGACTGCGCGCGGGCCGGGCCGGCGAGGAGGATCAGAAAGAACAACAGTCGCATTACCATGATCGGTCACCGCGCCGGGAACCTCCTATCCGCATGGGCGGATGCTGCTCCTCACGGATCGTAGCCCCCAGCGTTGGTATTGTGCCCGCCGGAGCAGGCCGCGTTCGTGCTGTAGCAGTCGCCCGTCGCATAAGTCGTCGGCGTAGTCGCTTTCTTGAAGCCTTGTAGAACCAGTTTTTCCAGGGCTCCCGCGCCGTTATTGTTGTACGGAGCGCCCTCCGTGGCGTAGCCGATAAGCCGGCCCCTCCTGGAGCCGTGCGGAACTACGATATGGCAGGCCACGCAGGGCACGACGGCTCCTACCATTCCGCTGTCGCTGTGTTGCTGATGGACCTCATTGTACCAGGTGTTGGCCGCGGCCGCGCGCAGCGGATGGCAGTTCCGGCAGAAGAGCCCCGCCAGGTGAGCGTCGGTCGCGTTCAGGGCGCCGAGAGTGTAAAGAGCCGCGGCGGCGTCCCTGGGCCAGTATTTGCCGGTCCCTTTCCTCATATACTGGATGGTGGAGCCATGCGGGCCCTGTGGCTCGCCCACAGTGTCCGCGCCGTGGCAGTCCGAGCAGTACATCGTCTGGGTTCCCAGTGTCGTCCACGGAGCGGACATTTGCGCGGCGGCCAGCGCTTTGGGGGCCACGCTCCCGGTCTGGCTGTTCAATCCTGTCCGGATCGGGTGCGCGCCGCGGTTGTTGATATTGAGTTCAATGGACTGATCGGTGATGTTCGGCGGGGGCGTTGTGCCGAAGGCATAGGAGGAGTGGCACTTAAGGCAGAGCTGGTATTCCTTATAGCCCGTGGTATTGGCGAACACCTGGCGCGTGTAGGAGGCGGCTGGCACCCAGGCGACGGCGCCGTAAGCGGGCTCCACCCCCCACTGGCCAAGCAGCACGTTGGAAATAAGGTTGGTCGGCGCCGTATGCGTACCCGCCTTCGCCTGGTGCTGATCGTGGCAGTCCTGGCACTCGGAATGGCGATTATTGGTTGGGGAATAGGTGAAATTCGTGCCGTCAACCTCGGGATCCTTATGTTTGCCTGCTATAGTTTCAACTACATGCTTGTAAGCCTTGACGAAGAGCGCCTGAATGTTTTTGGCCCCGGTCAGGGGCGGGTTGCCGTGGCAGGCATAGCAGGTCGCTTCCTCGGCCCCGCGCAGGTTGTAAGCCTGGGCCGCGGAGGCCCCATGACTTCGATGGCAGTTCCGGCAGGACCATTCGCCCACCGTGGTGGCCGCCCCGGCGGGAGGGGTATAGGCCACGATGGAGGTGGCGTGCACGGAGGCGGAATAGCCGGATTTTAAGTGGCAGGTGGTGCAGATGGCCGCGTTAGCGTTAGACTTGGCCAGAAAACTGCCGAACTGGTTGTTGTGCGGGTCATGGCAGGAGGTGCACTCCACGCGGTTGGTGGCGCCGTAAACCTTCACTTTGTCGCCTCCTGGCGGCAGCTGGATTTCGGGGTCTGTGCCGGGAGAAACTGGCGGGCCCGCTCCGGGCTTGACGTCGTAGAGCACCGGATGGTCGTCGGCGAGGTTAGTGCCCAGGTTCGCGGCGCCGATAATGGTCCCGGGCTTGGAGATCGTCTCCCCGCCCAGGTTATAGACATTGCCCAGCGCCGTCAGGCCGTCATGGCAGGAAAGGCAAAGTTCCGTGCGTGTGCCGGGCAGGTCGGCCATGGCCGGCTGGGTGAACCCGAGGTAGGTGTTGAGATAATTGGATGAATAGAAGGTGAAGGTCTGGGTGGTCACGAAATGGTTCCACAGCGGGACGTTCGCCTTGGGTTTATGCGGTGTGTGGCAGAAAATACAGATCTGGGTCGTGCCCGAACCCGCTGAAAGGTCGTGCTTTGAGCCCACTACGGACAAGGCGACCGCGGGCGCGGGGCACTGTAGTCCTAATGCCAGCAGGACAACCGCTAAAATTCCCGCCTCTATCCTCATGGCTGCCCCTCCTTGAGGTACTGGAACACCTGGACCCGGGAATTATAGGTGTCGGCGACGTAGATCCGGTCGTCGGCGTCAATAAAAACGCCTCCCGGCAGATAAAACTCGCCCGGCTCCCCCCCCCGCTCGCCGAAGTACAGCAGGAACCTCTCCTCCAGATCGAATATCTGGACCGTGGACAGAACGCCGTCAGCGACGTAGAGATGGCCCTCGGAATCGAGTGCCACGCCGCGGGGCCGCGCCAGATAGCCCGGGCGGTCGCCGCCGCTCCCGATAACTTTAAGCGGTTTGCCGCCGGCGTCAAAGGACTGCAGGCGGAAGTTGCCGCTGTCGCAGACCCACAGCGTACCCGTGCGCTCGTCAACCGAGAGGTAAGTCGGGAAGTTGAAACGGCCGGGACCCTCCCCGCGCCCGCCGATGGAAAAAAGATAGTCCCCGTTCAAGGAGTAAGCGTGGACCAGGTGCGCCGCGGCATCCGCCACCCAGAGGCGGCTGCGGCTCTCGTCAAGCGCCAGCCCGCCGGGCCGGAGGAAGGAACCGGGCGGCGGCTTAAGTTCGCCGGCCTCGCGCCCTTTGGCGTCGAACCGCAGGACCGCGCGCAGCCGGGAATCGCTGACGAACATCCCGCCGTCGGAGGCGACCGCCACGCCTACCGGGAAAGGCAGGCGCTTGCGGCGGTTGGCGGGAACAACGCGAAAAGAGCGTTTTTGGGCGTCGTAAATCACTACTCCGCCCGCTCCGGGATCCGCCGCGTAGACTACGGGGCCGCGCGCAACGATCCCCATGGGGCGCACGAACCCGGGGCCGCGCCGCCGGTCTTCGCTGATTCCGAAGATCGAACGGAAGGCTTTCATAAAAAAAGACGGCTCAGGGCCGGAGAGGGCCTTGCCGGCGGGGAGCGTTGAAACCAGGCGTATCCGCGCGGGATCCGGCGCCGGGGGCCAGACGCGCTCAACACCCGGCGCCGCGGATGCCGCGGTGAACACGCAAACCGCCGCACCCACAAGAGCAGATTTTAAAATTTTCATAAAATTCCGCGCTAATGCACCGCGCGGTTTTTACATTGCATCCGTTATATTATACCTCCTGACAGCTGAAACGCCAGCGAAATACGCTAAAGTGCTTATATTAGGCCGTCTTATTCTCTGGAATCTCCTCATCATAGGAATCTGGACAGCGACAGGTTCCAATTCGCGAACCCGTTGGTGGAATAGCTGTCCTGCTTCTGGAAGCGGACGCTAAGCTGCGTTTTTCCCACCGAATAGCTCCCGTTCAGGATCAGATTGGCCGCGCGGACGCCGCGCGTCAGCTCCCCGTAGAAATCAAAACCTTCGGCCGGGGAATAATCAGCCGTGAGGCCCATCATTCTGCCGCGGCTTATGCCGTTCGCCTCGTCGCGGCTCCAGGTCAGGCTATAGGTCGCCGCGAGCTTGAGAGTTTCAAGCGGGGAGGACTGGGCCTGGGCCGTAAGACTGCGGTTCAGACTTACCGAGCCGTCGGCAAAATTACGGGTGCGGGTGACCATATAATTGCCGGTCAGGTCCGTGGCCGGCATCGGGTGCAGCCCCAGTCCGCCACCGGCGGAGTATTGTCTGCTGCCCCCTGGGCCGCGGCCGAGAGAACGCGTCCCCGCTGTAGCCGCCTCGCCGTAGACGTCGTAGATCCGGCGGGGAGTAAGCGTCAGGCGGTTCCGAAAACCGCTGGAAAGGACGGCGCCGCCGAGCGGCTCGTAAGCCCAGGAACCGTCGGCGCTGGCGCGCAGCGCCGCCTTGCCGGAAAGCGAGCGCCATTCGCCCGTGGCCGATTCCGAGACGCTCTGCCTCTTTTCAAAACCGCTCCTGCTCAGATAAGCGAGCTGGTTGTCTATGCGGCCGCGGAGAAGAGGAGAAAACGAGGTCAGGGTGAGAGAGTTTTGCGCGGAATCCACGCGCCTCTGGCTGCTCCGCGAATACTCTCCGGCATAACCCAGGAAAGATTCCCATCGCCGGGTCCTGAAGCGCCGGGTCGCCGTATACGCGCTCACCGTCTTTGAGTTCTGCCGCATGGAGCCGGCGGCGGATTCGGACCCTTCGCCCTGGTAGGAAGCCCGCAGGGACGCGCGTTCAAGAGTGCCCTTAAGTTCCGGAAAGTTGAGCTCGGCGTCGGAGCGGGTGGACTCTTTACGCGTGTTAGAGGCGGCCGAAAGTTTGTCCTCGGTCTCGCTGCGCTCGCGCCGGTATTGGAGCCGCAGCGGGCCCCTTACATAAGCGCTGGCCTCGCTCCGTATATACGTATCCTGGCTCACTGAAGAAACGGCCGAGGGGTCCCGGCGCCGCATATGCGAGCTGGAAACGCTGAAGCTCGGCAGCCGGGGCAGGGACAGCCCCCAGGTGAGGGCATTGTTGGTATCCACCAGGTTGCGCGAGGCAGGGGGCGAGCCCCAGACCTGCTCTGTCCTTGTTCTGGAGAAGCTGGGAGCCAGGGTGACATAACGCCTAAGCCCCGGCGGCAGCAGGCTCCCGTGAAAAGAATAAGCCAGTATCTTCTGGTTTGCGTCCGAACTGTTCACGGTCTGGGAAAGGCTTTTGCCCTGTGTGAAATTCAGGGAGCCGCCGCCCTCCCCCACCATCTGGCTGCCCAGCGGCCCGTCCACGGAGTAGCCGTAGGATTGGGAGAAGCCGGAACTCTTCCGCGTCCCCTCCGTGGTCTTTACGCTGAAGTCGTCGTAAGTCCACTTCAGCAGGCCGGAGCGCATATACTGCGCGCCCGCGGGGGCGGCCGTAAGCGCGCAGAAAAGAACAAAGGCTGAAGAACAGGCGCAGCGGTACATGGAAGAGCTCTTCCGCTTTCTCTCCCCGCTCTCCCTCATTCTTCAGCCCTGAGCAGCGCCTTGCGCACGGATTCCGGCATACCCTTGCCGTCGCCAAGGCCTTTCATCTGGTCTTTAAGATAGGAGTGGCTGGCCAGCAGCCGGGTCACCGCCATCATATATTT
>CAZUQT010000020.1:0-25398 GCA_964622585.1 uncultured Elusimicrobiaceae bacterium | reverse complement strand
CCAGAAGCGGCTCACCTCGTGGCCCTGCTCATTGGTCTTCTTGAAAGCGAGCATCAGCTCGAAGAAGACGCCGATGAAGATCGCGATAAAGGACGCCTGCAGCGCGCCGTGCGGGAGGAAGGACAGGCCTTTCTCCATCACGATGGCGAGCGTCGCGATCTTGAGACCCGTCGGGGCGGCGAGCTGGCCGGGGTTCAGGCCTATGCCGTAAGTCTTCTCCAGCATATTGAACATCAGCGGCGTCAGGTAAGCGCCTATCGGGATGACCATCAGCTGGGCCAGGATCAGGGTCTTGAACTTTCCGCCTAGGCGCTGGGCCACCCAGAAAGACGGAACGACGTTCTCGGAGGTGGCCTGCGGGTTGGCGCTGACGTAGGCGGCGGTCAGGTTGGCCCGGATCTGGGCGGGCCAGATGATGCCGAACAGGAACTGCGTGGCGTTAGCCATCAGCGAGACCGGCCCGGAGCCGGTGATGCCCAGCACGCGCAGGCCGGCGATGATCAGGATCGGCTGGATAGCGACGGCGAGCAGGACTTCCTTCCAGGGCATGTCGAACCAGGTGCTGGTCATCCAGACCAGGAGCGTTACGGTTATGGAGATGCCGGTAAGGGTCCACCAGAGCGGGATCTCCTCGTCGGCCAGGGATTTGAACTCGTGCTTCTCGAACTTGACCTTGTCCCTGTGCATGAAGTGCTTGACTATCGGGATTATGATGCTGGTCAGCGCGGCGGCGATCATCATGGCCGTGGCCGGCCACATCATCCACTGCACCACGTACTTGAAATGCGAAGAGGCGCCGGCGAACTCCGCGGCCTTGCCGCAGGTGGCGTTCAGGAAGTCCATCGCCTGGGCTTTCTGCGCTCCGTCCAGGCCGCCCACGGAATTGAGGGTGCTCAGGCAGGTTCCGAAGTTCTCCTGGGCCACGCCGGAGAGGGCCGAGTACTTCGCCACCGTCTCGCCGAAGGCGCTGACCAGCCAGGTTCCCAGCAGGCCGGAGAGACCCACGGAGAGCGGGACCAGCATGCCGATGCCGAAGGCCGCGAACTCGGCCCCGATCGAGATGTTCAGCGCCGCGTTGCCGACGATGGAGGGGATGACGCCGAGCCCGTCGCGCAGGAAGGTCAGGAAGCCGGCCACGCCGGTGCTGATCATAAGAACGTCGCGCTTGGTCTTGGTGGAGGCCGACGCCTTGGGATCGGTCAGCGTCTGCGCCACGGCCAGGGTGGCCTTGCTGGCCGGCCACGGGATCGAATGGTCCTTAAGGATGGAGCTCCTCGGCAATATGCCCATGAACACGCCGAGGTTGGCGGAGACGAGCAGCCAGAGGAACATCTGCCAGGTCGACAGGTTGAAGCCGATATTGCGGCCGAAGACGTTCTGGATGTAGAAGAAGGCCGAGAGGATCACGACCATGAAGGCGATGCTGGACACCAGGCCGATCATGGTCTGGATGATGTTCAGCTCGATAGCGAGCTCCTGGCCCTGCATGCGTTTGCCAAGCACGAAAGCGGCCAGGAACATACCGCCTATGGTCAGGTCCACGCTCTGCCCGAGCTTCAGCGTCACGTACGGGGTCGCGGCCGCGGCCACGGCGCATAACAGGCCGCCAAGCAGCAACAACCGCCAGTTCAGTTCCTTCATGATGTCTCCTCCTGGTCTTTACCAGCGTTATTCAGTTATCGGCAATCTGGAGCGGCGCCGCGTTCTTAAAAAAAGCTTTTCCGCCGTTCTTATTACTTATGATACAAAAGAGTCGCCGTTCCGCTCAAAGCCGGTTTTTTTTTGCGGCCGGGGCCGCCCGGCAAAGCGCGAAAAGAACGACGACGGCCTGGAGCAGGACTTTCTTAAAGGTCATTTAGGCATTCCATTGTTCCGGGACAGCCCCCTGTCCTTTACGAGTATTCTGGCAAATGGAACTATACGCCCCGCCCTCAGCGCTTTCCGCCGGTTTTGGCCTCGGCTTCCCTCTTGGCGACCCGCACCAGTTTGGCGCAGACCTCGGCGAGAGAGTGATTGAAGAGCCTGTCGCTGCTCATGATAGAGGCGGCCCCGCTGCCATAGTATTCCCTCTCGGGCGAACCTTCCTTCGCCCCCGGCAGATACTGCTCGCGCACGCCGCCGTTAAGCGCCCTGCCGGCGGCGTTGATGCACGGCATGGTATTGGTAAAGACCATCAGCGGCTCGGGTCCCGTGACCGTAATGGAAGAGAGGCCCTCGTCGTAGGGTTCATATGCCTGCTTCACTTGCAGCGTCAGCGGCTTGCCCGGCAGCCTTTCGTCTTCCTGGTTCACGGCTTTCACCGCGGTGTTCGCCAGGCCCAGGCAGACCTCGCCCAGAGACCGCCTGAAAGTGCTGTCATAGGCCAGTATGGTCTTGGCGTCCTTCTTATAGCGGGCTATCGCCTTGGCATTTTCCGGCTTGTCCGGCAGGTAGTAATTCCGCGCCGCCGCCGCCATCGCGGAACTTACGGCCTCCACCACGGCGTCGATGTCGAAATCCCTCAGGCTCTTGCCGCGCTCCCCGCGCGCGCCCGGCGCGAACGGGTCCGCCCCGCCCTCCCCGGCGCCAGCAATACCGGCGCAAAAGACCGCCGCTATCAATAAAAGATATTTTTTCATGATCCACGCTCCCGGACCGCGCCCCCGGCCGCTATGGAGGCGTAAACGCGCGCTGTCTTTTTCGCGGCGCCTCGGTCAATTCCACCGAACAAAACCGCCGGGCTTCCCCGGCGGTTCCGCTGGACCGCGGCAAATGGCCGTCGGCGCCTGTTCCGCTCTTTACTTTTTCGCTATACCCGTAATTCCTTCTTCGGTAACAGCGAATTCGCAGTCTTTAGCCTCGCAGGCGTATTTCAAAGTTTCCCAGGTGGAGCCTTTGAGCGGGGCCATGCTGGCCGAAGCCAGCTCGACCTCTTTCGCCGAGAGCCTGAACTTGATGCTGTATACGGTGGCGGGAATATTCGAATTTACACCGAAATTATTCAAAGAGAATTCGCAGGGAAGTTCTTTGCAGGAATAAGACAGATCGGTCCATTCATTCCCTTTAACGGATTTAAAGACCAGGGAGCCGCCCGCTCTCTTGACCTTGAATTCGAATTTAAGGGGAGCGGCGGACTGTTCCGACTGGGCGTCGGCGGGCTGCTCTTTAGGCTTGCAGCCGGTCCCGGCGATAAAGCACAGAGCGACTATTCCGATGAGATATTTCATATTTTCTCCTTTAAGTATTTAAACTTCAAAAAACTCCCGCAGCCTCTCCCGCTATTCCGGTGTGCCGGTCTCAGGACCTGCCGGCAAAGGCGGCTCCCACCAGCTTGCCCAGCCGGGTAAGAAGGTCCGGGTAGCGCTTGCGCAGTATTTCTATGTACTTATATCCCAAGGGGGTCAGTTCCCAGGTGCGCGCGTCGTAGAGCAGGTCTTTCGTGACCTTCGGGGTGGGCACGACCTCCAGGAGAGTGACGTACACGATACGCTCCTCCAGAATGTCCCTTTGAGAGATGCAGTCGTTCGACGAGGAGGAGCACTTGAGCATCAGGAAATGGCCGTCCTGGTCCATCTTGCCCAGCGCGAAAGCCACGGAGGCCGGAAAGAAACGGTTGGGCTCGGTCGATTCCAGCTCTACGTTACGGTTCTTGAACACCATACCGAACCCTTTCGAAGTGAGGCTCCAGTTCTGCGCCGGTATTTTCTTATAGTCGGAGTCGGACGCTTTGGCCGCGGCCCGGGATTTTCCGGCGGCCCGGGCCGGGGGCGTCAGGGAGAACAGCAGGCCGGAAAGAAGTACCAGGGACAGGATAGGCAGGCGCATGGTTTTTAGTTTAGGCTATATAAAAGCCGTTTGTCAACGGAAGCCGGGAAACTAAACCGCCCGGCCCGGTTTTTGCTAAACTTTTATCAAGGCGGGCAGCATAAGGCGTTTATGAACAATAATGAACAGAAACCGGATCTTCTGAAGCGGATGTCCAGCGTGACCAGCCACGAAATACGCAATCCCCTGGCTATCATCTCCAATTCGATTTATTTCATCAAGACCAAACTGAACGCCGGCGGCGCGGCCGTCGACCCGAAGGTAGCGAAACATTTAGGGATAATCGAGGGAGAGGTGAAGCATAGCAACGAAGTTATCGACCAGATCCTCGCTTTCACCCATACGAAGGAACTGCGCTGCGCGCCCGCCTCGGTGAACTCCGCCATCAAGGACCTGACCGGAGCTTACCCGTTCCCGGCTTCCATCACGGTAAAGGCCGTCCCCGACCCCTCGGACCCCTGCGTGAACGCGGACATGGAAGCCGTTTCCCGCGCGCTCCGCTGCGTGCTCGACAATTCGGTGCAAGCCATGCCGGAAGGCGGAACCGTGACCATAGAGGCCTCTCACGACGCCGGGCGCGCGCTCCTGACCGTCACCGACACCGGCCCCGGGTTTCCGGACGGCGACGGAGAGAAAGTCTTCGAGCCCTTCTTCACCACCAAGCCCCGCGGCGTCGGGCTCGGCCTTACCATCGCACGCAAGCTCCTGGAGCAGCAGGGCGGCGCCGCCAGCGCGCGGAATGCCGCCCCGAGCGGCGCCAAAGTCACTTTGTCCCTGCCTTTGCTCCCGAATAAAACATCCTGATGGAAACCGACCTGCGGGGTTTGACCCGCGCGGAGATAGCGGCGGCGCTTGTGGGCCTGGGAGAGAAGCCCGGGAACGCGGGCGCGGTCTTTATGGCCGTGCACCGCCGCGGCGCTACGGACCTGGCGCTCCTGCCGAACGTGCCGGAGCGCGTCTGCCGGGCGCTGGGCCGCGCTTTCTCGCTGCGGCCGCTGCAGCTCCCGGAGCGCAAGCTGGCCGCGGGGGACGGAACGAAGAAACTGCTCTTCCGGTTCTCCGGGGACGCGCCCGCCGAATGCGTGGTTCTGCCCGCCAAAGGCCGCGATACCGCCTGCCTCTCCTCCCAGTCCGGCTGTTCCTGCGGCTGCACCTTCTGCGCCACCGGGACTTTGGGGCTCAAGCGCTCGCTCGGCCCGGCCGAAATAGTCGCCCAGTTCGAGGCCTGCCGGAGCGAGGCCGCGGACCTGAAGAGCCTGGTTTTCATGGGCATGGGCGAGCCTTTCCTGAACTGGGAGAACGTCAAGAGAGCCATCCTGATACTTTCCGACAGCCGCGGCCGGCATTTCCCGCAGGCCAAGATGACGGTCTCCACGGTGGGCGTCATCCCGGTGATAGAGGAGCTGACAAGATCCGACCTGCGGATAAGGCTGGCCGTCTCGCTGGTGGCGGCGGACCCGGAACTGCGCGCGCGCCTCGCGCCCATGGAGAAAGCTTACCCGCTGAAGCGCGTGCTGGCCGCCGTAAGGGAATACTGCCGGGCGCGGAAGGCTCTCGTCATGCTTGAATACATCCTGCTGCCCGGCGTGAACGACCGCCCGTCCGATTCCGCGCTGCTCGCCGAACTGATAGAAGGCATACCCTGCCGCCTCAATTTGATCCCCTACAACCCGCCGGGCGGCCCCGGCGGCGCCTCGCCGCGCATAAAAGAGTTCCAGCGGGAACTCCTGGACGCCGGCGTGCTCGTCTACCTTCGGCAGGAAAAAGGCGCGGACATAGCCGCCGCCTGCGGCCAGCTTGCCGCGAGAACCGGCCTGAAATAAAACCGCCGGGCTTTCCCGGCGGTTTCGAGCATGGATATCGGATCTCAGGACCTGAGCCCGCTCCCCCTTTTGCCTTTCCCCCTCGAATAACCCAGCTGGCTCTCGACCAGCTTTTTAAAAACTTCCATCAGGTTCCCGCTTCGCCCGCCCAGCTTTTCATAGCCGGCTTCTTCGGCCTCACCGCATAAATAATAAAGGGCCTCGATGGTAGAAACACAGTGCTCCATGGGCTGTTTCTTGATCGCGAACTGGGAGGTATAACCGCGGGAAAAAGAAATGCGGGGCAGGGCGCTGATGTTCCGGCTTCTGTTCAAAAGTCTCTTTGCGCAGAGCCAGGTCCCGTCTATGACGAAGACCAGGAGGGTTTTTCCTTCCGGGAGGAGCTCCTTCCCTAAAGTTTTAAAATTCACGGCTTTGGGCCCCGGGTACAGAACGAAAGGGCTGTAGGAGGGGTCCCGGAGCAGGGAATTAACCCGCTCATCCGGCGTAAAATCGGTCCCTATCAAAAGCTCGGAGTTCTTCAAACATAATTTCGCGAGCCGGGCCGTCCCGGTTTTTTGTCTCCGGGCTTCCTTGGTATGCATGAGGATCACGAAGCGCATCCTGGTGGAGAAAGGTTTTATGCTGCCGCACAAGCAGTTCTTCTTCGCCCGGTAGCAGGCATAGCACTCCTCGCGGTTAGCGCTTTGCGCCTCTTTTGAAGGATCGGTTTTTTTTAACATGAAAACTTTAAGCCGCGCGGCGGCTTGCTCGAACTAAAGGGCGGCCTTCTTTCCCGGCGTCAGGACAAGGAAAGGCTTTTGCGGGCACTTGAACGGCATTTCCGAGCCGGGCTGCGCCAGCGGCGGATGCCCGTCCTCGCTTGCGACGGCCTCGGCGCGGAAGATCAGGAGCTTGCCGTATTCCCAGCGGAAGCCAAGGTATTCCTGCGGCGGTTTCCCCGTCACGCGGATGAAATCGCAATTCGGCTCGCGGGAGTGCGGCACGCCCAGCTCCATCGAATAAGAGAACGTCCTGTCCGGCCACCGCGCCTCCTGGGCCTCGGTGAATAAATAGCTCCGGCCGCCCTGCCCGGAATATTCTCCCGCAAGCACCCGCATATTGGTCCACCTGGATAAAGTCTCCCCTGGGGAAGAGGTTTTTTTCCCGATGCCGAGGTATAGCTTGTCGCGCCATTTAAGCCGCGCGACTCCTTCCCCGGCGGCCTCGACTATCTCAACGCGGTCGCCGGTATTCGGATAGGCGTCGGCCGGATATTCCGGGTTTTTCGCCGGTATTATCCGGTAAACGCCTGGATCCCCGGTCGGCTGCAGCCCTTCTATCGCGCCGCCGCCATTGCCGCTGCCCCAGGAGGCGGCCCCGACTTCGAGCAGCACGTCGCCCCCCGCGTCCGCGGAAGCCTTGAGAGGCGAACGCGAGCCCGACAGGCCCTGCGCGTAAGTCTCAAGGACATAAACGCCGATAAATTTATCCGCCTTCTCCGGCAGCGGCTCCGAGGACGGCTTAGTGCAGGCTATTCCCGCGGCAAGCGCGAGGAACACGGCCCCCCTCAAAAGAAGCCCGCCCGCTTTCGTTTTTTTACACATAGTATCGCTCTCCAGGCCGAATTCTAAAAAGTCTCCCGGCGCCCTGCTTCCCTCTTGAACTCAAGCGTCCTTGTGTCCGAGCGCCGCTGCATTATCCGCGGCCGCCGCGGGAACGGCGCTGTCCTTATCCCGGGGGATCTATTTGATAATTCTACAAAACAAAACCGCCGGGCTTCCCCGGCGGTTCGCTGGCCGCGCGCGATGTTAATGGCGGCTTGAACGCTTCCCGGCGTCCCCCTGCGCCCTATTTTGCCGCGCCTTTCACCACTGTGCATTTATTGTTCTTGAGGGAGATAGTAACGTCGTCCCCTACCTTAAGCGCGGCTATGTCCTTTGGCGAGAGCTTTATAATATTATTGCCCAGGACGATCTCGTTCTTGGCCGCGTCTATAGCCGAGACCGGCCCCATCGCCACGCCGCTCGAACCTTCGAACCGCTCCAGGGGCGCAGGTTCGCCGGCCTTTCTCACGGTGGTCTTACCTTTCTTCACGTTCACCGTTACGTCGTCCCCCACTTTCAGGGCGGCGATGTCCTTTGGCGACAGCTTTATAATATTATCGCCCAGGACGATCTCGTTCTTGGCCGCGTCTATAGCCGAGATCGGCCCCATCGCCACGCCGTAGCCGCCGAAAGGCTGAGGGCCTTTTTTTTCGCCGGCCTTTCTCACCGTGGTCTTCCCTTTCATAACGTTCGCCGTTACGTCATCCCCCACTTTCAGCCGGGCGATGTCCGCAGGTTTGACTTTTATAATGTCATTGCCGATGGTAATTTCGTTTTTGGCCTGGTCGATCGCCGAAATTGGGCCCATCGCCACGCCCTGCCCCTTGAAAGGCCGGGGTCCCGCCGCTTTTTCCTCCTGGGCGAAAACGCCTCCCGCCAGGACCGCGACCGCGGCCGCTAAAATAAAATATTTCTTCATAAGGTTCTCCTTTTTATCCGCCAGCCTATATTATCATTTTGCCCGCCCGCCCTTGTTACCGCTCATGGCGCGCCGCCTAAGCTTCCCCCGCCTGCGCTTTACTTGCTTCCTGCGAGTATCTGTTCTATCCGTTTAAGGCCGGCGGCGGCCTCGGTATTGGACGGATCCATCTTCATGGCTGTCTTCCATTCTTTGCGCGCCTGTTCATAGTTTGCGTTCTGGAAATATTTGACGCCTTCCAGGTAATGCTGCTGCGAGGGAGGGACCCCGGAGTCCGCGGCCGCCTTCGGGCCGCCTGCGTCAAGGGCGGACTGCGTGATCTGGTTGCCCTTGGGGATCCTCACCAGCGTCACCAAATTATTGATAAGCCTGATATCTGACATGCTGCGCATCTCATAGGCGTCCTGCTGCATATAATGCCTCGGCAGCCGCATCGTCTCTACCAGGTCCTCTTTCAGGACGGTCCTCGCCGGCAGGTCAACCCTGGCTACCAGAACGTCCGTCAGCTCGTAAGCCTGCGAGGGAAAGCGCTCCCTGTAAGCCATTCCAGCCCGGAAGGCCGCCGCGAGCAGGATCAAAACCACGGGAATAACCGCGCCTTTTTTAAACATAAATATTTTCTCCTTAACTATTACCGCAAAAAATGATCACTGCGCCGCACCCGGAAAAGTCTCCCGGCAAATTCTCCCATTCTTCAGGCCCGGGACCAGTTCAAGCAAATTAAACGCCTGCGAGCGGTCCAATATTTTAGCAAAAGGCTCCAGCCGCTTTTAAAGCAGGCAGTCGGCCCTAATAAGGTCCGCCGGCCTGCTTTTTGCCTATGCAGATGCGATCTTGCCGCGCTGACCGCAAAAATATCCCGGTCCCTTTTGCTGTTTCTTCAAAGCGTCCCGGGGATAAAAGCCGGCCTGGTGAACACATAGTCGCTGTCTTTCACGGGCGTATGACAGGAAAAGCACTCTTGCGCGAACCCGGCTTCTTTGCCGTATGGCTTCAGTTCCGGGCCGAGCCAGCGCGCAAACCCCCACCCCCCTGTAGCGGCGTACTTCACGGAATCTTTTACCATGAACTCGGCATGCACGATATCTCCCGGCACCGTCGCGGACGGCCAGGCCTCAAGGGTCTTTTGCTTCCACACCAGCTTGGCCAGGACGGTCCCGTCAGGCCAGGGGAGAATCTTCCCGTTCCTGACCGCCTTGACGGCTGTCTTATTCCCGAGGATAGCCCTTACAGTGTTATTGTCCGACCGGAGAGAGACCGAAACAAGCCTCCAATCTTCGAAACCAGCCGGCAGGGATATCCCGTTCGGCGCCGGTTCGATCTTTTTATTCCTTGAGTAGCAGAACCCCGCCCCCAATAAAAGGACAAGCGTGGCCCAAACGGTTTTTTTCACGGTTCCGGTCCACGCCGCTCTTGCATTTTTTTTCATACATCCCCCTTATGCGGGCTTCAGCCGCCTTTTCACTTATATTTTTTACCGCGCTGCCACCAAAAAAACTCTAAGGGCGCCTTGCCATATTAAAGCCTGGCGCCGAGGAAAGCGGCCAGGCGGGCCTGCTCGGCGTCCAGCTCGCGCCGGAAAGCGGCGCCGGCCGGGCGCGGCCGGGCGAAACCGGTTTCCACGCTCAGCGACCCCCCGGTCACCGCGGCATTAGCCCAGCCTATTACCTCGTCGCCCCACAATAAAGGCATGGCGTAATAACCGCGCAAGCGCTTTGCCGCCGGGGTGTAGGCCTCGAAACGGTACGCCCAGCCCCAGAAATGCTCGAAGCGGGCCCTGTCCCAGACCAGCGGGTCGAACGGGGCCAGGAACCTGACCCTGCGCGGAACCTCTGCGGAAAGATCGCACCCGGGCGGCAGCACATAGTCCTCGCCGCCGGCTTTCACTACCGCAAGTTCCCCTTCTTTTATCATAGAAGCCAGGAAAGCGGGCGCCGTCCCCAGGCCTGGGAAATACCTGCCCAGCGGCCGCGCGGCCATAGCCCGCAGCTGCCGCAGCGGCACCGGGGCCAAAATATTCACCAGCGCCAGGACCCGCTCGCGCATCCGCTGCCGCGCGGGCAGCGGGTCAGGCGCCTGCCGCGCCGGGGCGAACACGCGCACGCCGCCCTCGCGCCGGGCCACCCGCAGAAAGCCGCGGTAGTGAAGCCAGTCCAGCGCCTGCGTGGTGGCCTTCGACAGGCCGCCCCAGGCATTGGTCACGCGCCGGGCGCCCAAATGCTTCTCCAGCTCGCCCGGGTGCGCCTCGCCCAGGCCGGCCACCGCCGCCAGCACCTTCCCCTCGAAAGCTCCCGGCTTGCCGCCGCCGCGCGGATGCAGCAGCCGCCACACCACTCGCGACACGAAACCGTAAGCGTAAAGATAGTCCTCTTCCACATCCAGCCGCGGATAGAGGCGCTCCAGGTCCCCGGCCCGGTAGCCGGCCACCCGGTGGCGCAAGATCAGGTCCTGCGCGCGCGCCGGCGAGCGGATGGGGTCCGCCTGCACGAACCCCAGCCTGTCCACCGCCTGCTGCAGCGTGCCCGCCCCGAACAGCGAGCGCGCCGCCGCCACCCCGCGCAATTTCCGCAGTTCTTCCATACTTCAAATTCTACAAAACAAAACCGCCGGGCTTCCCCGGCGGTTCCGCGTGACTTCAATAAATAGTTGTTTCTTCTTCAGCGTAATTATTCCCCTTACTGCGACAGCATCCGCAGCAGGGCGGCGGCGCCGGCGGGACGCTTGCCGGGATCGAACATCAGGCAGCGGTCGATGAGCTCGCGCAGGCCGGCGGGAAGTTCGTCCGGCAGCTTCGGATAATCGCGCTCCATTTTCTGGCTGTAATAGAGCGAGGAAGGCCCGGCGAAAGGCAGCCGTCCCGTGACAAGGGTATAGGCCGTCACCCCGAAGGAATAAATATCGGAAAGCGGGGTGGTCACTCCGGCATGCTGTTCCGGCGCCATGTAGGCGGGGGTTCCGACAACGTCCACTTCCTGGATGGCCGCGGCGTCCTGGTCGAAATGGCGGGCTATGCCGAAATCCATCACTTTGACGAAATTCTTCGGCCCCGAAACTATATTCCCCGGCTTGAGGTCGCGGTGTATGACCTTTTTTTCATGCGCGAAGGCCAGCGCCTCGGCCACCGCCTTCAGGATGGGGACAACTTCTCCGGGCGTAAGCCGGCCCCTGAGCGCCAGCACGGTCTGGAGGGTTTCCCAATCGATATACTCGAGCACCAGGTAAACGTCCTCCCCGGACTCTACGGCCTCGTAAAATTCCACGATGCGCGGATGCCGGAGCTCCGAAAGAGTTTTTGCCTCCGCGATGAAGAGCGCCCTGCCCTCGGTATCGCGGGATATCTCGTGGCGCATGCGTTTCAGCGCCACAAAGCGGTCCCCGGACTTCTCCTTCGCCAGGAAAACGATACCGCTGCCGCCTACGCCCAAAAGGCCGAGGATAGTGAACCGCCCCGCCACCTCGCTCATTCCCGGAGTGGCTTTGCGCGGCTGGAAGCCTGTGCCGCTCCCCGGCCGGCCCCTGCCGGTGGTCTTAAAATAGGCGGACATGGTGCGCGCGTCCTCGGCGGGCAGGCGCCGCAGGCTGCGCAGGCGCGCCTCGCAATCCTGGTAGCTGCCGTTTATCCGGAGCAGTTTGTCATACAGGGCGGCCGCGCGCCTTGCGTCCCCGGCCCGCTCGCAGGTAATTGCGAAAAGATACTGCAGAAGCGCCGAATCGCGAAGCCCCGCCCGGCTCTCGGTCCATTCGAACAGCTCCCTGGCGTACGGGAAGTCGCGCCGGCGCAGGCTTGCCCTTAGCGCCAGGGAACACTCCGCCTCGCTCCACCGGGCCCTCGGTATTTTCTTCAGCTCCTCCGGAACTTCGCCGAACGAGCCGTCGGAGAACAGCGTCTTCGCCCGGGCAAGGACATCGGCGGGCTGCGCGGCTTCAACGGCGGGGGCCCGTTCGGGAACGGAGGCCGGCGGCGGGCCGGGTTGGTTTCTTTTTTTATTATTTACCGAGTTCTTGAGGAAGCATATGAATATCGCCAGGGTAGCGATGAACGTCATCAGCAATATATAGACTACGGATTCTATCTCTCTAGGCAGCATAGCGGGTTAATATCCGGGCGGAGGCAAGCTAAGGACGATCGCGCCCCTGCTTCCGGTCCCCGCCCTTTTTCCGGAAATCCTGTATGCGGATTATGCCGGGCGCGAGGCGCGGGGCGCCGGGCCGGTGCTGCGTCTCGACGAAGAAGGAAGCGGCGCCGGGGAAGCGGGCCCGCAGGATGTTCGAATTGGCCGGCTCGTTCTCGAACACCGCCGCCACCTCGCCGAGGCGGTCGATATACTCGCTGACCTCTTTCTTGAAGATCTCGTCGTCCTGCTCGAATTCTTTTTTCACTATCGTCATGGTCCCGGCCACGCCGACGGGGAAGCCGTAGAGCCGCAGGACCTCGGTGGTTCCCACCAGCATGCGCCCCACGTCGCGGCCGGTCAGGTAGATCACGGTGGCCCCGGCCTTGTGCACCTTCTCCACGTAGGCTTTGGCGCCGGGCAGGGGCATATCGTATTTCTGGTATTCGTCCGAGAAAAAGCGTTTCGCCCATTCCTGTTTTATAAAAGCGGTCTCGGCGGGCTTGCGGACGCGCAGCCGCTTCAGAGTAACCTCAAGGCTGTAATCCACCACGGAAAGGTCCTGGAAGCTAGAGAAAGCCGAGGCCAGGCCCGGCACGCGCGCGTCGAACTTCTCGGAGATCTCGCGCAGGATGAACATGGTCCGGGTCCGGTTGTCGAACAGGGTCCCGTCCAGGTCGAAGATCGCAAGCGTGGAGCGCCGCTGCGCGGTGCGCCCGGCCACCAGGTCCGCGACTTGCTCTAGCAGCCGGTAGTTTTCCTCGTATGATATTTTCATTTTCATCTCCCGGACGCTTATAAGCCGCTCTCTCCCCGCTCCAAACAAATACCGCACCCCCAAATTCTACAAAACAAAACCGCCGGGAGCTGAAACTTTTAGCGGCTTAATGCATCTAAATAATGAAGGTTAGATCGGACCGGAGCAAGGACGCATAACATGACCCTGGAAACCATACAGCCGTATATCCTCCCGGCGGGCGCCGTCGCCTTCCTGGTATTCCGCTATTTCCGATTCAAGGCCGTGCGGGGGAAGCTTCCCCGGCTGGCCGCGGAGGGCGCGGTGATAGTGGACGTGCGCTCGCCGGCCGAGTTCGCCGCCGGCAGCCGGCCGGGCAGCATCAACATACCGCTGGATACGCTGGCAAAAGGGGCGGCGAAACTGGACAAAACCAAGCCGGTGGTCCTCTGCTGCGCCTCCGGGGCGCGCAGCGGCATAGCTGTCGGCATCTTGAAAGGCCTCGGCTTCCGGAACGTCACAAATGCGGGCCCCTGGCAGAATACCCTCTAGCGGGACAAAAATGTTAAAGAAGCCTGTTCCATGGAATGCACTTCCTCATCCTTCGGGTCGCGCAGCAGGACCTGGACGTCCGCGCTCTCCCAGGCCAGCGCGGCGAACTGGGCTTCGTTGAAATTCATCTCGAGAAGCACGACGCTTTGCCCCGGGAGGGTCCCCGATCTTTTGAGATCGAGCACCCGGATATTCTGCAATAAGGTTAAAGTGGTCTTCTGCGCCCGCTGCTGTCCGGTTTCATTAGTGTCCAAAGTAGCTAAAATATCGATCCTGTCCCCCTCCCTGACAGACCTCGCTTTGTCAGCGGCGACAGGAAAACTAAGCGCGACATAGGCTTCCCCCTTCATCCGGTCCTGGATGGAGTCAAGGACCGCTTTGCGGCCCGCGCTGCCCCAGTCGGGCCCCGCGGCGCCTTTCCACGCCGCAGCCTCCGCGCCGGCACAGGCGGCGCCGGCACGGGAAACCGGTTCGAATCCGGGTTTAAGGAATTTTTTCCAGGAGACCGCCTGCATCGGAGCGTCTTCGACATCGCCTTTTTTACGCAGGGACAGCCGGATCGCCCCGGACCGCGAGGCCAGTTCCAGATACTGCGCTTCGTTGGGGTTCAGCTCGAACCGGACTACGCTCTTCCCCGGGTCTGAGGCTGAAGCCTCCACGGCGAGAACGCGCACCATCTTAAGCAAAGTCGCCGCGAAAACCCCCGCTTTTTCCGGGAATTGGAGCTCCTTTATGACCGTTATCACGTCGACCCTGTCTTCAGGCGAGATATATGATATCAGGTCATTATCAAATTCAAGGCCCATACTTCTATAACCCGGGCGTGGAAGCCTGCCCGCCGCTTCCGGTTTTTTGGAAGGTTCGCTTTGTTTCACAAAAGCGTGCCCGGCACAGAACGCCGTTTGGCCAAGGAACTGGAAAGCCAGAAAAAATAACCCCAGGGCAAATTTCATTTAAACCTCCGTAGCCGCGCCTTTTAAACCCATCTCCTGCCGCGCTGGTCCGGTCTTTTTATTTACACACGTAGATCTGCTTCATCGACGCCGAAGTGAAAGGCTTCCTGTCATAGGTCCCGAATTTAGCCAAAACCTTGAACCCGTTGTATTTAAGCAGCGCGTCCATTTCGAGCGGGTAGAAGCAGCGCATGTCCAGCTTCTGCGCCAGCGGCCGGCCGCCGTCTATATGGTGGATCCAGGTCGCCCGGTTCACCTGCGCGGCGGAGTCGTAAAAGCAGACTTCGTCCACCGCCACCCTGCGCCCCAGGGCCGTGCGGAATTTGGCTATCCCTTTATGCAGCTTCGCCATCTTGACCATGTACTCGATGCTCGGGTTGAAAATATCGAACACGAACCGCGCGCCCGGCGCCATATGCGCGCGCGCCGTTCTGAATACTTTTTCCACGTCCTCCAGAGTATAGGTGTTCTGGATGGAGTTGAAAGGGATGAATACAAGCTTGAATTTCCTCCCGAGCCGGACCTTGAGCATATCCCCCCGCAGGAAAACGTCGGGCAGGCCCTGCGCCGACGCTTTCTTCCTGGCCGCGGCGAGCATCGGCGGGGTAAAGTCCACCCCCGTGATATCTATCCCCGCCCTTAGAAGCGGCAGCGTCAGCCGGCCGCTTCCGCAGCAGAGCTCGAGCGCCGCCCCTTTGGCGCGGCGGCATTCTTCCAGGTAGAACGGGATATCGTGCGTGAAAGTGTTCATCGCGTCATAAATATCCGCGTCGTACACCAGCCTGTCCACCCCCAGCCCGCCGGCGGCCTTTATATTTTTCATAATCGATATTCTACCAAACCCCCGCCCCCCGCAAAAACAAAACCGCCGGGCTGTCCCGGCGGTTTCGCTCTTCAGAGTCCCCGATCCCTACCGAATATCCCCTTTCGAGGCGGTGACGACTGCAGACGCGGACTCTTTTCCAAGAGCCTTGACCGAAGCGCTGGCGGTCCCGGTATAGGTGACGACTACCGAGCAAAAAGCGCCATCCTTGCCAGCGAGAGTGTTGTAAGTCCCCGGGTTGTTGGTTTTGGGGTCCACCACTATCCGCACCACCGTGACTTCGGCGTCGGTGCCCGTCACCTTACCGCAGATCTCCGCCACGCGGGTGTTCTGCCCGGTCATGACGAAAGAGGTGATAGCCACAACGGGCTCCCCGGCAGCCACTGCGGCCCCGGGAGCGGCCGCGGGGACCGCCGTATTCAGATCTTTTGTGTCCGCAAAGCCGCTCTGCTGGGCGATGGCCGCCACTTTATTCTGCGCCGTCTCGCTCAATGCCGCTCTGCCAAAGGATGCGGCGAGGGCCAGCAAGCCGATGACCAATGTTAGTATTCCATACTTTTTCATGCGATATCTCCCTTGGGCCCCCCTGAGAAGTGCCCCTAGCTATGTGTTTAGGTTAGTGTACAAGACAGGAAACTCCGATGTCAATCCGCAAACCCCTAAAGGCCCGCCGCCTTTTCCTTAATGGAGCAATGATTCGGCCTGGACCTGCCTGGTCTTCTTTACGATAAAGCCTTTCTTAAGCAAGACGCCACAGAGAAGAACCGAGAAAAAGGTCCCGCCATAGCCGACGATAGCCGCGACAGGCAGCAGGGTCAGGAAGAGCACGCAGGTAAGGAAAAACGGGATGGGGCTGGATTTGCTCGACTGCGCTATTCCGACGGCGAAATAGTCGTTGATCTTCCTGGTGGCGAAATCGACGAAGACGTCGGCCACTGGCTCGCTGCCGCTCAATTGCTTTCCCGCCAGCCCGGAGAGCTGTTTTCTTCCCTGCTCCAGGACCAGGCTCGCCGCCGCGTCCAGCTGCCCGGGTTCCCGCCCGGGAAGGACCGCGGTCTGATTCTGCAGGATAAATTTATCCACGGTCATTTCGCGCGAGGAAGAGAAAAAAGAATATTTCGGGTTCACGCGGCCGTATAGTTTGCCGAGGAAAAAAGCTATATCCTTGCTGACTTCGAAGGTCGGAAGGTTTATATCTTTCCCGCCCCTGCTCACCAGGGCGTAATACTGGCTGGTAATAGCAATGATCAGCGCCAATACTATATAACTCCGTCCGTTCATGAAAGAGTTGAAGAAACTGAGCTTTATCGAAAGCCCCAAGCTCTCCCTTATATTACGCACCGCGTAATAAGCGATGACGATAGAAAGCAGAAGAAAAGCGAAATGGAGCGGCGTCGCCGCGAAAAAAATGCTCTGAAGAAGCGAAGCGGCCAGGACCGCCGCAAGGTAAACGGTTCTTTTGACGAGGACCGTGCACATGTAGAAAACCACCAGCAAAACAAAGAAGACGGTTATCGGCGCGCCCCAGACGCTTGAGTTGGGGACCGTAACGGCGCGATATAGAAAATACCAGCACAAGAACGCCGACAGGAATAAACCCGCAAGCATTACCGGCTCTAGGAACTTATTTCGCATAAAATAACCGTAAAAAGGCCGCAGCTACTTTTCCTTCTTCCTCTGCGGCGCGGGTTTTTGATTTTGCTCGGAGTATCTTTTTGACAAGTCTACCAATCGGGAACAGACTTCGGACAGGAGATGATTATATAAACGGTTGGCGGTCAGGATATTTCCGAACTGCCGCGTGTAGGTCTCTTTCGCGACGGAGTCTGAAGCTGTTTTCGGGAACTGCCGCAGCGTGGCTCTGTGCATAGAGCCCGCGGCGGCGTCGATGCAGGGCATAGTATTCGTGAAGATTACCTTCATACCCCCTTCCGAGGAAACGGTTATCGAGGAGACCCCGAGAGGCACGGGCGACATTCCGGACGGCAGCACCAGGGGGCGGCCCGGCAGCTTCACGGCGTCGCTGCCGGCATTAGCCGCGTCGTTCGCCACGTCCATGCTGACCCGGGCCAATTCCAGCTTAAACGAAGTATCCATCAGGACCGCTTTGCGGGCGTCCTTTGTATAGCTTTTTATGGCCTTGGCGTTTTCCGGCTTATCCGGCAGGTAATAGTCGCGCGCCGCGTCGCCCATGGCCTTTATAACGGTATCGACTACCTGGTCGATATCGTAATCGTCCAGAGAAGCGGCTTCAGGCCCCATCGGTTTTATGGCCTCCCCGCTTTCCGCCCAGGCGCCGCCGCCTATAAGCCCGAAGGCCAGAACGGCCGAAATAAAATATGTTTTCATCATCGCGCTTCGGCCCGCATACCGCACGGCTAACATTCTAGCAAAAGGCTCCTGCTGCCTTTTTTACTCATGCTCCTGAAGACCCAATTAAGTTGTGCGTGACTTTAATTCGCTATTCGGCGCAGGTATAGCTGACCACCTGCGTTTTCGCCGGCTCATGGCCGGCCAGGGCGGCCAGGCACCACAAGCGCAGGGCCTCTTTCAGGTCCTTGCCGACGCCCTCGCCCGAAGCATAGGAAAGGCCCAGCTTGAACTGCGCCCCGGGATCGCTCTGCGCGCCGTCCGCATTGCCGGGCGCGGCAAGGCCTTCAGGCTTTCTGCAGACGGAACCGATTATCTTCTCCCTGGCCGAACGGGCCGCCTGCGCTACGGCCGGCTCATCGCTGCGCTCATGGTCCGCCGCCATACACCACCACCTTAAAGCCTTCGCGGGATCCCTGGCTACGCCCTCTCCGGCGTCCCAGATCAGGCCCGCTTTATACTGCGCCAGGGTATAGCCTGTCTCCGCCGACGCGCTGTATAATCTGAAAGCCTCCGCCTTGTCTTCGGCGCTTGCCCCGCTTTCATACTCCTGGGCGAGGCGGTATTGCGCCGCGTACTCTCCCTGCGCGGCCGCCATTCTATAGAACCTGAACGCCTCCCGCATATCCGCCTGGATCCCAAGCCCGTCCTCATAGCGGACGCCGAGGTTATATTGGCAGACGGGGCTGCCGCTTTTCGCGGATCTCATGAACCACTCCGTAGCTTTTTTTTCGTCGGCCTCCAGCCCGAGACCGCGCGCGTAGGCATAGCCGATATTGCATTGCGCCTCAGGATTCCCTTTCTCGGCCGACTTCCTGTACCACTTAACGCCTTCTTGAATATTCTTATCCGCGCCTTCCCCCCTGGAGTACATCTTGCCCAGAATATACTGCGCCAGGTCGTCGCCGGCCTCCGCTATTTTCTTTACGCCCGGGAAAGCGGCCTTCGCCAGGTTCAGCGCCAGTTTCTTTTGTTTAACCGACAGCGAATTGCGGGAAATACAGCCGGAATAAAAATAGTAGGCGACAGGATTATCTTTTTCTCCCAATTTCTTGAACCTGGCGCACGCGGCCGGATATTGGGAAGTTCTCCAGAGGGCGACCGCCTTGAGAAGCTCCTTTTTCTGGGCTTTATACTGTGCCGGACCGTAACCGTCCCCGGCGTATGAGCCCGCCGGGCAAACGGCTGAAAGAAAGAAAAAGTAAGCGAAAAATAATTTACCGGACATCATATATAAAAAGTTTCCCGGGGCCTTTTCCGCTACTCTTCGTTATACTTGAATGATCTTAACAGCTCTATAGCTTTTTCCCGGTCTTCGGCTATAACCGCCAGTCTCACCGGAATAGCCGGGCCGAAACCGGCCACCATAGCGCTCGCGTTCCTGTCCAGCAGAACGCATTTGATCCCGTTGGACTTAAGAACCCCGCAGAGCATCTCCGCCTCCGCCGAGTTCTGCGCCTCATAAATTGTCTCTAAAGGTTTGTCTTCCATACCCATAAGAATAGATGTTTTCTAGCGTCAAATGCAAAACCCCACCCCTTTTCCAAGGTAAAAAATTACCCCCTTTTCCAGGCCCCTTGAAAAATGTACCATTCGAATATAGTCCAACGCGTATTAAAGGAGATTTAAATATGAAGAACAGGATATTTGGCGGTTTTATCGCTCTCACTCTGCTGGCCGGCACTGCCGGCGCCTGGGCCCAGGCCCAGAAGCAGGAGAAGAAGACCGAGCTGACGGAGAAGACCGGCGTCATCTCCGTCCAGAAGGCCGACCCGAAGAAGAACGAGAAGTACGACACCATCCTTCTCAAGGCCGGCGAGGAGAGCATAAAACTGCTCCCCGGCGCCGACAAGAAGGTTTTCAAGCCCCTCGAAAAACTCGCCGGCAAGACCGTCACCGTGAAAGGCGAGTACCTTCCCCCGAACCCGCCCAAGTACCCGCTGGCCGCACTGAAGGTGGCCTCCTTCGTAGAAGTTAAGGCCGCTCCCGCCGCAAAGAAGTAAAACCGCCGGACGCGAAAAAGGGGACGCTGAGATCTTCAGCGTCCCCTTTCCTTTTATCAAGGGCGTTTTATTTTACCGAGAAGAGAATGAATAACCAGGGCGAGGACGGACCAGTAGAGCGCGAACACGGCGGCGGCAAATAGCGGCAGCCGCCTTTTCTTTTCTCTTAAACCGTCAACTATACCCCGGGCCGGTCAGCGCGCGGTGAGTACGCCTTTCTTTACGTCCACGCGTTCGAAGCGTCCCTCCCCTTCCCAGGTCTTTACATTGAAGCGCTGGCCGGGAGCCGAGGTAACCACCTCAAAAACTCCCGCGGTCAAGGGCGCTCCGGGCCGGCAGACCAGCGGCTTGCGCGAAAGCCTGACGAACACCGCTTTGTTCCTGCCCGTCACCACCGCCGCGCCGGAGTCGTCCACCATGACGGCGGTCTCCTCGTCAACGCCTATCCCCCTGGCTTCGCCGGTCCAGCCGTCCTGCATAAGCCGGGCCATAAAGACCAGCAGACGGCCGAGCCGGCCGCGCTGCGAAAAATGTGAATCGGTAATGATCCCTTTCAGCTGGGGGACCTCCAGGAAATCCTTTCCTAGCGTGACCTCCAGGGCGTAAGGATCTTTCAGCGCCTCATCGGAGGTAACAGTGTCGTGCAGCGCCTCGAACTGAAATTGCCCCAGGATGGCGAGCCCGGCGCTGATCCCGCCCACCGGAGCCCCGCGCTTTACGGCCCTGTTGACCGCTTCCTGCACCGGGGTATGCTTCCAGAAATTCACGTATTCTGCCTGATCCCCTCCGGCGAAGAAGATGCCGTCGGCCTGGTCGATCCTGCTCAGGATGAACGGGTCGGACGCTGGAACCCCGGAGGCAAAACTAAAGGTCTCGACGGAATCCGCCTTGCCGAGCGTGGCGAACATTTCCTGCGTCCCTTCGTCCTCGGACGCCCGCAGAACCACTATATCGCCTCCGTCCGCCCGGCGTATCATCCAGCGGATGGCTTCCTCCGAATCGTCCGCGCCGCCTTCAAGTATGACCCCGCCCTGCGGGGACGCTTTAGCGTCCGCCGGGTTCCCGGTGAGCAAATAAGTGTAGTCCTTGCCGGCCGCGGCAGCGGGCTGCGACAGGCCTGCGAGGAACGCCGCAGAGAGCAGACATGGAAGTTTTAATTTTCCCATCGATAAGATTATGCCGGAAAAAACCGCCCGCCGTAAGGGCAAAAAGACCCATCCCGTCCCGGCCTTTGTTCCCAGGGTAATGGGGTCAGGTCTTGATCCTTGACCTGTTTCCCCGAACACCACGGATTTAAAAGGTCGAAAGCAAAGACCCGGCCACGTTCCCACGTGCATTGCCCGCGGGTCATCTTCCCGGAGGACCGCCCCCCATTTTCCCCTTTCAATTGCACATCGAGTACTCGCGGCCTTCGGCATGCAGGATCACATAGCCTTTGGAATTTTTAGTCGCCGTCAGAGCGATGTCCTGGAAGCCGCCGCCCTGGTCGACATATACCCGGAGATTCTCCAGTTTCCACCTCAGCGCGCCGGCGGAGCCGGACTGACCGGCGGCAACGCCGCCGTAGCCGGAACTGTAGGTCTCGGCGCCGTCCTTTATCAGCAGCACCCCGTCGGGCCGGAAGACAACTTTACGTGTGGTAGAAGTGCCGCTCACCTGGCTGTATGTAAACGAACACCAGGCGCTGCCGGTGAGCACCGCCCTCGCCTGAGCGTCCTGCGTATCGCCGCCGGCAGCCGCCTTTGCTTTATCCGGTGCGGGCTTCCTGTCGGCTCCGGTTTTTTTATCCGGCCGGGCCGGCGCCTTGGCCTTCTGCGTTCGCGCGGCGTTTTTTTCCGAACCCGCCAGTTTCTTCCAGGCTATTTGAACCGACCCCATCGTCAGCAGGAGCCTGTTTCCCCGCAGCGTATACGCCATCGCATCGCCACCCACGGTGAGAATTCTCTTATCTGCCGACCAGACAGTCTTATCTCCGGCCATAATGGCAGTGCCGTCGGGATGCAGTTCGAGTATGTCCCCGCCCTGTACGTCCATCTGATATCTCCCGGCCAGGTCGCCGGGAACCTGCGCCCGCAAGACCGGCGGGACAGAGAGCAAGATAGCGAGCAGCGATATAAGTTTTATCATTGTAAAAAGTCTCATGTATCTTTTATTTTTTATTCCGTCATTCCGGCGAAAACACAAGGGCCTCACATAACTATCACTTATTACTAACGATCCAGGCCGCTTTGTGGATAATAAGTCATAAAGTCATGTGCGTCCCCTCGTTTCACTATTCCCTTCGCATAGACTCTATTTTCTTAGCAAGCTCCGGGTCAGCGAGCAGCTTCCTGACCTGGGGGTTCTCGAGCAGGGCCGAGGCGTCGCCTTTTTCAAGGGCCCGCTTCAAAGCGGGGTCGTTGAGCAGGGCTTTCAGGGCCGGATCGTTGAGCAGGGCCTTCGACATTTTTGGGTCGTCGCGCATAGCGGCCAAAGCGCGGAACTTATCCAGCGCCGCTAGCGAAGCCGTATCAAAAGGGCTGTGCTTGCGCGTGAAGGCCGCGGCCGAGGAAGCGTTCAGGGCGGCTTCGGCGCGGGGAAGATGCTTGGCCAGCGGCCCCTCGAAAGCGAGGACGGCGGCGAGCGCGATCCAGGCGATCACTCCGATCTTGCCCGCGCCCAGGAAGATCCCGGCGACCCGGTCGGGCAGATTGCGCTGCTTCCCGGGGATGATAGCGTTGATTATCCCGCGCGCGATCAGCGTCACTACGATCAGGATGACGGGCATGGAAAGCGCGCTTAAACCGACGCTTACCAGCCCCGGCGGCCAGCCCATGCGCCCGGAAATAGCCGGCGCGAGAAGCGCGGCGAGGGGCTTGGCGAAGAAATAAGCGGCGATGATCCCTATCCAGTGGGAAACTTGCTGGATAGCGCCCGTATAGAAACCGATCGCGGCGAATAATCCAAGCGCCGCCAGGATCCAGAGGTCTAGATTCATATTGCTGTGTATCTCCCCCGTTTTATTATTTTCATGATCTTCATCCCCGTCCCGCGGGCTTCTCGAAATATTTGGTGATATCTATCCCCTCGCCCAGGGCTATCCTGTAGGAGGCTCTTTTCAGCAGGCTGCCCACCATCGCAAGCCCCGCCATAGCCAGGGCAGCCGCCGCGTAGTATATGCTCATCTTCCCGAACTTGAAGAAGATCGCCACCGGCAGCACGACAAGTACAAGGCTGAGCCCGATCACCCCGGCCGAATAAAGCCAGACGCCGGCGAGCCAGAACCAGCGCCCGCGCGATCCCCGGCGCACCAACTCCTTGTAAAGCGGATAATCAGGCTGCATACCAAGATTCTACAAAACAAAACCGCCGGGCTTCCCCGGCGGTCTCGAATGACTTGTTAATAAAAAGTCATAAAGTCATGTACGTCCCTACCTGCCCCTGGACGCCATCATCGGTATCTCCGGGGCGACCGAGACCAGGCGGATCAGGTAGAACGTTCCGCCGCCGGTCGCCGGCATAAGGCAGGAGAAGAGAACCTCTTTCCCGGCAACCTGCAGCCTGCGCACAGCGGCGTGCATGGCCCTGTCGCAGTTCTTTTCCGAGCGGAAGAGATTGCTTACCACCACATCCCTGTCTTCAGCCATCTCCTGCTTATAAGCGGCCAGGTCATTCGCAACTATGATCGCCTGAGCCCGGGCGGGGGCAGGAGCCGGGGCCTGCTCTACAACGGCGGCCGCAGCCGGGGCTGCCTCAACAAAAACGGTCTCGGGCGCGGGAGGAGGCAATACTTCGGCAGGAACGATATCGACTGCCTGGGAGGAAGGCCGGGTATCCGCGACGGCGTCCCTGAAATCAGAAAGGGCCACCGGTTTTTTGTTATTCTGCAATATCACAAAGCCAAGTATCACGTTCAGCGTAAGTGAAAGTCCAAGATTAATTTTAGTCGTCATTTCTCTCCTAGTCCAAAGCCCCTTCCGGGGCGCTATATACCATTATTTAAAGTTTTAACCCCTACGGCAAGCCTTTTTCTCTCGTTCAGGTCAGGAGCCTGATCAGTTTCCCGGAAGTAGGGAATTCCTTAAGCAGGAAAGCCCGCTCGCCGAACTCGAAATCGGAGAACTCGAAGCCGGGCGACACCGTGCAGCCGACGAAAGCGAAAGCTGCGCCCGGCTTCGGCCAGGCCCCGAACCAGGTTCCGGCGGGGACCACGAACTGCTGCACCTCCCCCGCCCCGGCGTCGGGCCCGACCACCACCCGTTCCTCCCTGCCGTCGGGAAATATCATCCCCACTATCAAAGCGCCGCCGCCGTAGTGATGCCACATCTCGTCCGACTTCAGGCGGTGCATGCGGGACGTGGCCTTTCTCGGCAGCAGGAAATAGATCCCGGTGCAAAAATGCCTGCCGCGCTCGTCCCTGGCCGCGGACTTGTAAGTCTCGCGGTAAAACCCGCCCTCAGGATGCGGCTTCAGCGAATATATTCGAATAAGGTCTTCGGCCTTCAATTCCTTCATATACCCTCTCGCTCTGCTATAAATACGTCAGCTAATATTCTACAAAAACAAAACCGCCGGTCTTCCACGGCGGTCGGAGGATGTTGTACCATATCACTCAAGAGCCACTCAAAATATATGAAAACAAACACATTGAAGACCGCGGTACTGCTCCCCTTTCTTTTCCTGGCCTGCTCAAAAGGCCCGGCCGCGGAAGGCGCGGCAAAGACAGCCGTCTACTTCGGCCCCTCGCGCTTTTCCTCGGCGGACGGGAAAGTCCCGTACGGCGGCACGACCTCGGCCGCGAAGAGGGAGGTTTCCGCCGACGGCTCGCTTATTACCGAAACCCTTACCCAGCCCGGCGGAAGCCCGGCCGTGCCGCCGTCCACTTATCTCACCACAATGAAAAGGCGCGGCGCCTCGCTCGTATACGACACCCAGGACGCCGGAAAGACCTTCACCGGGACGCTTACGTATTCCGACGCCGGCCTGAACTCCTGGACCTACGACATAAAACTGGCGGCCGGCGGCGTCATTACCGGAACCGGCGCGATAAACCAGGGGGCCCTGACCACGAAAAAGGTATTCGCCGGGACCAAAGCCGTGCTGATAACCGACGAATTAAAAGAGATCCCCCAGGCTGAATACGAGCGCGTCATGGCCGCAATGCTTCCGAAGTAAAACTCCCCCGCCTTCCCATAAAGAAAACCGCCGGGAACTTCCCCGGCGGTTTTAAATAAGCCGCTGACAATTAGTCATTTAGTAATCAACGTCCCTATCTCCCGCTAACCCCGCCCCTTCTTCAAGCGGGAAAGTATTTCAGCGCGTATTTTTTTCTGCCGGGAGATATTGCTCTTATAATATTCAGCCATCTCCGGATAAACAGGCGCCTTAATATCTTCCAGTCCCGCATGTGAGCACGAGGTATGCAGGACCCTCTGGCAGTATTTCTCCGGGTCTTCGGCATAATAGCCCCATCTCCATTTGACACCCCAGGCCCCTTTACTTGAAATATATTTCGCGTTCTTAAGCAGTTCAAAGCCCACGTATGACTGCTCTTCGAGATATGCCAGATATTCTTCGGCCGCGCGGTAACGGTCATTCCATTCAGCAGGCGGCGCCTTTGCCGTAGTTATCGGCAAAGCTTTTAAAGCCTGGCTTAGAACCCAATCCCGGGACGCCGGATCGGCATCGGGAGCCCCCGCTCCGTTTCGCAAGTCAAGCCGCTTATAAAAGGCAAGCAT
>CAZUQT010000019.1:0-25711 GCA_964622585.1 uncultured Elusimicrobiaceae bacterium | reverse complement strand
CCGTCAACTGGCGCTCCTCCCGCATCCAGCTCGAAAAAGAGATCCAGGCGCTCAAGAACGAGCTGGCCTCCCGGGAAGCCGAGATAGGCCGGATCAAGCTGGCGATGATCGACGACCAGCGCAAGAACGCCGAAATGAAAGAGGCGGAGCTCAGCACGCTGCTGACCAAGCACCAGGACAATTTGGCCGCCAGGGAAACCGCCCTGCGCGAGAAATACGAGAGCCTGGAGAACGAGCTGATCGCGTCCCAGCGCCTGCGCGCCGAGCAGGAGGAGCTGGCGCTGCGCGAGCGCTACGAGAACCGCGAGAGGGAACTTTTAAAACTGCAGGCCCAGAAGGAAGCCCAGCTCGAAAAATTCAAAGCGGCCCTGGAAGACGAGCGCTTCGAAAAGCTGGAGGCCCTGAAAGCCCAGGCCGAAAAGGACCTTTCCGCGCGGGAAGCCGAAAAGCTTGATTCGTTCTCCGCCAGGCAGGCCGAGCTGGAAAAGGACTATGCAAAGCGCTCTGAAAAGCTGGAAGCGCTGAAGATAGAAGCTGAAAAAGAGATTTCCGCCCGACGCGGGGCCCTTGAAGAAGCCGCCGACAAACTCAGGTCCTCGCTTTACGCCGAAACGGAGGCCAAGCTGGAAGAGGCCCGCGCCGCGGCCGCCGCGCGCGAGTCCGAAAGACAGGCGTCTTTCGCCGGCAGGCTGGCCGCGCTGGAAAAAGATTTCGCCGAGCGCCTTGCGCGCGCCGAGGAAGAAAAAAAAGCCGAGCTTGCCGCCTTCAGGGCCGCGGGCCAGGGCGAGCTGGAGACCCTGCGCGCAAGGATGAAGGAGTCGGTGGAGAAGAAAGAGCAGGAATACGTGAACCTGCGCCTGGAGATGGAAAGCCAGCTGGTGGAGCTGGTAAAGAAGCGCGAAGAAGAGATCCGCGCCCGCTACGACCGGTCCCTGGAAGAGGCCCGCGCCCAGTGGGACAAAGCGGCCGAGGCGATACGCGCGCAGTCCGGGGAAGAGACGCGCAAGGAGATCGCCCGCCTCGAAATTGAATTTAAAAAGAAAGAAGACTCGCTCGCCGCCCGCAAGGAGGATGAGTTAAAAGCTTTCCGCGAAAAGACCGAGGCGGAAATGCGGACGCGCGAGGAAGGCCTGCGCGCCGGCCTGCTCGAGGAGCAGAACGCCTGGGCGGTGCGCCAGCAGGCGGAAGCGGACGAAGCCAGGCGGGCCCTGGAAGCCGCCCACGCCGGCCGGCTGGAAAGCCTGCGCGCCGGGCTTGAAGAGGCCTACGTGGTGAAGGAAAAGGCGCTCGAGACCCGCGTCGAGGCCGTGAAGCGCCGCCTTAAGGCGGAATGGCTGCAGCGCGAGGACGACTGGGGCCTGGAAAAAGAAAGCGTCCTCCACGAGGAAAAAGAAAAACTTAAAGCCGAATTCGAGCAGCACCGCTCGCTCCTGCACAAGAAACTTTCGCAGTTCGAGGACGAGCTGAAACTTAAATTCGCGCAGAAAGAATCCGAACTTGAAACTTCGCAGAAAAACGCCCTCAAGGCTTCCGAAACCGAGTTCAAGCGCGAGCTGGACTCCGAGAAGGGGCGCCTTGCGGCGAAGGCGGAAGCCGGCGCCAGGGAGCTTGAAGCCAAAGAGACCGCGCTGCGGGCCGAGGCCGCGGCTGCCGAAAAGAAATTAGAGGAAAAACTCCTGAAGCGCGAGGAAGAGCTTAAGAACGACCTGCGGCGCAAACAGGAAGAAACTGAAATAGCTTTTAACGACAGGCTTGACGAAGAGAAAGCGCGCCTGACCGCCGAGTACTCCGCGCGCTCCGCGGCGGCCGAACGGGAAAGACTTAAAGTCCTGGAAGAGAAAGCCGCGCTCGAGGAAGCGCATGCGGCCAAGGTCATAGCGCTGCAGGCGGCGGCCGAAGACCGCGTCCGCCAGGAGCGGGCCAAGGCCGAGGAAGCCTTCCGCTCCCGGGAACTGCAGCTGCAGGCCCGCGAAGCCGAACTGGACAAGCTGAAAGCCGCCGCGGACCAGGAGCGCGGGGAATTCAAGCTTGCGCTCTACCGCGAACTGCAGGACAAGGAACACGAACTTTTCGGGAAGCTCGCGGCCGCCAAGGAGGAGCTCTACAAGGCCCTCAACTCCCACCGGGAGGTTCTGGACAAGGAGCACGAGGACCGGCTGGCGGGCCTTATGCAGAAGGAAACCCAGCTGCAGGCCCATTTCGACCAGAAGCTCAAGGAAGCCGAGGCCGCGCTGCAGCAGCGCCTGCAGGACGAGTCGGAAAAACTTTACGTCAAGCTCGAGGGCCGCAAGGCCGAGCTCGAAACCAGGATGAAGAACCGGGAGCAGGCGCTGAACGTCCTTTTCTCGGAGCGGCAGGCCAAGCTGGAAGCGGAATTCAACGCCCGCGAAAGAGAAGCCATGGCCTTGCACGAAAAGAACCTGGAAAAACGGCGCCAGGAGATAGAGGCCGCCATCGCCGCCAGGGAGAAGGAGCTGGAGGCCAGGCACGCGGATATCTCGGAGAAACTTTACGACCAGTACCACAGCGAAAGGCTGGACTGGGAGTCGCAGAAGCTCGAGGTCCTGAACGGCGACCGCCAGGCCCTCCGGTCCGACTTCGAAAAGAAGGAAATGCTCCTGAACCAGAGGCTGGAGGCCGAACTGGCGAAGCACCGCGCCGAAAGCGTGCGCCGCGAGGAGGAATTCTCGGCCAGGAAGGACGAGCTGGAAAAGAATTACTACGCCGAGCTGGAGCGCGGCAGGGCGGCCGTGGACAAAATGCGCAAGGAGCAGGAGAGCGCCCTGCACGCCAAATTCGCCGAGATGGACGAGGAACATAACCGCCTCACGCTCTGGGTCCTCAAAAAAGAGGAAGAATATATCAAGAAGAACACTCTTAAGGAACAGCATTTGCAGAGCAAGTGGGAAGAGACCGAAGCGATGCTGCGCTCCAATTACGAGCGCAGGATAAAAGAACTCGAGGAAAAAGCGCGCAAGCCTTAAGCGCGGGTACGGACGAATGAAAAGAGATTACGAGGACATCTTAAAAGAGACCGAGCTCGACTCGGCCAAGATGGTCCTGCGCCTGACCTCGGAGCTCCGGGACAAGGAGCTGGAGCTGGCCTCCACGCGCTCGCGCAGCTTCGAAGAGGTGCAGCGCAGCAGCAAGGCCAAGGAGGCCGAGTTCGAGGCGCTGATGCGCGCCCAGGAAGAGCGCATAGCCAGGCGCGAGCAGGACCTCGCCCGCCTGCTGGTGGAGAAAGAATCCGCCCTCTGGAAAAAATACCAGTCGATGCTCGACGACGCGGTAGCCCTGCAGCGCTCCGAGTTCGAATCCGAGCGGGAACGGCTGAAGGCCGACATAGTTAAAAAAGAAGCCGAGCTCGCGGCCCAGAAAAAGAATTTGCGCCTGGAGATGGAGGGCCTGTTCAAGAAATGGGAGACCGAGCGCGAGGCCGATTTCAAGAACGAAAGGGAAACCTTTATCGAGGAGCTCAAGCTGGGCAGGGAAACCGCCAAAAAAGAGGGCCAGGACCGCGCCCGCCAGCTGGAGGAGCTGTGGCGCCTGAAGCTGAGCCAGCAGGAGACCGACTACCACAGCCGGGAAGCCATCTCGGCCGAGGAGATCCGCAGCCAGATGCGCCGCGAGCGCGTGGAGGAGCTGAAAGCCCTCAACGACCGCCTCAACGCCGAATTTACCAAGCGCGAGCATGAGCTTTACGCGCACTACGCGGGCTGGCTCGAAGAGAACAAGAAGCTTATCGAGGACAAGTACTCCCGCCGCCTGGAAGCGGCCGAAGCCGAGTATAAAGAAAGGACGGGAAGGCTCGAGGACGCCCTGGCCAAGACCCGGGAAGAGCTGGGGACCAGGGAAAGGTCCTGGGAAGCGAAGTACGCGGAATTCAAACAATTTTATATCGAGAAAGAAGCCTCCCTCGCGGCTACGGCGCACGACCTGCAGGCCCAGCACCTGGCCCGCGAGCAGGAGCTGGCGGAAAAGCACGAGCTGCTGGACCATGAGCTGAAAGAAGACTCGGCGCGCCGCAAGGACGCCCTGCTCAGGAAGGAAAAGAGCATGGAGCAGCAGTTCGCCAACAATTTGGCCGAGTTCTCGGCCGAGACCGAGCGCCGGCTGCGCGCCATGGACGCCCGCGAAGCCGCTATCGCCAAGGAGCGGGAGGAAGCCGCCCGCCTCCGCGCCCAGGTCGGCGACCTGCTGACCCAGAAGCAGCAGGAGCTGGAAAAAACTTTCGAAGAGCGCAGCTCGCTGTTCCGCCAGTCCCTGGAGGAATCCTACAAGATCAAAGAGCTGAGCCTCTCCAAGAAGTACGAGGAGATAGAGCACCAGTACGCGGTCCTCAATTCCCAGAAGGACTCCGCGATGGCGAAGGTGGATTCGCTGATGCAGGAGACCGCCCGTCTGAAAGAGGCGCTGGTCTCGCACGATTCGCAGGCGCGCGGGGTCATCGAGACCGAGAAGACCCGCATGGAGGAGGAGCTCAAGCGCTCCGAAGAGCAGCTCCAGGTCAAGGCCGCCAGGATCAAGGAAGAGGCGCAGCAGCACGAGCAGGCGCTGCGCGCCGATTACGCCGAAAGGCTCCAGGCCGAAAGCTTCCGCCTCGGCGCCCAGCTGAAGATCAAGGAGGAGGCGCTGGAGCGGGAGCGCGCCGCCCTCGAAAAAAGGGCCGCCGACATGGAAGCCCGCTTCCTCGAAGCGCTGAAAACGCGCGAAGCGGAGGTGACCGAGAATTTCAACCGCCACGCGGAAGCCCTCAAGGCGCAGGCCGAAGCCGCCAGGCGCAGCTGGGACGAAGAGAAAGCGGCGCTGGACGGCGCCGCGGCCGCGCAGGCCGCGCAGGCGCGGGCCGAGGAGCAGCGGAACGCCGCCAGGCGCGAAGCCGAGCTTAAGAATTTTTACGAGGCCAGGGAGCGCGAGCTCAAGGCCCTCTCCGCGGAAGCCGCCGCGGATATGGAAAAGCGCCTTTCCGAAACCGCAGCGGTAAAAGAGCTCGACCTTCAGAGCAGGCTTGGCGCCATGGAAGCCAGCCTGGCCAGGGCGACCGAGGAGAACGGGATCTCGACCAGGAGGCTCTCGGCCCTTAAAGACGAACTGGAACTGCTGGGCGCCAAACTGGAGGAGACCGAAAGAGGGCGCCAGACCCTTATCCAGGAGAACCTTACAAAGGCCCGCGACCTGCGCCAGACCCTCGAAAAAGAATTCCTGGACAAGATCAAGGACATAGAGCAGAACTACCTGGGCCAGCTTACGGACATCTCGAAGCGCTCGGACGAAGCGCGCCGCGCCGACCAGGAGGAGTATTTCCGCAAGCTGCAGTATGTTAAGGACGAATTTAACTCCAGGCTGGCCGCCCAGGCCAAAGAGATGGAGGAGTCCTACCTTGCGCGGGAGAAAAACCTGATGGCCGCGCTGGACAGCTCCTACAAGCTTAAAGAGAAGTCGCTGGAAGCCCGCCAGGCGCAGATGGAGAACAATTACCAGGCCATGCTTTCCGAGAAATCTTCCAAGATAGAGACGGACCGTTCGCTGGCCGAGAGCGTGGGGCGCCTCAAGGACGAGCTCGAGCAGAAAAATCTCCAGCTCAACGAGACCATCTCCACCTATAATACCCGGCTCGGGGAGCTCGAGACGAAGCTGCGCGCCGAGCATGAGGCCAGGAAGAAGGACCTGGAGGACGGCCACCGCATCCGCGCCTCGCAGATCGAGGCGGAGCGGGGCAAGCTCCGCAGCCTGCTCGAGCAGGAGCAGCGCCTGGTCACCGACCTGCAGAAGCGCGAAGCCGCGCTGCAGGAAAGCTACGCCGCCCGCGAGGCCGACCTGGCCCGCCGCTTCAAGGAAGCCCGCGAGCGCCTGGAAAAGGACTACCAGGAAAAAATGAAGGACCTGAAGGATAAATAAAATTGGGGTCAGGTCTTTACTTTTGACCTCAGCTACAGGTCAAAAGTAAAGACCTGACCCCTTTATTTATTATAATTTACACATGTCATCATTCCCCGTACCCAGAGAAGTATTTCTCACCAAAGGCTTAGGGCGGCACAAAGAGAAGCTCGCCAGCTTCGAGGAAGCCCTCAGGGACGCCAAGATCGCCAAATACAATCTTGTGCACGTCTCCAGCATCTTCCCCCCCTACTGCAAGGTCATCCCCGCCAAGAAAGGAATTGAAAAACTCAAGGACGGGCAGATCGTGCATTGCGTGCTGAGCCGCAACGCGATCAACGAGAACCACCGGCTGATCGCCTCCTCGGTCGGCCTGGCCGTGCCCAAGGACAAGTCCCATTACGGCTATATCTCCGAGCACCACACTTTCGGTGAGACCGACGAGAAGACCGGCGATTACGCCGAAGACCTGGCCGCGCTGATGCTCTCCACCATCCAGGGCATAGAGTTCGGCGGCGAGACCACCTGGGACCAGAAAGAAGAGATCTGGAAGCTGAGCGGCAAGATAGTAAGGGCCGCAAATATCACGCAGTCCGCCATAGGAACCGAAGGCGTCTGGACCACCACGGTGGCGGCGGCGGTTTTCCTGTTCTGAACTATGGGCGCCTGCAGACGGGGTCAGGTCTTTACTTTTGACCTCAAACAACAGGTCAAAAGTAAAGACCTGACCCCTTTAGTGAGGACTTATGGCATTTAAACCGGCAGAAAACCAGTTCGTGCTCCGCAAAAGGATCAATTTCAAGGACGCGGCCTTCATCGTCGTGCCCATCCCTTACGAAAAAACCACCTCCTACGGGCAGGGGACCAAGTACGGCCCCCCCGCCGTCATAGACGCCTCCTACCAGATCGAGCTCTGGGACGAGGAGACGAAAGAGGAAACCTGGAAGCGGGGCATTTTCACCACGCAGCCCGTGAACTGCGCGATGACGGAGAACAGGTTTTTCCCGAGCCTGGAGCGCACGGTGGAAAAGCTGCTCTCCTCCACCAAGGCCATTCCTTTTTTCGTAGGCGGCGAGCACAGTGTGACCCAGGGCCTTCTGCCCCCTTTCATAAAGCGCCACAAGGACCTGTCCATCCTCCATTTCGACGCGCACGCGGACCTGCGCCTGACCTTCGAAGGCTCGAAGCACAGCCACGCCTGCGCCGTTTACCCGGTTTCCCGCACTAACAAGGTGGTGCAGATAGGCATCCGCAGCGTGGGCGTGGACGAGCGCCAGTTCCACAATGCCGGCAACGTGAAGACCTATTTGATGCACGAGAACCTGGACTTTAAAAAACTGGAGAAAGATATCCTGCGCGAGCTGACGGATACGGTCTACATGACCATAGACGTGGACGGCTTCGATCCGGCGGTAATGCCCGGCACCGGCACGCCGCAGCCGGGCGGCTTCATGTGGCACGACGCGCTTAAACTGTTCAAGGCCGTCTGCCTGAAAAAGAAAGTGGTGGGCGTGGACGTGATGGAGACGGCGCCGATAAAAGGCTCCCCCATCACCGAGTTCAACGCCGCCAAATTGATGTACAGGCTGATGGGCTACCTGAGCTCCGCCCGCTGAGCCGCTGCGCCGGGGTAAAAATGACGGGCCGCTTTTAAAAGCGGCCCGTCGTTTTTTTGCGGCGGGAAAATTACGGCAGAAGGTTGAACCAGACTATTTCGGCTTTGGCGGCGGCGGCGGCGGAGTCCATATCGGAATATTCTTCGGCGGGCTTCGCGCTTACCGGGAGCCAGTTCATCTCAAGGATCTTGTCGTCGAAATATTCCTCGCGGAAACCGCAGACCCCGTCCTCGTCCCTCTGAAAAAAGCAGACCCTGTGCTTGCCGTCCGGGGCATAGGTGGTTTTCACCAGCCGCACCGTCCCGTGCGTGCCGCCGACCAGGAAAAAATCGGTTATAGAACTCCACAGTTTTTTTAACAGCGAAGGCTTTCCCATAGTTCCCGTCTCTCCCCGAGGCCGGCCCGACCCTAAAAAGTATCGAGCTTGTCGAATTCGGAGACTTTCTTCTTCTCCAGGACCTTCGCCATGTCGCGGCTGAAAGCGAAAGGGCCCTTGGGCCAGCCGAACCCCAGCTTGGCGGCGGTTTCTATATCGTACTCGGAAGCCATGATCTCGGAGGCCAGCAGCCTGGCCTCCTCCACTACGGGCCGCATCAGTTCGGCGAAGATGTCCTCTTTGAAGGTCTTTTTCAGCCCGAGGTACTTGATCATATTCGGCAGCACGGGGTTCTCCCCCACGATGCGGCCTTCCTCGTAGATGTAATAGCCGATGGTGGTCTTGCGGCCGAGCTGGCCGTACTGCACCAGGCGCAGCTGCGTCGGGGACGGGGCAAGGCGCTCCGGGCTGCCGAGCGCTTTGTAAATAGCCTCGGTGGCCCGCAGGTCCGCGTCCAGGCCGGCGAAATCGGCGAGCTCGAAAGGCCCGAACTGCGCGCCGGCGACTTCCTTGAAAGCCTCGTCTATCTCGTGCGGATAGCCCTTCCCGGACTCGAGCAGCCGGAGCGCGGCCAGCATGAAAGGCCGGGTCAGCCGCTCCACTATCTGGCCAGGGTTGTCCTTGATGATGACGGGGGTCTTGCCTATCTTGCGCAGGAGGTTAGTAGCGGCCTCCAGGTATTCGTCCTTGGTATGGTCCGTGCGCACTACTTCCACCAGCAGATTGGTCCGCACCGGCTTTATAAAATGAAAACCGAGCGCGCGCTCTTTGGGCAGCTCGGTATATTCTACTATCTCGCTCAGGGGCTGCACCCCGCAGCGGGCCGCCACCACGCAGTGCTGGTCCAGGTGCTTCCTGAGCTTCGTGAAATAAAGCTTCCGCTCCTCGGGCGATTTCGCGGCGGCTTCTATGACTATATCGGCCCCGTTGAACTTGGAAAGGTCCTGCACGCCCTCGATGTTCCCCATCAGCTCTTCGGTCCCGGCCTGCTTCAGCGACCAGGAGATCTTGGCCAGCGCGACGTTCAGGCTGTCCTTGAAGTCGTCGTAAAGCCGCACCTGGTAGCCGTTCTTAAGGAACAGCTCCGCGGCGCCCGTCCCCGTGGTATTGGACCCCATTATCCCGACAGCTTTAATTTCCATTCTTTAATCCCCGCTCCCCGCTCTTCGCTTCTTGGCTCCCGGCTCTTGATCCCTGATCCGGCTACGCTAATTTTACTTCTTCAAGTCTGACTATCCCGTCTTTATTGAGCACGATGCGGATGCGCTCGTAATGGATATTGACCTTCGCTTCCTTGTCGAAATAGGTGTATTTGAGCACCATGTTCAGGTGGTAGACGCGCGCGCAGGCCGCCGTGCGCACGTCCCCGGTAGCCTGGTCCACGTAAGGGTAATCCACCGCGGAGTCGTCCGCCTGCTCCACCAGCTCGCGGATATTGAAGCGCATGATATCGTTGAGGTCGCGGAGGCGCTCATGGCTCTTCATGATCACTTCGGGATAGAGCGTTATCTCCTTCTTGTATTTGAAGACGCGCTCCGGCTTGCCCTCCTCGTCCACGGAGGTGATATTGTCGATGCGGCGCAGCCGGGCGATGTCGGGCGGGATGTTCCGGTCCGAGATGAAGGTCACGCCCTCCTTGAGCAGGCCGATGCGTTCCCCGCTGCCGGCGGAATCGAGGATATCGATCTTGCGGTCCGAGATCCAGCGGGTGAGGTTCTTGGAGAACAGGAGCTTGAGCCAGTCCTTGATGCGGTCCTTGAAAATATAGCTGATGACCACGGCCAGCAGGAAAGGCATGCTGTTGACGGCGTAGCGCCGCCCGACGATGAACGTCACCAGCACGGCGAAGAACATCGCGGCGCCGGCGGCCAGGCCGAAGAACACCTGGGTCAGCCCTTCCCATTCCGAGAACTCGGCCTTGAGGTAGAGCACGCTGGAGATGAATTTTTTGAGCACGCCGCGGCGGTAGATTATCGTCTCGTTGGAGGAACCGGGCACCAGCACCGACGGGTATTTCATGGCCTGGCGGTAGCGGTTCTGGACGGTGACGATGGCCAGCACGCCCTTCTCCACGTCCTCGAAGCGCTTGCGCACCTCGGGGTCCTTCCTTAGCGCCTCGACGAGCGTGGTCAGGTACTCTTCAAGTATCAGGCTCATGTACTCGTCGAAGAAAGCGGCGGTTTCCCGCACCTTCACCGGCACGGCCGGGTCGGAAAGGCTGGCCTTGACCGAAGCGAGGGACGCTTCCAGGGTCTTAAGGTCGCCCAGGAAAGTCTCGAGCCCCTCCGCCACGAACAGCTTGCGCTGGGCCGCCGGGACCGCGCTGCCGTAGGTGGCGAGCCCCGCTACGAAGATCTTCACATAGTCGCGGATCTCGCCGCGGATGATGCAGCCCAGCATGCGGAACTCGTTGCAGATCTTGTCGGAAAGCGCCTGGTCGCCGGAGCCGGACATGACCTTGCCCAGGTCTTCTTTTATGCGGTTTAGAGGGGAGGTCCGGAGCGTCGGGTCGCAGAGCTTGCCGAGGCTGATCTTGGGCGTGCGGAAGCGGATATAGCGCTGGCTGGAGTTGTAGAACTTTTCCTTGCCGTAGTTGTGCGGCCCGATATTGAGCGCGCGCGGGACGAAGAAATAGGTCTCTACCTCGTAAGAGCTCTTAAGCGAGGCGTCCAGGTCTATGTCGAGCTTTATCTCGAAGCGGTGCCTGTCGTGCAGCTTGATGCGCGAATCCAATATATCGTTCTGGTCTTCTATCATAAATCTCCGCTTTTATCCCCGGTCTTCTGGTTTATTTATCGGGGTGGTACTTTTCATGCGCGCGCTTTATATCGCCCTTGTCCACGTGGGCGTAGATCTGCGTCGTGTTCAGGCTGACATGGCCCAGCATCTCCTGCACCGAGCGCAGATCGGCCCCGCCCTGCACCAGATGGCTGGCGAAGGTATGGCGGAACAAATGGGGATGGGGCTTTATTTCCACCCCCGCCTCCCTGCCGAAAGCGACTATGTCCTTCCACATGCTTATCCGACTCAACTTTTTACCGCCGCGGTTGAGGAAGAGCTCTTCGGCTATGGCCTGCCCGCCGAATTTCTGCTGTCTGGTCTCAAGATAGTCTTTAAGCCGCGAGAGCGCCGCCGCGTTCACCGGGACCATGCGCTCCTTGGAGCCTTTGCCGAAGACCCTCAGCCAGCCCTGCTGGAAATTCACGGACTCGAGCCGCAGGCCAAGCAGTTCCGTGACCCTTATACCGGAGGCGTAAAGAAGCTCTATCGCGGCCGCGGCCCGCACCTTGGCGAAAGCGTCGCCGGCCGGATAGCCAAGCAGCTTCTCCATATCGCGCTTGTCCAGGAAGCGCGGGATCTTGCGCGGCAGCTTCGGGGCGCGGAAATTAGAGGTGGGGTCTTTGTCGGCCTTCCCCTCAAGGCGCAAATAGCGGTAAAAAGCCCTCAGGGCTTCCGTCTTGCGGTAGATCGAGGCGGCCCCAAGCCCTTTCTCTTTTTTTAAAGACCACAAATAAGCTTCCAGGAACGGCGCCTCGGCCTTTGCCGGGTCGGTCTTCCTGGCCTCGCAATAGACCAGGAAAGCTTCGGTATCGCCGGCATAGGCCAGGCAGGTGTTCTTTGCCAGGCCCCGCTCCATGCCGAGATGCCGCGAAAAGTCTGCCGCTAAAGGACGCATTTGTCCATATCATACCACTTCGGGGTTCAGCCGAAAAGACGCAAAAAGGCGCAACAGCAAAACAGAGGACTTTTTGCTTGTTGCGCCTTCTCGCCGCCGCGTTTATTTCTTGCCGGCTTTTTCTTTCTTCTCGGCGTAAGCCTTGTCGGCGGCTTTCTCTAAAGCCTTTTCAATTACCTTCTCGGCGGCGGCCTTCTCGGACGCTACGGTGGGCTTCAGCCCGGGCAGCAGGAAGCGGCTGCGCAGTTCGGTCTCGATAGCGGCGGCTTTATCCTTATTGGCTTTAAGGTAGGCCTTCGCATTGTCGCGGCCCTGGCCCATCCGGTCGCCATTGTAAATATACCAGGTCCCGCTTTTCTCGAGCAGGCCCGTTTCCACGCCCATATCCAGCAGGCAGCCCTCGGTGGAGATGCCTTCGCCGTTTACCATTTCGAACTCGGCCTGGCGGTAAGGGGGCGCTACTTTATTCTTCACGACCTTCACGCGGATGCGCGCGCCGGTCACTACGTCGGCATGCTTGATCGTTTCTATCTTCCTTATGTCCAGGCGGACGGAGGAGTAGAATTTCAGCGCCAGGCCGCCCGGGGTGGTTTCCGGGTTGCCGAACATCACGCCGATCTTGTGGCGGAGCTGGTTGATGAACATTACGGAGGTTTTGGAAGAAGCGATTATGGAAGTGAGCTTCCTGAGCGCCTGGCTCATCAGCCTGGCCTGCAGGCCGACGTGCATATCGCCCATCTCGCCTTCGATCTCGGCCCGGGGGACGAGAGCGGCGACGGAGTCTATGACGATGATGTCCACGGCGCCGGAGCGCACCAGCTTCTCGGTGATCTCGAGGGCCTGTTCGCCGTTGTCCGGCTGGGAGATGAGCAAATTGTCCACGTCCACGCCCAGCTTCTGCGCGTATACGGGGTCAAGCGCGTGCTCGGCGTCTATGAAGGCCGCCATGCCGCCGCGCTTCTGCGCTTCCGCTATCACGTGCAAAGTAAGCGTGGTCTTGCCGGAGGATTCAGGCCCGTAAATTTCGATGACGCGTCCGCGGGGCAGGCCGCCTACGCCGAGGGCGAGGTCCAGCGAGAGCGCGCCGGTGGGGATAGTCTCTATCTTCATCCGGGCCGAGCGGTCGCCCATCTTCATGATGGCTTCCTTGCCGTAGCTCTTCTCTATCTGCGCGAGCGCCGCTTCGAGCGCTTTGTTCTTTTCTTCGTTTGCCATATAATAAAACCTCCGTTAATTTAAATCCTTACCCTAATAGTCTACATCACCAACCCGACAAGGGCGTGTCGGGTTGTTTTGCCTGAAAATATTTTTTACAAAGAACAAAAACCTTATCAGCCGCCTAATCAGTATACACCATCCCGGCCCTCTTGTCAAGTATTAAGGAGATATTGCCTTTACCGGTTTTGTATGTTATAATCTGTATATGCACCCTATACAAGAGAAGCTCCTTCATCTTTCCAAAGAGCAAAACCTTGCCCAGGTCAGCCTGCGCGAAATGGCCAAAGCCATAGGCCTGCCCGACGAATCGCCGCAGAAAATAAAGCACCATCTCCAGCAGCTCGAGAAAAAAGGTTTCTTCACTATCGACCGCGACAAGGGCCTGATGGAAAAGACCTCTTTGATCCCCGGCTGGGCCAACGGCCTGCTCAAAACCGCTTCCTCTTTATTCTCTATACCTATAGTAGGCACCGCGAGCTGCGGGCCGGCCACTATTTTCGCAGAGGAGAATTTTCAGGGCTTCCTGCGGGTTTCCGGGCGGCTGCTCGACAGGACCACTCCCAAGGGCCTTTACGGGATAAAGACCAATGGAACTTCCATGAACCGCGCCGAGATCGCCGGAAAGAAGATAGAGGACGGCGATTACGTGATCATCGACAGCAACCGCAAAGACGTGAGGGACAACGATATCGTCCTCGCTATCATCGACAATAAGGCCACGATCAAGCGCTTCATCGACGACCGGAAGAACGGCCAGGTGATCCTGAAAGCTGACTCTTCCTACGATTACGACCCCATCTACCTGCACCCCGACGACGACTTCCTGATCAGCGGCAAAGCCGTGGCCGTTATCAAACGCTAAGCCCGCCGCCAAAAACAAACCCCCGGTTAAAAGCCGGGGGTTTTTTATTCAGCGCCCGGAATATTTTTTTCTTGCTTTGTGCCTCCTAATTAGTTTCAATTGATTCTGGTCAATGACTACAGTCAAGGCAGACAGGAGACATCAATGAAGAAAACGATATTCACCGCGGCGGCCCTCGCTTTCATGGCGGCCGGCCTTTCCCTTCCCGCTTTCTCGGCCGGCGCCGAGGACAAAGTAATCTACGGCGACGACAACCGCCTGGACCTCTACCAGGTCACCGACGCCAGAATGCTTAAACTCGCCGACTCCACCGTGGGCCTCTTCCAGGGCTACGATGTGACGATAAACGGCGACAAAGCCCAGCTTACCACCGAATCTTACGCGCAGTCCTACGGCCTCTGCAAAGAAGAGCCCTTTTACGAGCAGGCCACCGGCGCTTTCTGCTCCGGCTCCCTGGTCGCCCCGGACATCATCATGACCGCCGGCCACTGCGTAAAGACCGCCGACGACTGCAAAGCGATGAAATTCGTTTTCGGCTTCGCCGTTAAGGCCAAAGGCGTTCTGCCCGAGAGCGTGCCGGCCAATGACGTTTACGGCTGCTCCGAGCTGATCGGCCGCGAGCAGGTCGGGACCGGCGCCGACTGGGCCCTGGTCCGCCTCGACCGCAAAGTAACCGGCCACGAACCGCTTAAATACAATACCAAGGACACCCTTAAGAACGGCGACGAACTGGTCGTCATCGGCCATCCCGCCGGCCTGCCCACCAAGGTAGCTGGCGGCGCAACCGTGCGCGACGCTTCCCCTAAAGGCTACATAGTGGCCAACCTGGACACCTACGGCGGAAATTCCGGCAGCGCCGTCTTCAACGCCAAAACCGGCGTGATCGAGGGGATCCTTGTGCGCGGCGAGAACGATTACGTCTACAAGAACGGCTGCCGCGTCTCCAATGTCTGCGCCTCGGACGCCTGCCGCGGCGAGGACGTGACCAAGCTTTCGTCCATCACCTCCCCTTTCACCAAAGCGGCGATGGGCATAGCGGCCGAAGAGACTGTGGCTGTAGCCAAAGCCTCCCCCGCCTTCGAAATGCTTAAGACCCTGGCCCCCGAGCTCAACTAGAGCTTCAGGCGCTTAAAAAACCCCGGCCTTTAAAAGCCGGGGGTTTTTATTGCTTACTTAGTATTTTTAGACTCTTTCAGGATGGCAGCTATCAGCGGAGAATCCGGCATGTCGTTAGTTAAAGGGAAAATGTCATGTGAGTAGTCCAGGAATTTACCTTTACTGTCGAACCGCAGAACTATCCTTCCTACATTCTGAATATTGCCGCCAGATTGGACGATAAGCGCATTACCGGCCTTTACCGGCCTTTTAAGAAGTTCCTGCGAATGCCCCCCGATTATCAGGTCTATCTGCCCGAACTCCTCCGCTATCTTCCTGTTCACATCCAGCCCGGCATGGGAAAGGAGTATCAGGTAGTCGGCGTTCTTCCCTTCTTTCAATACTTCCTTTATATCTTTAAAAGCCACCTTAGCCGTAAATTCTTCCGGATAGAGGGAAAAGGTCTCCGGATCCGCGAAAGACACCAGGCGGACTTTCAACTTGCCTGCCTCTATTATTTTATCCGCAACTCCCGGAACTCCGTCTTTAAAACCAAGATTCGAAGCCAGGAAAGTCCCCTTCCTTTTTTTAACCTCGCTAAGAAACCCCTTATAGGCCAGGTCCTGGTCCCCTACGGCCACGGCGTCATAGCCCGCCAGGGCCATCGCCTTGAAAACGGGCCCTGCCTGGTCCGCCGTAACGCCGTAAGGAAGGAAATCGCCGGTGTCCAGGAGAATGCGATCTGAATACTTTCCCGCTTGAGCCTTCAGAAAAGAAACCAGTTTTATAAAGCCCCCGTAAGGGTGTTTGAAGCAGTTGCAGGATTCCAGGTAGCCATTAGCGGAACCGCTAAAATAGACCGCAACTTCAGAGGGCTTATCCCATTTCCTGGCGCTCAAGGCGGCAAGTTTCGCGTTTAAAGCCGCTTTCCTTGCCTCGTCATAGGATTCGGCGGCATATTCGATATTGCCGAGAGGAGAGATAATGTAAGTTTTAGGAACGACCAGGAAGGCCCCGCGCATAAGGTCGTACTTCTTGCCCAGTGTTTTGGCTTTAGGGTCCCAAAGCACGGGAAAAAGGAGATTATGTTTTGCCGCGAACCGGACCAGCACATCTTTATCCCCGTCCACGCCCACCAGGCAGACAACGGCGTTATACTTTTTCGCGATTACCGCCAAGTCCTTCATTTCTTCCAGGCAACTTACGCACCAAGTGCCGAAGAACGAAAGCACGACCGGCCTATCCCCCCGCGTGATATCCGCCAGCGAAACTGTCTTGCCGGACAGATCCGCCAATTCAAAATCAGGCGCCCTGTCGCCAGGCGCTAACCCGGCGAAAGCGCGAAGCGGCAGCAATAGCAGGCCGGCCAGGATCACTTTCCGGAGGATCGTTCCACTATCCTTTTGCATGCGTCTTTTAATTTTTTGGAGGAGACAGCGTCGCTGTCGTATGACGCCGTTATTTCCCCGGTCGCCACATCCACGACATTAACCGTAATATAATAGTTTTCCACGAGCTTTGAAAGGGAGCCCACGAACATCCGCCTGACATTGAGCAGTTTTCCCATTTCCACTGCGCATTCCTGCTCGGTGCAGCCGCTGTTCTGGAACTTCTGTTCGGCAAGAACGGTGTCCATGTTATTCCTGTCCATCACTTTGTACAACCCGGTGTTTACAAGCTCGGTCCTTAAAAAATCCGTCACTATCGAGGCGTCCGCCTGGGATACGTTCTTGCCTATGAAGTCGGCAACCGCCACATTGGCCCTGCCAGTCTCCCCGGGACGACCATGGGCAGATGGCGGCGGCTCCTGCCGGCCAAGCTGTCGCCCGGGGGCGGCAAAAGTTCCGGATCGGTTCTGGAGAACTTCTCTCTCCACAGGCGCCCCTCCGCGCGAAGCGCCGCCCGGAAGATCGCCATATAATTCAGCCGAGGAAACTGCTCCACGGCCATCATGCCCGCCCGTGACCAGCACTTTGCCGTCCGGCAGCAGGGCAGCGGCATGCGAGCTCCTGCCCACGCTCATTGAAGCCGCGGCGGAAAATATTCCGGCCGCCGGGTCGTATAATTCGGCGGAGGGAACACTGGTGACGCCATCAGCCCCGGAGGCTACCAGAACCTTGCCGTTCGGCAGCAAGGCCGCGATAGGACATTGCCTTAAAACGCGCATCGAACCAGTGACGGAAAACTCGCCCGAGGCCGGATCGTACACTTCGGCGGAGGAAAGGGTTCCGCCGGGATTGGCTCCCCCCGCAACCAGCACTTTCCCGTCCGGCAGAAGCGCGGCGGCATGTCTCCACCTGGCCGCGCCCATAGAACCCGTGGAAGAAAAGGTTCCCGCGGACGGATCGTACAACTCGTTCGAGGAAAGGATCACATTATTCCCGAATCCGCCGACCATTAGCACCATGCCGTTAGGCAGCAGGATCGCCGGGTACTGCTGCCTCGCGGCGCTCATTGAGCCGGTGTAGGAAAAAGTGCCGGTGGCGGGATCATACAATTCCGCTGAAGAAAGCGTGGCTATGCCATTATCTTCGCCGCCGCCGGAAACCAGTACTTTCCGGTTAGGCAATAACACGGCGGTATGAGCATTCCTCGTCGCCCTCATCGAACCCGTAGGGGAAAAAGTTCCGCGAACGGGATCATATATCTCCGCCGATGACAAAGTAGTGACGAGATCGGTCGCAACTCCGCCGGCTATCAACACTCTGCCGTTTGCAAGCAAGGTAGCGCTATGAAATATCCTTCCAGTGCTCATTGAACCCGTGACGGAAAAGGTGCCGGAGACCGGGTCAAACAGCTCCGCCGAAGAAAGCGCCTCGGAGCCGCGTCTCCCGCCGGTTATGAGGACTTTGCCGTTGCGCAATAGCGTTGCAGTATGCAAATACCTCGCCTCGCTCATCGGGCTGGCCAAAGCCTGCCAAACCGGCGAATAATTAATCTGGAATTTGTCCTCGTGATCTAGCGGGACATCTTTGATCACCATACCTTTCTGGGCGCAGGCGGAACAGGCAAGTACGAATAAATATATTAAATGCTTTGCGCGCATAATTTAAGCCGATCGATCATATTTCCCATATTCGCAAAGAATACAACTTCCCCCCGATAGAGTCAACGAATTACATTAAAACCAGAGGATCTGGATTTAACATGTTTTCCGTCATAAAAAACCGTGAAAAACACGCTGTGGCGGCCCGGCTTCAGCGGCCAGAGGACGCTTTCACCCTTCTCAGCCAGCTCCTGGCCGTCCATGATCCAGGTTATTTCGCCTTCAGCGCCGGACGCTTTCAGGAAGACGGCCTGCGCCGCGAGCGGGGTTTGCGGGTCTATGCGGAAAATGTCGCCTTCCGCGGGGAATTTAACGGAAAATTTCACAGCGGCCGGAACTTGCTCGCGCGCGGTCCGGGGCATATGCTCCGCGCACTGGCCGGAGGGCAAGTTGGCGGCGGTGAAAACCTCGTCCATAGAAGCCGGGCAAAAAGAAGAAGGCGGAAGGCCGGAAGCGGGACAGACTTTGACCGTCTTTATGCCCGGCGGCCGTCTGAAAGGCGTGGAACCGTAAAGTTTTTCCAGCTCCAGGGCCAGCTCTTTAAGGGCCGGGCCGGCGCCGGTTATGCCGGAGACCTTCCTCATGGGCGTCCCGTCGAAATTCCCCACCCAGACTCCGGCCGTCCACTCCGGCGTATAGCCAACAGCCCAGTTGTCGCGGTAATCTTTTGTGGTCCCGGTCTTTGCGGCGAAGTCGAAAGGAAGGTTGAAAACCGAATTCACTCCGAAAGCGGGGGCCCGCGCGCTATTGTCCGAAAGGATATTAGTTATAAGGTAAGCCTCGCTCCGGCCGATAGCGCGGCGCGAGGGGGCGGCCGGGCTTTCCATTTCGAAACGGGCCGGAAGCCAGACGCCGCCGCGGGCCAGGGCGGCATAGGCGTTCACGAGCTCAAGCATCGTCACCTCGCCGTTCCCCAGCGCCAGTCCCTCGCCGTAATGCTCCGCCGGCTTATCAAGGGATTCGAAGCCGAAGTCTTTTAGTTTCGCCAGGAAAGCCGCTAAACCGGTCTTTACCACGGTCCGCACGGCGGGAATATTATACGAGCAGGCCAGGGCCTCCCGCAGGCGCACCGGGCCGTGGTAGGTCTTGTCGTAATTGAGCGGGGCATGGCCGCCGGCCGAGTAAAGCGGGGCGTCCTCTATCAAGTCCGATGCCCTGGCGCCTTTTGAGAAGGCCAGGGCGTAGAGAAAAGGTTTAAGCGCCGAGCCGGGCTGGCGCAAAGCGGTCACGCCGTCCACCTGCCCGGCATTAACGGAATCGAAAAAGTCATTGGAGCCGGACCAGGCTAATATTCCGCCGGTGGCATTGTCTATAACAAGCGCCGCGCCGTTCGTGATATGGTGGCTGGAGCCCAGCGCGGCAAGGCGGTTCCTGAGCGCCCCGGCCGCCGCCTGCTGGGCGCGGAGGTCCAAAGTGGTCTTTATCTTCCCGGCGCCGGAGCGCTTCAACACATAGTCGCAGAACTGCGGGGCCTCGAAATGTTTTTCTTTTTCCCTCACCGAGACTTTTTCGGCCAGGGCCAGGCGGTAGCTTTCCTCGTCGGCCAGGCCGAGGTCAAGGAGGCGGCGCAGGACCAGGCGCTGGCGGGCGAAAGCCGCTTTCGGGTTCCGGCGGGGATCGTAATTTACGGGCGATTTGGGGAGACCGGCCAAAAGCGCGGCCTGCGCCAGGCTGAGGTCTTTGGCCGGCAGGCCGAAATAGTCTTCGGATGCCGCTTCGGCGCCTGTGAGCAGGGGGCCGTAGGAAACGCCGTTGAAGTAGCCCTCAAGGATCTCTTCTTTGCTGTGCTTCACTTCAAGGCGCAGGGCCGAGAACATCTCGTAGAGCTTTCCCGGGAAAGTCCGGGAATGAGGTTCGAGGGCGCGGGCCAGCTGCTGAGTTATCGTGGAAGCGCCCGAGACGGTGCGGCCCTCTTTGGAATTCTGCAGTACGGCGCGCGCCACGGAGCGGAAATCCACGCCCGGGTGCAGGAAAAAGCGCTTGTCCTCTGCGGCCACGGTGGCCAGGACAAGCCAGGGCGAGACCTGGTCCAGCTTAACCGGCACGCAAAGCGCTTTGGAAGCCCCGGCAGCATAGGCGCGCAGCGGCGCCCCGTAGCGATCGGTTATTTCAATAGAGGCTTTCGGCTCGCCGGCGGAGGCTGGGGCGGGTAAAAAAAGCAGGAACAGGGCCAGGGCTTTCATTCGCAGTAAAAGTCGTGCTCGGCGAAAGTCTTAATTGCAATTTTATAATCGTCCCTGAGGCCGAGTATAACTTTGGGCAGGTTTTTTTTGTCGGCCGGCCTGTGGTAGGCCGCAAGGGAAAGGACCGGTTTATACTTCTTTATTATCCTTTCAGCCCCGAGCAAAACGTTCTTCTCATAGCCTTCTACGTCTATCTTTATAAAATCGACGCGGCCTTTCACAAGTCCGTCCAGCGGGGCAACTTTCACCGTCCTACGTCCTGAATAAGTTATTTCCCGGTTAACCCCCGCATCTCCGCAGTCTATCATCGAGGAGCCTTCCCCCCGCGTATTGAACTTCAGCTCCGCTTTGCCGTTTTCAGCGCCTAAAGCGATGTTAAAGGCTTTAAGCGAGCCGTTAAGGGCGAAATTGCTCCTTAAAATTCTGCAGGTTTCGGCCACAGCCTCGAAAGCGTATATCTTTTTCGCCCCTAGGGCGCGGGCATAAAGGGAGAACAGGCCGATATTAGCTCCCGCGTCCACCACGGTCTTCCCGGCCAGGCTCCCCGCATCGTACTGGTCGCGCAGGATTATCCCGTCCACATCGTTGAGGAAGTTGCCCAGGTCGGCCGGAGTATTCAAAAGTATCTTTTCCCCGTTCCAAAGACGGATCTCCAGCCGAACAGGGGCTAAACCAAGTATTTTTTTGATCGCGCCGGCGCAAAGCTCCGGCTTTCCGGCCAGGGCCCGCTTCAGGCGCAAAGCGGCTTCCAGGACCGCGGCGCCAATGTGGACAGCCTCGCCCGCCGCGCTGTAAGCGGCCAGGAAGACGCTCCGCCCCCGCCTGTCCTTTATAGCCTTCATAAAGCTAATTATAACCCTTTTTAGCCGCTCTCATAAGGAGACCCGGCCGCCAAAGCGGGACAAAGCCGGAAATAAACCTCTTGCTTTCCAAAGCCCATTTTTTGCTAGTATCTAGGCATACCCGCTTTTGAAGCCTGTGACAGAGCCGTAAGGCGCTGAGCCCTTTAAACGGCGAACATGAGGTTGATCGCGGTAAATTTGAAGCAGTTCAAGGAGAAACACTATGGCAAACCCGAAATTCATGAAACCCGTGCAGCCGGACGCGGACCTGGCGGCGGTGGTAGGCAGCACCCCCATCCCCCGGACCGAGATCATCAAGAAGATGTGGGACTACATAAAGGCGAAAGGCCTGCAGGACAAGGTCAACAAGCGCAATATCAACGCCGACGCGACCCTGCTCAAACTGTTCGGAAAGCCCCAGGTCACTATGTTCGAACTGGCCGGCATCATTTCCAAGCACGTAAAATAAGCGGCCTCCCGCTATGAGAAAAAGGGCCTCCCGTTAAATCGGGAGGCTCTCTTTTTTATGAAGCGACTGGAATGCGCCCCGGCTTTTTGTATTATAGACAGAACTGGCGGCAAGCCGCGATTTTCCCAAGCTTACTTGTATTTGCGGCAGATCACGGGGGAGGCTTCAATAATGACACTCGACAGCATACTGGACGGAATGACCAGTTCCGGCGCTATGTCCCCGCTCCTGGCGGAAAGACTGAAAGGATTGGAGTCGGAGCGGCCCTTTTCCGTCCACCGGGAACTCCAGGCTCTCCTTTACCTTGGCGCCATCCTGATCGCCGCCGGCCTGGCGGCCACGGTGAAAGCTTATTTCGACCTCCTGGGCCCCTGGACCATATTGGGCGGGCTGATCATCCTATTCGCGGCTTCGGTGGCCTATTGCTTCAAAAGGGGAGGAAGCTTTGACCTGGGAGCGGTCCGCCCTCCCACTTTGGTCTTCGACTATGTCCTCTACCTAGGCTGCGTCGCCTGGGGCCTGGCGGCGGCCTATGCCGAAAGCCGCTTTCATCTTTTCGGCGACGCCTGGAAAACCCACTTCCTTATTTCTTCTGCGCTCTTCGCGGCCCTGGCCTACCGTTTCGATAACCGCCTCGTGCTTTCCCTCGGGCTTTGCTCCCTGGCGGCCTGGTTCGGCCTGCAGCTTCAGGGCCTGCACTTGTGGTCTTCCGAAAGCTACCGCTTCTTCGGCCTGGTCTTCGGGACGCTTGCCGCGCTCGCGGCCTATCTCACCGTCCGGACGGAGGTGAAGAGCCATTTCCAGGACGTCTACGGCAATTTCGCCGGACATTTCGTCCTCGCCTCGCTGCTTTCCGGGACGGCGACCAGAGACCCCTACCTTTACTTCGCCGGCCTGCTTGCCGCCTGCGGGCTGACGGCCGCCCACGCCGTCCGGTCTCGTAAATTTTTCTATATGGTCTACGCCGTCTTCTACGGCTATCTGGGAGTCTGCTTCGTCCTGCTCCGGAATATGAGCGGGATAGGGTCTATCCTCCTCTACTTCATCGTGTCCTCACTCTGCGTGGGAGCAGGCCTGTTCCACCTGGCGCGCCGGTTCAAGGAGGAAGCATGAGGATCTATAAAACGGAGGACGAAGAGAAGCTCCGGCTCTCAATGCAGGCGGCGGCCTGGCGGCGGAACGGGCTGATCACGGAGCCCCAGTTCCTGGAAATTGAAGCCTCCACCAGGACGGACCTTAAGCGGACCACGCTTATGCTGCGGCTCCTCCTTTTCGTTTTCGCCGGGCTCCTGACGGCGGCGACGGTCGCTTTCGTGCTCTGGATGCTCGACCTGAGGGACGGTGGAGATACGGTTTGGCTGGCGATCTCGGCCGCCCTCGCCTATGCCGCGGCCGAACAGCTGGCGGGACCCCTCCGGTTCTACCGCCACGGCGCCGAAGAAGCTTTCGCAGCGGGGGCGCTAGTCATGGCGCTGCTGGCCGCCGTGTATTTTATAAAGCACGGGCTGGGACTGTACGGTTTCGAAAAGGAACTCGCTCTGGAAATATTGGCCGCCGCGGGGTGCTTCGCGCTTTACGCCCGCTTCCGCCACCTCTACCAGGCGCTGGCCGGGGTCCTCGCCCTGGCTTTTATCCCCTTTACTTTTTTTGACGAAGCAGCATGGCAGCGCGCTTTCCTGGCCGCCATTTTTACGCTCGGGCTTTTTCTGATCCGGCGGGATGAACGCGCCGGGCCGCCCGTCCTGCTCCGTGAAGAGGCATCTTTCCTCTCCGCTTTCCTGCTCTTAGGCCTTTGCCTGGCGGTGAACCTGCGCCTGGGCGACCTGAGGCCCTGGGATATCCCGCATATCCTTAAGGCCCGGGCCGGAGTCCCGGCGGCCGCCTATTGGCTGTCTTATCTCCTCACTTTCATTATCCCGCTGGCCGGACTGGCCGCCGGGATCAGGGCCCGCCGGCGCGCTCTGCTGATCGCTTCGGCCGCGGGCATCATCCTGGCCCTGTGCACGAACAAGGATTATCTTGGCTTCCGGCATTTTCCCTGGGACCCGGCCGTCCTTGGAGCGCTGCTGATAGGGATCTCAATAGCGCTCGAGCGCCGGCTTAAAGAGGAATGGAAAGGCTATACCTCCAGACAGCTCCTGTCCCCGGCTTCGCACGGCCTGGAGGCGGCGGCCGTGGCGGCCGGCGCGGCCGGTATCTCCAACGCCGGAACCGCGGCGCCGGAAGCGGGCGGAGCGAATTTCGGCGGCGGATCTTCCGGCGGCGGGGGGTCCTCGCGCGGTTTTTAGCGCGCCGGGCATTCAAGGCTCCCTCCGACCATGCAAAAGAGCCTCCCTTATTTCGGGAGGCTCTTTTTTCGGCCCTGCGGCCTTTCTCGCTTCGGAAGAATAGTATCGAAAGGACCGTTTCGCCGTCCGGCGCGCGCCTTACTGGTGGGGAACCCTGCCGCTGACGCTTACATAGACCTCTTTTTTGAAGCTGGTCCCGGCATGGCGGATATCCCCGCTCACCGTCTTCACGGTGACGCTCTCGGCCGTCAAGTCCTTCAGGTCCACGTCGCCGCTGATGCTCTGGGCGCTGAGCGAGTCGAACTGCGAATCTTTTATCCGCACGTCGCCGCTCACGGTCTTCACCGCCGCTTCGCCGCCGCTCTTGAGCCCGCTTATCGAAATATCGCCGTTTACGCCCTTAAAGGCCGCCTGGCTGCCGGTCACGAAACCGCTGATGATTATATCCCCGTTCACGCTCTCGGCCTCCAGCGAACCCAGCCGGGCCGGCAGGAACACTTTAACGTCGCCCAGCTGCGCCTTCCGGCCGCTTTTGGACTTTACCTTTATCTCGCCGCCTTCGAAGCAGACCTCGGCATCGTTCACTTCTTTCTCGAGCAGCTCCACAGTAGCCCGCGCGCCTTCTTCCGAATGGCCGGCCAGCAGCAGGTCGCCGGTCAGGGTCTTTATCTTAAAGGAGCCGGCTTCGAACTTCGGCACGGAGATCTCCACGGTGCGGGAGGCATATTTAGAGACATCGCCAAGGCCTTTAAGGCTGCCCAGGGCGCTGAGCCCGCTGAGGCCTTTCAGACCGCTGAGGCCCCGCAGGCCGCCCGCCACGCTTTCGCCCGCGCCGGGGCCGCGGCTGATTGCGAAGATCGCGACCGCTATGCCTGCCAGCCCGAGCAGGGTGATGGACACTATGCACAGGGCAGCCAGGCCGAGCGCGCCGAAGCCTATCCACTTGAGCATCACCTTCGTATCGGGCCCCAGCGGGCCGAGATGCTGCATCAGCAGTATGACGCCCACCACCAGGGCCGTCAGGATAGATAGTTTCAACAGGAACTTAAGCATATTGTTATTCTCCTCTTTTTTACTCACCGGGGCGGCTTTGCCGTCCCCTCACTTTATATGACACGGCTGCCGGCAAAATGTTTCACTCTTCCGCGGCTAATTTTTCACGAAGCCTTTCCTTGGCCCTCAAAAGGTGGATCTTCACGGTGTTCATGGGCAGGCCGAGCGTCTCGGCTATCTCCTGGTAGGACTTGTCTTCGAAATAATAAAGGCTTATCACGGCCCGGTATTTCTCGGGCAGCTCCGCGAGGATGGCTGTTACCCGCGCCAGCTGAGCTTCCCTTTCAAAGATCTCTTCGGCCAGGCTGGGCGGCTCGGCCAGGGTCTCCGCCAGCTCGTCGTCCAGCTGGGTCTCGCGGCCGGAGCGGCGCTCGGACCAGTTCATGCTGAGATTGTAGGCGATGCGGTAGAGCCAGGAGGAAACTTTGGACTCGCCGCGGAACTTTTCGATATTCTCGTAGGCTTTGAGGAAAACGTCCTGCGTAAGGTCGCGGGCCTCCTCCTCTATCCGCACGTACTTCGAGACGACGTTGAAAATGAAGTCCTGGTGCCTGAGCACCAGATCCCCGAAGATCTCTTTTTCGCCTTCGGCTATCCTTTTAAGGAGGCCTTCTTCATTTTCCATTAATTATTATTCCACGCAGACCGCGCCGAGCCCCTCGCCGCCCGCCGGCGGCACGAAAACATACCTGTATTGTAACTCTTTGGGGGCCGCCGCCACCCGTCCCAGAGCCGCCGCCGCGATTTCAATTATCTTTTTCATGTCAGTATCCTCGTTCCCGGTTTTACTCCCCGCACAGGATATGACACGCCGCCGGACAAAATGTTTCACCGCAAAATAAAGCAACCCCGTCCGGACGCTGATTTTTGATATTATAAGCGAATCCGTTTTGCAGGAGGTACTTATGCCTGAAGAGCTATATCCAGTTAAGCCCGAGATCGCCAGGGTGGCGCATGTCGGTTCCATGGAAGAATACCGACGCCTGTACGACCTCTCAATGGAGGAACCGGAGAGATTCTGGGCTGAGCAGGCGGAGACGCTTACCTGGTTCCACAAATGGTCCACGGTCTTCGACGCCGATTATGAAGAGGTGGATTTCGGCTGGTTCC
>CAZUQT010000018.1:8126-25852 GCA_964622585.1 uncultured Elusimicrobiaceae bacterium | reverse complement strand
CTTTCCCTATCACGCCGCTGGCGTGCGCGTCGTCCACCATCACGAAAGCGCCGTATTTGTGCGCTACCGCCACCACTTCATCCAGGTTGGCTATGTCGCCGTCCATCGAGAACACGCCGTCGGTCACCACCATCTTGCGGCGGGCGCTCCTGGCTTCCGGGGTTTCGAGTATCTCGGCCAGGTGCTTTATGTCCTTGTGCCGGTAGATCTTCCGCGGGGCCTTCGCCAGGCGCGCCCCGTCTATGATGGAGGCGTGGTTGAGCTCGTCGGAGATAAGCAGGTCGGTCTCGCTGGACATCAGCGACTGGCAGACGGCGACGTTGGAGGTGAAGCCGGACTGGAACAGGATCGAGGCCTCGGCGTGCTTGAACTCCGAGAACTTCCTCTCCAGCTCCTGGTGTATCGACATGGTGCCGATGATGGTGCGCACCGCGGCGGAGCCGACGCCGTATTTTTCTATGGCTTCGATGGCGGCCTTTTTTACCTTCGGGTTATTGGCCAGCGCGAGATAATTGTTGGAGGTGAGGTTCACTACTTTCTTGCCGTCGATGACGGAGACGGGCTCCTGCGCGGACTCGAGCACCCGGGGCCTGATAAAGCGGTTTTCCTTTTTAAGCGCGGCAACTTCCTCGTCGGCGAATTTCAGCGTGTCGAATTGCATAGGTGTTCTCCCTTCCTGTCCGTCTGTTAGTATGATATAAAAAAAAGGCCGGTAAAAAAATGAGGAAAAATTTATATTTAAGTGCGGGGAAATTTAGTAAATTATAGGTGGCCCTATATGCCGGAACTTTCAAGCCCGCTCCCTCCCGAAGACTGCCTGGTGCTTCTCCCGAAGAACCCGGCGACTTTTTTCGTCTTCTGGCGGTTTTCCGCGGGCCGCGCGGAGGCCTTCCGCCTCGCGTCTTTTTCCCCCGAGATAGAGCTGCGCCTCTTTTACGCCGAGGATAAAACCCCGGCTTCCTCCCATAAAGCCCAGTGGCAGGCCGGGCGCGCCTACCTGCCGGTGCCGGAGCGCGGGGGGAACTGCGAAGCGGCCCTTTACGCCCTGCGCAACGGCGCCTGGGAAAGGCTGCTGGATTCCAACCAGGCCGCCGCCCCGGCCGCTGCCGGCATGGCCGAAGACAGGGCCTATGCCAGCCTGGAATTCCACAAGAAGGTCCTCTCATGAGCTCGCGCGGCTCCCTGATGTTCTTGCTTCACGCGCATCTGCCGTACGTGAACCACCCGGAGAATTCAGCCTTTCTCGAGGAGAACTGGTTTTTCGAGGCCGTCGTGGAAACCTACGTCCCGATCATCTCGGTGCTGGAGCGCCTTGCCGCGGAAGGTATCAGGCCCGGAGTGACCATCTCTATTTCTCCCACGCTGGGCGCGATGATGGAGAACGAGGCTCTCGAGGATAAGCTTGGGCTGTACGTGGACTCCCGCCTGGAACTCCTGGAGAAGGAGCTAGAGCGCGCCCAGAACGAACCCGCCCTCCTTAAAACGGTGAAGCTTTACCAGAAGCTTTACGGCGACGCCGCCGAACTGCTCCATAAGTACAGCGGCGACCTGATCACCCCGCTCAAAGCCCTGCAGCACGCCGGGCAGATAGAGATAATCATAACCTCGGCCACCCACGCCGTGCTGCCGCTGCTGGCCAGGCCCGAAGCCATCCGCGCCCAGCTGGCCGCCGCCGCCGAGGACTACGAGGACCGCTTTAACAGGAAGCCCTCCGGCTTCTGGCTGCCGGAATGCGCGTACGAGCCGCGGCTGAATTCCTACCTGAAACTGTCCGGCTTTAATTACACCTTTACGGAATCGCACGCTGTGGATTCTTCGCCCAACGGCGTCTATTCCCCTTACCGCACCTCCAACGGCGTGGGGCTTTTCGCCCGGGACGCGGCCAGCTCGCGCGAAGTGTGGAGCTCCAAGTCCGGCTACCCGGGAGATCCGGCCTACCGGGAATTTTACCGCGACCTCGGCTACGACGGGGACTACGAGTACCTGCGCCCCTACTTCGGGACGGACGGGATCAGGCGCCCGCTGGGCCTTAAATATCACTGTATCACGGGCCCAGATGCGGACCTTTCCTCCAAGCAGTATTACGACCCGGACGCCGCCCTGGCCAGGGTAGAGGCGCATGCCTCCGACTTTCTCGCGCGGCGCCTGAAGCAGACCGAGGACCACTACGCCGCCCGCGGCTCGGGGCCGCTGATAGTCAGCTGCTACGACGCCGAGCTCTTCGGCCACTGGTGGTTCGAGGGCCCGGCCTTCCTCGAGGCGGTGATAAGGAAAATAAGGGTCGAGCGCCTGCCGCTGCAGTTCGTCACCCCTTCGGAATATCTTAACTCCTGCCAGGAGCCGCAGGAAATTACGCCCGGGATCTCTTCGTGGGGGGAGAACGGCTACTTCGACCCCTGGGTGAACGAGGCCAACGATTTTATCTACCCCGCGGTCTACGCGGCCACCGACAAGATGATAGAGACGGCCAACCGCTTCCGCAACCAGGACCTTTCCCTACTCAGCGCCCGCGCCCTGAACCAGGCGGCGCGGGAAACCCTGCTCTCCCAGTCGTCCGATTGGGCCTTTCTTATTTATATAGGCTCCCACTCCGAATACGCCAAGGGCCGGCTGGAGGCGCACGCGGCCAACGCCATCAGGCTGCTGGGCGAAGTTATCGAAAAGCGCGTGAACGAGCAGGAGCTGGCGGTCCTTGAGAAGCAGAACAGCGTTTTTCCCAGGCTGGATTTCCGGGTCTTCTCCTCTACCTCTAAATTCTAAAGGCCGGCGCATGAAAAAACCGCCCGGGGCAGCCGGGCGGTTTTCGTTTTTGCCGGCGCGTGTTAAGCGCGCGCTTTCGCTTTCAGGGCTTTCCAGGCCCTCGTGAAATCCTCGGGGAGCGGCGCCTCGAGCGTTCTTTTCCTGCCGGTGGAAAAGTGCTTGAAGCCGATGCTGAGAGAATGCAGGAGCATCCGCGGGGCGGTGGGGCCGCCGTAGAGCTTGTCGCCCATTATCGGGTGGCCTATGTGGGCGAGGTGTATCCTTATCTGGTTGGTGCGGCCGGTCTGCGGGTGGATCTCCAGCAGCGCGCAGGTCTTCGCCCGCTCCTTAACTACATAATCCGTAAGCGCCTCCCGGCCGTATTCCCATACTTTGATCTTCTTGAAGCCGCTGGCGCGGCCTATGGGCGCGTCGATGGAGCCTTTTCTTTGGGCAGGGATCCCGGAGACGACGCCTATATAGGTCTTCTCCATCAGGCGCTCCCTGAAGCCGTCCGTAAGGGCCTTCTGGGCATACACGTTCTTGGCCAGAAGCATCAGGCCGCTGGTATCGCGGTCCAGGCGGTGAACAAGCCCCAGCCTTTCGATCCCGCCTTTGGCCATTTCCGGCCGCGCCGAAAATATCATGGAGACCAGCGTCGGCTCTCCAAGCAGGGAGGCCGCCGGGTTTATCTCCCAGTTTGCGGCGTTAGGATGTACCGCCAGCCCGGCCGGCTTGCTTATGGCTATCATGTCCTTATCCTCGAACAGGATCAGGTCCTCGAATCCCTCCTGGGCTTCGTCCGAGTCCGGGGAAGAAAATTCCACGACGGTGCCTTCGTTGAGGATGTAGCCGGGCTTTTTAGTCTGCCCGTTCACCGTGGCCAGGCCTTCTTCGGCCAGGCGCCGCGCGAAGGAGCGGGAAAAATTCTCGCCCATCTCGCTCAGGAAGACGTCCAGCCTTTTGGGCTCGCCGGAATATACCAGTTTAGTTTTTTTCATATTTTTGCCTTTGACCGCATTCTTAAAAATACCGCCGCAGCGGCCGCGAAGACCGCGGCAGAGATCAGCTGCGCCGGGGAAAGGCCGAGGCGCATCGCGCCCCGGTCGTCGCCGCGCAGGAATTCAACGAAGAAGCGCAGAGCGGCATAGAGCGCCGCGTAAAGCGAGAGCGCCGCGCCCTGCGGAAGTTTCCCTTCGTGCGAGCGGCGCAGCGCCGCGTTCAGGAGGAAAAAGATCGCCAGGTTCCCGGCCGCCTCGTAGAGCTGGGCCGGGTGGAGCGGAACTCCGAGGTAAAGCGGGTTGACCTCCGAAGCCGGGTCGGTAAAGGTGACGGCCGCGGGGCAGGCGGTCGGCCGGCCGTGGCAGCAGCCGGCCATGAAACACCCGATCCGTCCGAAAGCGTGCCCCAGGGCCAGGGCCGCGGCGAACAGGTCGGCGGCTTTTAAAACGTTCAGCTTCGCTCGGCGGGCCGCCAGGAAAAAGACGGCCGCTCCGGTAATGAGCCCGCCGTAAAAAACAAAGCCGTACCGGAAGCTCTTCAGGAGGTAGGAGGCCCTGGAAAGGAAGTCCGCGCCGAAGTCTCCCCAATAGGTGGCGGCGTAGAAAAGCTTGGCGCCGAGCATCCCGCTGAGCACGGTGTAGAAGATAAGGTCCGAAAGCGGCTCCTTTTCGAACCCGGCCGCCCCGGCCTTCCGGAAAATATAGAAGATCCCCGCCAGGTAGCCGCAGGCCACAAGCAGGCCGTAGGCGGGCAGCGTAAAGGAACCGAGGCGGAAAATTATAGGGTGCATTGAAAAAGACCGGGGATCAGGAGCCGCGGGTCGCGAGCGCTGTGTTCTTCCTTATAAAAGTTGCCGCTTTCCGAAAATCGGTCAGCGGGGAGGCCGCTATGCCGCGCTCCCTGCAGAGCTTGAGCAGGCGGCCTGTGGCGTAAACTTTCTCCGCGAGCTCCGCGGCCTTCAGGTCGTTGGGCCCGTCGCCGAAAAAAACCACCTTCCGGCCCGCGCTCTGCATGCGGCGCACTCTCGAGGCCTTGAAGGCGCTCAGGTCCATCCGCTTCAGGAAGGGGTAGTCTATCCTGATGCCGCCTTTCAGCACCCGCGCCCTGCCGAAGAAAGATTTGACCTTTACTCCGTGCTTTTTAAAGAACGGGTCTGCGTACAGGTCTATCCCGCCGCTGGCGATTTCCAACGGGACGCCGGCGGCCTCGCAGAAAAGTATGAATTCCCTGAATCCCGCCCTTGCCCGGACTTTCTCGCGCACAAAGCACGCTATTACTTCTTCCGTAAGCTTCGCTCCGGCGAAAGCGCGTTTCATGAAATCCTCTACGCGCACTTTAAGCGAATACGATTCCTCTATCGTCTTCTTGTCGGAAAAGCCGTAATGGAGCAGCAGGTGGTCGCCTACGTCGCGCAGGGTTATCGTCCCGTCGAAGTCGGAAACCGCCGCCCAGCCTTTCACCTGACCGCCTTCAGGAATTCCTCGCGGCGGCCGGCCCGGGCCAGCTTCAGGTAAAGGTTGTATTCCTTCTGCACGCCGAAAGTGGACTTGTCGCCGTTATAGGAATGTCCGGGGTAAACGGCGGTACCGTCCGGCATCCCGGAAAGCTTCACGAAGCTTTCGTAAAGGTCCTCCGCGCTGGAGCCCGGCAGGTCCACGCGGCCGCACTCGCCCACGAACAGAGTGTCCCCGGTATAGACGCCGCCGCCGGCCTGGTAGCAGACCGAACCCGGGGTATGGCCGGGAGTGTGCAGGACGCCTATCTTAAGGACGCCCGCCTCTATCTTCTCGCCGTCCTGCGCTATGCGCAGTACCGGGGGCTTGCCTTCCAGCATGAAGTGGTCCGCTTCGTGAAGGTAGACCGGCAGCTCGTTATTCCCGCGGGTGAAAAAAGGGATCCCGTTCACGTGGTCCGGGTGGGCGTGGGTCAGAAGCACGCACTGCAGCAGCAGGCCTTCTTTATTTATGAACTCCTGCAGCTTCTCCGGCTGCCAGGCGGGATCTATCACGGCCGCCGCCTTCGTGCCCTCGTCCCAGAGCAGGTAGGAGAAATTGTCCATCGGCCCGACCTTGAACTGGCGCGTTCTGATCATTTGTCCGACTCCTTCGGAGGGGGGAAGCGGTACTCCGTCTCGTCCGGCTTTATAAGCCCCAGTTCCTTGCGGGCCGCCTGCTCGATCGCCGGCTTCCTGTGTATTTCTTCCAGCTTTTTCTCCAGGTCCCCGCGCTGCAGCTCCAGCCGGGCTTTTTCCGATCTCAGCCGGCGGTACTCGTTGTAATTCTTGATAAGGCTGCGGAAGCCGCGGTTCCCCAGCAATAGCGCGGCCAGGGCGAGTATGGCCAGGTATTTCAGGCTGAATTTTACGCGGAGAGGTTTCATCGCTGTGCACGCGGACTACGCTTTCAATGTCGCTCCGGACACTATCTTTTGCCGTATCTATAAAAAGCCCCGTCCGGCTTAAAGCGGACGGGGCTTCTATGGCGGGCCGCTTACTTGAACTTGAAAACGCTGTCCTTCGCGTAGCGGGCCTTCTTGCCCAGCTCTTCCTCGATGCGGATGAGCTGGTTGTATTTGCACAGGCGCTCGGAGCGGCACGGCGCGCCCGTCTTGATGGCTCCGGCGTTGGTGGCGACGGCCAGGTCGGCGATGAAGGCGTCCTCGGTTTCGCCCGAGCGGTGGGAGATCACGGTGGCGTAATCGGCTTTGTGGGCCATCTCTATCACGCGGATGGTCTCGGTCAGCGAGCCTATCTGGTTAAGCTTTATCAAAATGGCGTTGGCGACGCCCTCCTCCAGGCCTTTCTTCAGGCGCTCGGGATTGGTGACGAACAGGTCGTCGCCCACCACGCGGGCTTTCTTGCCCAGGTGCTTGGTAAGGTGGTCCCAGCCTTCCCAGTCGTCCTCGGCGAGGGGGTCCTCGTAGGAGATGATCGGGAAATGCTTCTTCCATTCGGTGTACTTGGAGGTAAGCTCCTGGTAGGTCAGGTTGGAGCCTTCGAACACGTAGCGGTCGTTCTGGAAGAACTCGCTGGCGGCGGAGTCCAGGGCGATCTGCACTTCCTTGAAAGTGTAGCCCGCGTCCTTGATGGAGTTGCAGATGGTCTCGAGCACGGCCTCGTGCGTGAAGATCTTCGGGGCGAAGCCGCCCTCGTCGCCTACCGAGGTGCTGTAGCCGGCCTTGGTCAGGACCTTCTTGAGCGTATGGTAGATCTCGCAGCCCATGCGTATCGCGTCGGTGAAATGCGGCGCTCCGGTGGGGACTATCATGAACTCCTGGATGCTGATACCGGAGTCGGCGTGCTTGCCGCCGTTCACGATGTTCATCATCGGGGCGGGGATCACGTAGTCCTTGTGCTTCAGGCCGTAGGCCTTGCGGATATAGGCATAGAGCGGGAGTTTGGCGGAGTCCGCGCCGGCCCTGGCCAGGGCCATGGACACGGAGAGGATGGCGTTGGCGCCCAGCTTGCTCTTGGTCTGCGTGTCGTCGAGCTTTATCATCATCTCGTCGATCTTGATCTGGTCGGCTTTCAAGCCGGTTATTTCGGCGGCGATGGCCTTGTTCACGTTCTCGACGGCCTTTATCACGCCCTTCCCGAGATACCGCTTCCCGCCGTCGCGCATTTCCAGCGCCTCGTGGGTGCCGGTGGAGGCGCCGCTCGGCACCGCCGCGCGGCCGAACGAGCCGTCGGTCAGGAATACGTCCGCTTCCACGGTAGGGAAACCGCGGGAATCAAGGATCTCTCTCGCAACGATCTTTTTTATTTTTGCGTCCATTATTTTTCTCCTGGGGCCAGGCGCTTAAGCGGCGCCAGTCCCTTAAAACTTTCCGCTCATTATCTTCTTGCCGGCCTCGTTAAGGGCGGCGGTTTTCTGGGCGGTGGGGGCTTCGGCGTAAATGCGGACCAGCGGCTCCGTGCCGGAGGGGCGCAGGCCCAGCCAGCTGCCGTCCTTCATGATGAACTTGAAGCCGTCGGTGTGGTCGATGCGCCAGACGGAGGCCCCGGCCAGGTTGAGCGGCGGGTTGACCCGCAGGCGCTCTACCAGGACGTCCATGTTGAGGTTCTTGTCCAGCTTCAGGTTCACCCTGGAGTTCACGAAATTCCCGACGCGCTTGTTCAGGTCGGCGAGTATCTTTTTAAGCGGCTTGCGCTCGTAGGCCACCATTTCGGCGATGAGCAGGCAGGCCAGGATGCCGTCCTTCTCCGGCACGTGGTTCATTATGGACAGGCCGCCGGACTCTTCCCCGCCGAGCAGGTACTGGCCGGTGCGCAGCAAATTGCCTATGTGCTTGAAGCCGACCGCGGTTTCGCGCACTTCCAGGCCGTGGTGGCGCGCTATCGCGTCCGCGAAATGGGAGGTCATGACCGAGCGGGCGAACTTGCCCTTCAGGCCGCGGTTCTTGACCAGGTGCTCCAGGACCAGGCCCAGCGCCAAATTGGGCGAGATCCAGGTCCCGTCGGAATCTATGATGCCGAAGCGGTCGGCGTCCCCGTCGCAGGCGAGGCCGAGGTTGAGCTTGTTCTTCACCACGGTCTCGCGCAGGACCTTGAGATTTTCTTCGTCGGTGTCCGGGGCGTGGCCGCCGAAAAGCACGTCGCGCTCCTCGCGCAGGCCTATTACTTTGGCGCCGGCTTTTTCCAGAACGGGGCGAAGGTAGGTGCGCGCCGCGCCGTTGACGGAGTCGGCCGCTATCTTAAGCCCGGCTTTCTTTATCGCGCCGAGGTCCAGCAGGGTGTCGAGCTGCTTGAAATAGTTGGCGTGGAAATCCTCCACCTTTATGATGCCGGCCGTAACTCCGTGCTCGAAGGGGATGTGCTTTTCCACCTCGGCTATGGTCAGGCTCTGCACCCGGGCTTCCAGGTCATTGGTTATTTCGGGCAGCGCCGGGCCGCCCCAGTAAGGCGTCCACTTAAAGCCGTTGTAATGCGGGGGGTTGTGGCTGGCCGTGATCATCACGCCGCCGGAGGCGTAATTGCGCATCACTTCCCAGGCGACTACAGGGGTGGGAGCCTCTATGTCCGAGATCACCGCGGTTATGCTTTCCGCGGCCAGCGCCTCGGCCACGTTCCGGGCGAAATCTTCGGAAAGGTAGCGGGTGTCGTAGCCTATTATTATCCTGGCGGTCTTGGGCGCCGGCTTGCCGGCTTTGCGCAGGTTCAGGAGGTATTCCTCGCCTTTATAGCCGTATTCTTTATTGTCGTTCACGTGCTCGGCTACGGCGTGGGCTACGCGCCGCAAGCTTGAAATTGTCAGGTCTTCGCCGATAACGGCCCGCCAACCGGAGGTGCCGAACTTGATATTTGGGGTTGCCATAGATACTGAAATATAGCATAAGAAGCAAAAGAAAGCAACGCGACCCAATGGGACCGGGTGGTGCAGTGAGGGGAAATCATTAAAAGCGGGTGATTCGATTATGTCGCGTATATTTTGTAAAATATACGGGACAATGAATAAACTCATACTGGCAGTATCGCTTTTAGCCCAGCCGCTCGCCGCGGCGGTCGGCGAACCCGCGCTGGAACTTAAAGGCTACCTTTCCGCCTGGACGCAGGACTGCGCCGGGTCTTCCTGCCAGCTGCCCAAGCCCGGAGAGCGCAACCGCCCGGTGACCCTGCGCCTGGCCCTGCCGGCCGGCCCCGGCCAGGCTTCCGCGGCCCATGTTTCCGAGAAACTGGCCCTCCCCGGCGGCGGCGAACTGCCGGCCGAGTTGAATTTTTACGCGATCTGCCCGTACGGAGGCAAAGAAAACTGCGCCGGCCGATATTTCCAGGCCCAGGTCTCTCTTTCCGGCCCGGCCGGCGCTTTCTGCGCCGCTTCTCTTAACGCCGCCGACTTCGAGCCTTTCCCGGTGTTCATGTGCGCCGGCATCGGGGCGGACGGGCGCCGCTTCGGAGTTACTCTTCACCGGCAGCCTCTCTAAAACCGACAATGAATAAAGAAAACACCGACTCGTTTCCCGGGCTCTGCAATACACCCGAGCTGGCCGCCTATTTCACGGCCCTGACCGAGGCCGACGAGGGCTTCGCGGCCCATGTCCTTAAAGCCATGGCCGCCGCCGGCGTGCGCGGGGCTTCCGTTACGGCTATGGAGGGGCGGCTGCTGGAATCATTGGCGCGGCTTTCTTCTCCTAAAAAGGCGGTGGAGATCGGCTCGCTCTACGGTTACTCGGCGCACTGGATAGCCCGCGCCCTGCCCGACGGCGCGCGCCTCTATTCTCTCGAGAAGGACCCGGCGTGCGTGAACGCGGCGAAGGAGGGGATAGAAGCCTCCGGCCTTACGCGCAAAGTGACGGTCATGGACGGCCCCGCGCTGGAAAGCCTTAAAACACTGGCGAAGCTCGCTCCCTTCGATTTCTGTTTTATAGACGCCGATCTGGAAAGTTATCCGGCTTACCTGCGCTGGGCCGCCGCCAATCTCAGGCCCGGCGGCCTCGTGGTCGCCGGCGGCGCTTTCCTGAAAGACGGGACCTGCCGCGAGGGCGACGACGCCGCCCGCAACTCCGCCGCGCGGTCCATGCGCGAGTTCTTCCATGTCCTGTTCGACTCCGACCGGTTTCTTTCCTCCGCGGTCCTGTCCGCCGGGGAAGGCCTCGCCCTCGGCATTAAAAAATAAAGGCCGCGCCGGCCGGGAAACATATGAAGAAGCTGCTGCCGATAGTTCTTGCCGCCGCCCTGGCCGCCTGCTCCGGGCAGCCGCCGGAGCGGCCGAAGCTCGCGAAGAAAGGCCTCCCCGCCCCCGCGATAAGCCTGAAAAAACTTATAGGCGCGCCCGCCCCGGAATTGAAAAGCCTGGAGGAGCTTAAGGGCAAGGTCGTAGTTCTTGAATTCTGGGCCACCTGGTGCGAGCCCTGCGTGGACGCCCTCCCCGCCCTGAACCTGCTCGCGGAAAGGTTCCGCGGCCAGCCGGTCGTGTTCCTCCATATCACCGACGAGAGCGAAGCGGACGTGCGCGAATTCCTCAAGACGCAGCGGATCGACGGCTGGGTGGCTCCCGAAGCCGGCGCCGGGGTTTTCAAGGCCTTCAGGGTTTTCGGCAGGCCGCATACGGTGCTCCTGAACAAGGCCGGGGAGGTGGCGTCCTTTCCTCCCGCCGGCGGCCTTAACGCGGAAACCCTGATGAGCCTGCTCGCCGGCCAGCCCGCCCCGGAGTCCGCGGCCGCGGTCTCTTTGTCTACGGGCCCGGCCCTGGCGGAATTTTATATTTCAAAGTCCTCCGGGCGCGGGGGGACGGCGCAGTACGGCCCCGCCTCTCTGAACGCCTCCTCCATGTCGCTTGAATACGCGCTTGAATGGCTGTACGGCAGGATAGACAGCTTCGATATAAAGCCGGAGGCCGCGCCGGCCATGGGGGCGTCCTATAATATCCGCCTGCGCCTGCCGGTGGAGCGCGAGGCGAAGAAAACGGAGTTTTTCCTGAAAGGGCTGGAGTCCGCGCTGGGCCTTAAAGTGAACAAGGCGGAGCGCGAGGCGGAAGTCTACGTGCTGAAGAAGGCGTCCGGCGGGCCCGTCAATGTGAAGGAGCGCCGGGATTACGGCGGGGCCGAGCTTAACGGGGCGGTGCTGGAGGTAAAAGGCGGGTCTTTCTCCGCGCTGGCGTCGAGGCTCAAGGAGATTTTGCGCCAGCCGGTGCTGGATGAAACCGGCGCGGCCGGGCCTTTCGAGTACAGCTTCGAGCTGGCTTCGGCCGATCCCAAGGCCATAGATATACAGCTGCGCAAGCAGCTCGGCCTCAAGCTCGAGCGCCTGCGCCGCAAAATAATCGTAGTCGAGATCTCCAAAATAAAATGAAAAGACTTTCAACAAAGCCCACCGTCTACCTTATGGACGGCTCGAATTTCGCCATGAGGTTCTGGGAAAAGTCCGGCGGGACTTCGCCCGAAGAGCTGGAGCGGGAGTTCATGCGCTGGCTGGGCGAGATCGCCAGGACCGAAACGCTGCGGGCCTCGTGCTTCCGCGTGGTCTTCGACGGGCCGTACCGCAAGTCCGGCGCGGCCGGCCCCTCCGTCACGGTCTATTACAGCGACTCGGAGCCGGCCGACGATATGCTGGTGGAGCGCGGCTATTTCATGCAGACCGAAGGCATCCGCGCCATAATCGTGACCTCGGACAACGGCCTGCGCGAGCGCGCCTCCGCCGAGGGCGTAAAAACCATGACCTGCGAGACCTTCCAGGCCATGGCCCAGGCCGAGCTGCGCAAGGACATACGGTAAAATTTGTAGAATAATATGTCTTGCGGTGTCGGCGCCGTAGAAGGGCTTGTGGCGGAACTGGTAGACGCGACTGACTTAAAATCAGTTGGCCTTATGGCCGTGCGGGTTCGAGTCCCGCCTTGCCCACTTAAAGATCTTGCGGTATTTTTCTGGAGGTAGACTATGGGATTTGCGCCTGCGGGGATAAAACTTATTGCCGGCGGAGTTATCGCCGGAGCGATCGGCGGCATGGTGGCGGCCTGGTCGAGGGGCCTGGGCCTGCCCATCCTTTTCCTCGGCCTGGCCTTCGCCGGCTTTTCCGCTTACTTCTTCCGCGACCCCGAGCGCGACAAAGTCTTCGCCCCCGGCGAAATAGCCTGCCCCGCCGACGGCACCGTGATGACCGTGAAGAACGAGGGCACCCCGGGGATAACCGTAGTGCGCATCTTCCTCTCCGTCCTGAACGTGCACGTGCAGCGCGCCCCGATGGAAGGCAAGATCACGAAGACGAAATACACCAAGGGGACTTTCGCCATCGCCTACAAGCCCGAAGCCGCCACCAACGAGCGCAACCTGATCCGCATCGACGGTGACTACGGCCGCTTCGTGGAGATCGAACAGATAACCGGTTCCATCGCGCGGCGCATAGCCTGCTACGTCAAGGAAGGGGATACCATCCGCCAGGGCGAGCGCGTCGGCATGATCTACTTCGGTTCGCAGGTGGCGGTCTACCTGCCCGAGAACGTGCGCGTGCTCGTTAAGCCCGGCGATAAAGTGGAAGGGGCCGAAACCGCGCTGGCCCTCTGGTAAGGAACTCACAATGCAAGAAATACAGGAAAAAAAGCGCATAGACATGGATAAGCTGAAGAAGACCGGCGCGATCGTGCTGCCGTCCATCTTCACTATCGCCAACATGGCCTTCGGCTTCTTCGCCATCCTGCTGGCCTCCGAGGGCAAGTTCGTGCAGGCCTCCTGGTTTATCGTCGTTTCCTACGCGATGGACATGCTCGACGGCCGCGTCGCGCGCCTGGTGCACGGCGAAAGCTCTTTCGGGGTGGAGATAGACTCTCTCTCGGACTGGATGTCCTTCTGCATAGCCCCGGCGTACCTGATGTACAAGCTGGTGCTCAAGGATTACGGCGTCTGGGGCTACCCCGTGGCCTTCCTTTACGTCCTGTGCGGCGGGCTGCGCCTGGCCCGCTTCAACCTGAAATCGCATTTTGGCGGCGGCTCCAAGGATTATTTCCAGGGCCTGCCCACGCCCGGCGCGGCCGGAGTGATGATCTCCTTCGTGCTGGCCTACAGCATGCTCGAGGGCGAAGGCGGCGTGCGCAGCATCCCGGGGGTCTCCTCGTTCATGCCCTTCGTTTACGCCGGCATCCCTTTCATCGTGGTGGCGCTGGCGCTGCTGATGGTGTCCAACGCGCCCTACGCCGCCTTCAAGGGCGACATGATAAAGCTGAACTCGATCAAGGGCATCCTGTTCCTGACGGCCATGCTCTCGCTGATCGTGGCCTACCCGCAGGACGCGCTCTTTATCTTCTTCTCCATCTACGCCCTGTCCGGGGTCTTCGGCGGTATCTACAACCTGGTGAAAGGCAAGCCGGCGCCCGGCCAGGCCTGAACACCGGGCCGGACAATAAAAAGCCCGGGGCTGTCCCCGGGCTTTTTCCTTTTATGCCGCCGTCTAGTTGGTCTTTATATCCTTGGGCTTTTCGTCCTGCTTCCTCGGGAAGAGGGGCGGGACTTTCTGGGGTTCGGTCCCGTCGGCGGTCCTCCCTGCTCCCAGCTGCAGGTGCATGAGGCTGGCCGTGTGGGGCATGAAGGGGTCTATCCAGGCCGCTATGAGGCGCAGGCACCAGATCATCTCGTGCAGGAAGGGCCTCAGGGCCTCGGGGTTGGTCTTCGCCATCTCCCAGGGCTTCTTCGTGTCCACCAGCCGGTTCAGGGTCCCCACGCCCTGCCAGATCTTCTCCAGCGCTTCGCTGAACTGCAGCGCCTCCATGCTGCGGTGGATGGCGGGAGTCCATGACGAGAGTTCCCTGAAAGTCTCCGACTCTTCCGGCTTCGCGGGGAGGCGGTTCTCCAGGTATTTGGCGGCCATGTTCATCACGCGGGAGAAGAGGTTCCCCAGGTCGTTGGCTAAGTCCGAATTGTACCTGCGCCGGAAGGCTTCCATCGAGAAGTCCCCGTCCTGTCCGAAAGTGACCTCGCGGAAGATGAAAAAGCGGAGCGCGTCCACGCCGTAGTCCTTCACCACGTCCTCGGCCTTTATGAAATTGCCGCGGGACTTCGACATCTTGTCGCCGTTGATGGTCCACCACCCGTGAGCGTAAACCTTGCGGGGCAGCTCCACGCCCAGCGCCATCAGCATGGCGGGCCAGATCACGCCGTGGAAACGGAAGATCTCCTTGCCGACGAGGTGCACGTCGGCCGGCCAGAGCATGGGGAAATCGGGGGAAAGTTTTTCCGGGTTGTAGCCCGCGCCCGTGGCGTAGTTCAGCAGCGCGTCGAACCAGACGTAAACCGTGTGCTTCGGGTTGGACCGCACCGGCACGCCCCAGGAGACCTTGGTGCGCGACACCGAGATGTCCTTGAGGCCGGACTTCGCGAAGTTTATCAGCTCCTGGGCCCGGTAGCGGGGGGAGAGGAAGTCAGGGTGCTGCTCGTAATGCTTCAGCAGCGCCTCCTCGTATTTGGAGAGCTTGAAAAAATAAGTTTCTTCGCTTACCTGTTCCACCGGCCGCGCGTGGATGGGGCAGTTCTTCTCTTTCAGCTCGCCCTCGTCGTAGAAAGCTTCGCAGGAGCTGCAATACAGCCCGGTATAGGAACCGAGGTAGATGTCGCCGCTCTTTATCAGTTTTTCGAACACCGCCTGCACCCCCTCCTCGTGCGCGGGGTCGGTGGTGCGTATGAAGTGGTCGTACTTTATATTGAGGGTTTTCCAGAGCTCCCGGAAATCGGCGGAGATCCCGTCGCACCAGGCCTTGGGCTCTATCCCTTTTTCCTTCGCTATCTTCTCTATATTGGAGCCGTGCTCGTCGGTGCCGGTCTGGAAATGGACCGGGATATCCTTGGAGCGCAGGTGGCGCGCCAGGATGTCGGCGGCGAGCGTGGTGTAGGCGTGGCCGATGTGGGGCTTGTCGTTCACGTAGTAGAGCGGGGTTGTGATGTAATATTTCTTTGTTTTCATTTTTATTTTCCGGATCGTCTAAGGCTCAGGGCTTGACCAGGTCCTCTATCTTTATGCCGGCCCGCTCGCTTTCAAGCAGGGCCGTCTCCAGCAGCAGGAAGTAGGAAACGTTGCGGTCCGCCATGCGGCGCAGGTCCAGCGTGCGTCGGAGCAGCGCCGTAAATTTTGTCTTGGCGGGGCCCGAGGCCGCGGTCCAGGAAGAGCGCGTCTTGGCCAGCAGCAGGTCCAGCAGCGTCTTTACTTCCTCGCGGGCCTTGTGGCTGTCGCGCGGCAGCCCTGCGGCGAATTTGAAGACTTTCGACTGGTCCCCCGGGCGCAGCGCCGAAACCTGCTTGAGGAAAGCCGCGGCGTCCGCCGCTTTTTCAAGCGAGCCGGAGCCCAGTGCGGCCAGGGCGGCGGCCTGCGCGGGCTCCGCTCCCTGCGCCTCGAGTATGGTCTTTAAGGCGGGGGCCGGCAGGCGGCCGAACTCCACCAGGCAGGAACGGGAAATTATGGTAGAAAGCAGGGAATTCTTTTTAGAGACCGTGAGTATCACCACCGTCCCGGGAGGCGGCTCCTCCAGCGTTTTAAGCAGGGCGTTCTGGGCCGGAGGCATCATGGCTTCCGCGTCCCGCACTATGAAGACCTTCCACCCGGAGAGCATCGGCTTCTGCTGGGCCCAGCGCGTCAGTTCGCGCATAGTGTCTATCTTGAGGTTCGCGCTCTCCGCCTCGTCGAGCAGGGCCGCCTGGAAAGCCGTATCCACGATCCGGATGTCGGGGTGGGCGCCGCTGGCGGCCTGGAGGCAGGAAAGGCAGGCCCCGCAGGAATCGGACGGGTCGGAATGAATTTTGGCGGGGGGCAATTCCGGCTCGGGCGCCGGCGCCGGGGCGGCGGCGGCGAACAGATCGTTCTCGTCCGGGGCGGGTGGCGCCGGCGGCCTTTCCGCGGTGCTCGGTGTGGGAGCAGTTCAGCGCTTTGGCGAATTCTACCGCCGTCAGGAATTTGCCGATCCCGGGCGCGCCGTGGAAAATTATCGCCGGGGGCACGCGGCCGGATTCTATAAGGGCGCGCAGGCGCTTTATAGTTTTGTCCTGGCCGAGTATGGATGAAAATGACATATTAAAAATCTGGAACCGGGGATCCGGGATCGGGAACCTGGGAACGGGAATCGAAGATCCGGAAAGAAACGCCGCCTGTTTTTTATTTCCTGTTCTTAACCGCTAATATTTTCGCGACGCGCGCGCGGATATCGGCCTGGATGCTCTCTATCGGGCGGCCGCCGTCAACCCTCGTCGCTCCCGGCTTGCGCGCGAGCAGCTTGTAGGCCCGGTTAACGCGCTTGCGGAACTGGTCCGGCTCGCTCTCTATCCGGTCGCGGCCCTGCGTCAGGCGCTCCCGCTGGGAGAAAACTTTATCGGGGATGTCGAAGACTATGGTAACGTCCGGCCTGAGGTTCATGGTGGCTATGCGGTTCAAAGTCTCGACGGTTTTAAGGTCAAGGCCGCGGCCATAGCCCTGGTAGGCGGTGGTGGACAGCGTATAGCGGTCCGAGATTATGACCTTGCCGGCTTCGAGCGCCGGGATTATTTTCTCCAAAGTGTGTTTTATCCTCGAGGTTTCGTAGAGGAAAAGCTCCGTCATCGGCTCGATAACGCTTTTCGGGTCCAGTAGTATTTCCCTTATCTGTTCGGACAGGCGGGTCCCGCCCGGCTCGCGGGTGACCAGAACTTCATGGCCCAGGCCTTCCAGCCAGGTTTTCAGCAGCGCCGCCTGCGTCGATTTCCCGGACCTGTCCGGCCCTTCCAGAACTATAAAAATGCCGCGTTTCATAACTATATGATAGCAAAGCCCCTAGCCCGGAGGGTAGAGGCTGACGGGTCCCGTAAATAAAAACCCCGGCGCTTCCACCGGGGTTTCTATTTTCACTGCGCCGCCGTTACGAGCATTCCGAATAGCCGCAGTCGTGGCAGGTGGGGCCGGAGCAGCCGGACTCGTAGCTGACATTGGAGGAATAGCAATTCGGGCAGTACTGGGTGCGCGAGGCTTCCCAAAGCTCCAGTTTCTCCTGGCCGTTTATCTCCAGGTCGGTGGCTATGATCCCGGTGCGCTTCAGGTGGCTCCTGAGCGCTACCGCGATGGCGTGCGCTACGGAGTTGATGCGGTTCTCGCCGAGGCCCATGGGCCTGTCGCCCTTCACCGAGTTGAGGTGCTTTATGATCTTAACCGGGTCGCCGCCTTCCTCCAGGTACTTGGAAAGCAAAATGCCGATAAGCGAGGTCATGCCGCTTATCTCGGTGCCCAGCGGCGGCATATTGGTGAAAACCTGGTAGGGACCGTGCTCGTTGTAGTTGATGTGCACGTGCAGCGGGCCGTAGCCGGTTTTCAGCTGGAAATATTCCGACGAGACGCCGAATGACTGGTAAGGGGCTTTCTTTTTCTTGGTCTTGGCCTGCGGCTGCGTGCCGGGAGTGGAGGCGATGTTCAGAACCTGCTGCGCTTTGCAGCCGTCGCGGTAGACGGTGAGGCCTTTGCAGCCCAGCTTGTGGGCAAGCAAATAGCAGTTCTTGACGTCCTCCACCTTGGCCGAGGTGGACATATTGATGGTCTTCGAGACGGCATTGTC
>CAZUQT010000018.1:725-8026 GCA_964622585.1 uncultured Elusimicrobiaceae bacterium | reverse complement strand
CGTCCTCCACCTTGGCCGAGGTGGACATATTGATGGTCTTCGAGACGGCATTGTCGATGTGCTTCTGGAAGGCCGCCTGGATCTTGATGTGGTTCTCTATCGAGACGTCGTGCGCCGTAGGGAAGAGGTCCTGTATATGCTTGGGGATCTCGGGGATGCCTCGCACGGCCTTATGGTTGGCCTCTATCTTTTTCCAGAGAGTCTTTTCGTCCAGGCCGAAGAAATCGTGCTCTTTGGCCACCTGCTTGAAAAGAGTGTTCACTTCGAAGAAAGTGTCTTTCGCCTCGGCGTCCTTATTGTTCTTCAGGGCGTCCAGCGCGCGGGCATTGAAGCGGGTATAGGCGACGGCGAAGAAAGGCTCGATGCCCGAACCCTGCAGGCCGGCCGCTATGGCTATGGTCCCGGTCGGGGCTATGGTGGTGCGGGAAGCGTTGCGCGGCTTCGCGGCCACGCCCCTGAAATGGCGGCTTTCCGCGTCGTAGATGGAGCCTTTCCAGTTCTGGAAGACGCCGCGCTCTTTGGCCAGCTCTTCGGAAGCTTCCATTGACTTCTCGTTTATGAACTTCATCACTTCTTCGGCCTTTTTCAGGCCGGCGGGGCTGTCGTAAGCCACGCCGAGCTTTACGGCGGTCTCGGCCCAGCCCATCACGCCCAGGCCTATCTTCCTGTTGCCCTTGGCTATCTTCTCGATCTCCGGCAGCGGATAATTGTTGATCTCTATGACATTGTCGAGGAAGCGCACGGACATGGCGACGGTGGCGGCCAGGCGGTCCCAGTCCATGGTTCCGTTCGTCAGCTCACCCTTCACGAAGTTGGCGAGGTTTATCGAGCCCAGATTGCAGGATTCCCACGGCAGCAGCGGCTGTTCGCCGCAGGGGTTGGTGCTTTCTATCTGTCCGAGTTCGGGCGTCGGATTTGAATTGGTCTCGTTTATGCGGTCGATGAAAACTATTCCGGGATCGCCGCTGGCCCAGGCGGATTCCACGATGGAGGTGAAAACTTCCCTGGCCTTGAGCGTGCCGGCCGCCTCGTTATTGCGAGGGTTGATCATGTCGAAGCTGCCGCCGGTCTCCACGGCCTTCATGAACTTGTCGTCGAGAGCGATGGAGATGTTGAAGTTCTCCAGCACGCCGGCCTGCGACTTTATCGTTATAAAATCCTTGATCTCCGGGTGCCAGTAGGGCAGGATGCCCATATTGGCGCCGCGGCGGGTCCCGCCCTGCTTCACCACGTCGGTCAGCTTGTCGAAAAGCTTCATGAAGGAGATCGCGCCGGAAGCCACGCCGTTGGTCTTCTTGACCGTGTCGCCCTTCGGGCGTACGCGGCAGAAAGAGAAGCCGGTGCCGCCGCCGGATTTCTGGATCAGGCTCTGGGCGGTGAGGGCCTTGGCGATCCCTTCCATGGAGTCTGGCACCGGGAGGACATAGCAGGCGGAGAGCTGCTGGAGGTCGCGCCCGGCGTTCATCAGGGTGGGGGAATTCGGCAGGAAGTTGAACTCCGCCATCATATTGTAGAAACCGGTCTTCCAGGCGTCGGCGGCCGCGCGCGCGTCGTCGATCTCTTTGTAGGCCTTTTCGAGGTTGGCCACGAACTTCATGAAATTGGCTTCGCGCTCGGACGACTCCGCGAGGCCCTCGTGGAAAATGAGGGTGCGGGAAGCGGCTTCGCCGGCCTTGTTCTTCAGGACGCGGAAATTCACGCCCTCGAAGACGCCCCATTTCTCGGCGTCGTGGTGGAAGATGATCTCCGAAAGGGAAATGTTATGAGCTACGCGCTCGAAAAGGTCCTCGGGCGTGTTATCGTCACGGAGATATTTGTCCTTGATAACCTTGGCCTGATTTTCGCTGACGGTGACTGCTTTTCTGGCGATTGTGACTGTCTTCATTCTGGTGGTGTCCTTGGTTTTTCATTTCCCAGGACTTTTCAGTAAATCTGTTCGGACTGCGCCCGCTCCGGCTCCCCCTGGCATCTTACGAGCTGGGCTTTGTGTCTTGAACCGAACTAAAAAGCTTTTGGAATAGCTCTAATCTATCAATACTTAAACCTTGTGTCAAATCTACCGACGATAGCCATAAATAAACCGCTTTCCGGGGCAAAATTGTTATAATAAAAATAAGGGTTTTCCCAATGGAAAAGAAGAAAAAACAGGGGCTTGAGCTTTCCCAGGACCAGGTTCTGCGCCAGGACCTGCGATTGTTTTCCGTGCTGGCCTCGCCGGAGCAGGATTTTCTGCGCCAGGCTGCCGAGCTGGAGGCGGACCCGCTCTTCATTAAACTTACAGCCCCGGGCGCCGACGGGGCCGCGCCGGTCATGCGCCGCCGTTTTTCCGGCGCCTCGTACGCATTCGGCCTTGCCTGCGGCGACGAAGCCCTTGCGGCCGCCGCCGGTTCCGGGGGCGGCGCGGGGGAGTGGCTTGCCGAAAGGCCGGCCATGCTCAAGCTGGCCCAGCGCTCCGGCCTGGAGAATTTCGAGAAATATTTCCTTTCGGACGTGGTCTTCAGCCCCGCGGCGGCCGCGCGCGCCTGCGGGCTTACCGCCGCCGAGGCTTCGGCCCTTAAAAACTTCGCGGACGCTTTCGTGCTCGCGCATGAAAGGATCCCGCCGGCCGCCCTGCCGGTGCTGTACCTGCGCTGCGCCGCCAGGATAAGCGCGGAGGAAGGCAGGCTTTCTATCGCCTACGCCCACCCGGCTTATTTCCGCGGGGCTTATAATATCGACAATGCGGCGCTTTCCCGCCTTATGAAAAGCGGCTCGCTCAGCCGCGGTGAAGCCGCCAGGGTCCGCGCGCTTACCTCGCGCGCGCAGCGGATAGCCTGGCGCAAATCAGGCTTTCACCGGGCGCTGACCGCGCTGGTCGCGCATCAGGAAGCCTTCCTGCTGGAGAAGGCGCCGCTGAAGTCGTTCAGCCAGCGCGATCTGGCGGTGCAGGTCGGCTTAAATCCCGCCACGGTCTCAAGGCTTATAGCCGCGAAGACGATACTGGCCCCTTGGGGAGAGGAAATAAGGCTGGGAAATTTATTCAGGAAGAAAAACGCGTTTATTATTGATATAATAAAAATGGTTACAGGGGACGGCGCAAAAAAGATGACCGATAAAGAAGTCGCGGAGTCCCTGAGATCCGTTTACGGAATACGCGTATCGCGACGCAGCGTAAATCTTTATAGGACAAAATCTTAACCTATGCCCAATAAAAAAGAAATAACCGCCCTGAATCCTGTCCAGCGCAGTCTTTTTAACGCAGTCTTCTTCAACGCGCAGGAACCGATGCTGGTGCTGGACCGGGAGCTCTCCGTTCTGCAGGTGAACAACAGCGCGCTCAAGCTGCTCGGCTGGACCGCCCAGGACCTCTCCGGTAAAACGGCCGCGGCGCTGGTGCTGCAGAAAGACCTGGGCGAATTCTCGGAGATGACGGAGCTGGCCGCCCGCAAAGGCGTGGTGCGCAACTACCGCTTCTACATGCTTACCGCCGCCAAAAGCATCGTAAGGCTTTTCCTGACGGCGCAGGCTCTCAAGGACGAGGCCGGCGAAGTGAACGGTTTCTGCCTTTACCTCTCTCCCGTCTCTCCCGACGAATGGTCCGCGCTGAAGGACCCGCACGTTTTTAAGAACGCCGCCCGCAAGCTCGGACGCCTTACCTCCATCGGCCAGCTCACTTCGATGTTCGCGCACGACATTAAAAATCCGCTTCACGTGATACTTTCCACTTCGGAGCTGCTCCGGGCCCAGGAGGGCCAGACCGAGCAGGCCAGGACCGGCGCCGAGCTGATAGAGCGCAACGCCCGCCGCGCCTCCAAGATAGTTAAGACGCTCCTGGACTTTTCGCGCAGCGGTATGTGCCGCCTAGAGCCCTACTCCGTGGCGGACGCCGCGGAGTACGCCCTCGAGCTTATCGACAGCTCGCTGAAAGCCGCCAAGGTGCGCGTCGAGAAAAAGCTGGAGAACGCGCCCAAGGTCTTCCTCGACCCGCATTATATGCACAGCGTGATCTATAACCTTCTTAACAACGCCGCCCAGGCGCTCGAGGGCGCCACGGACGGCTGCGTGACCATAAGTTCCGGCTGGCTGGAGCCGGAAAAAGAAGTTTTCCTGACCATCTCCGACAACGGCCCCGGCCTGGAGCCGGCGATGCTCGAAAATCTTTTCCAGCCTTTCTTCACTACGAAAGACAGCGGAACCGGTCTGGGCTTATACCTGGCGCGCCAGATAATGGACGAGCACGGCGGGCGCATAATAGTGGCCTCCTCTCCCGAGGGCGGCGCCATGGTAAGCCTGCGCTTCAAGAAGACGGTCTAAGAATCCGGGAAATCGGGAGTCGGGAATCGAGGACCGGGAAAAAAGCAAAATAATTTAATGGGAAATATACTTGTCGTCGAGGATGACGCCGATACTCGTTATGTGCTGAAAGCCGCGCTTGAAAGCGGCCGGCACGCCTGCGCCACGGCGGCTTCCGGAGCGGAGGCCATGGGCCTCGCCGAGGCGTTGACTTTCGACGCGGTAGTCCTTGATATGGTTCTGGGCGATTCCGACGGCTTGACAATCCTCGAAAAGATGAAGAACGAGGACCCCGGCCTGCCCGTAGTGATACTCACCGGCCACGCCAATGTGCAGAGCGCCGTGAAAGCGATGAAGCTGGGCGCCCTGGACTATTTGATAAAGCCCTTCGGCAACGAGGAGCTGCTGTTGATAATCGAAAAAGCGGTCAAGGAGCGCAGGCTCAAGCGCGAGTTCGAAGCGCTGCGCAGCCACGTAAAGCGCGCGCAAGGCGCGGAGCCCGTGTTCGGGACCAGCAAGGAAATAAAAAATACCGCGGCCTTGTGCAGGCAGGTGGCTGCCACGGACCTGACCGTGATCCTTTCAGGGCCGTCCGGCTCCGGCAAAGAAGTGTGGGCGCGCGAGATACACCGCCTGAGCGCCCGCGGCGACAGCCCTTTCGTGGCGCTGGACTGCGGCGCCCTGCCGGAGAACCTCGTCGAGAGCGAGCTGTTCGGCTACGAGCGCGGGGCCTTTACCGGCGCGGACAGGCGCAAGCCCGGCCTTTTCGAAGTCGCTTTTGGCGGCACGCTGTTCCTCGACGAGATAGCCAATCTTACCAGCGCCACCCAAGCCAAGCTGCTCCGCGTTCTCGAGGAACGCAGGATACGCCACCTCGGCGGAAAAAAGGACATCCCCACGGACGCGCGCGTGATAGTTGCTTCTAACGCCAACCTGCCCGCCCGCATAAAAGAGGGGGCTTTCCGCGAAGACCTTTACCACCGCCTCAACCAGTTCACCTTGCGCGTTCCCTCTCTCGTCGAGAGAAAAGAGGATATCCCCGCTTTGGCCGCTTTCTTCCTGAGCGAAGCCGAAAAGCTGGTGAATAAAAAAATAGAGACGATTTCCGATTCCGCGCTGGCGGCCCTTGCCTCCTACACCTGGCCAGGCAATGTGCGCGAGCTCAAAAACGTTATCACGCGCGCGGCGCTTTTGTGCGCGGGGGAGATCCTGCCCTCGCATCTGGGCCTTGGCGGCGCCGAGCCGGCGAAGGGCTGCGCGTCCACTCCTGTGCCCGAAAATTTTGATCTGAAAGAAAATCTGCGCCAGGCCCGCGCCGAAACCGAGCGCCGCCTTATCTGCGCCGCCCTCACTCAAACGAACGGAAATAAAGTCAAAGCCGCTAAACTTCTTTCCATCGACCGCACGGCTCTTTACGACAAAATTAAAACTTACTCGCTCGAATAGTGTAGGTATATATCTACATGTAAGTGTTGGTATTTATCTACACTGTTGGTTATAACCAACACTCTCCTGTAACAAGAAATTCACTTTTCAGTATTATTTCCTCATCAGAGCATCTTCTATAATATGTCCATGCCCCAGCCTGGATTTATTGGTCTATGCCGTGATATCCTGCTCAGTTTCATGCCTTTCATTGGGGGCTTTGCCTGTGTGAGCATGCCGCTTCTGCCCTTCCGCTCCATGGATCCCAAAATCTCAGTGTCCAATGCTTCCTTGTGTAAGGGGGGCCAGCAGCGGATCCTGCCTGATTATCGGCCGGTTAGATTGTTTGGCAAAGTCGTTGCTATTAATTTTGGTAAGGGTTACTAAAACAATTTCGTTCCTAAATGTTCCCGGAGGCACTATGAAAACGCTCAAAGCCTTGGTTCTGGAAATCTTCTCGGTCCTGCTGCTCTTGCCGGCCCTAACAGCCGCGGCACCAGCCCTGATAAACTACCAGGGCCGCCTGGTAGACGCAAACGGCAACCCGCTGAGCGGGACATACTCGATAACGTTCAAGATCTACAGCGTCTCTTCCGGCGGCGTTGCGGACTGGACCGAAACTCAGAGCCTCTCTCTCGATAACGGTATCTTTAACGCCAGCCTCGGCGCCGTTACCTCCCTGGCTCCCTCCGTCTTCTCCACCGACACCCGCTACCTGGGCGTGACGGTCGGCGCCGACGCCGAAATGTCTCCCCGCGTCCGCCTGGTGTCAGTGCCTTATTCTGTTTACGCCGCCAGCGCCGCTTATGCCGTAGGTTCCGATATTGCCGACGGCCAGGTCACCAATGCCAAGATCGTCAGCATGGCCGCCTCCAAACTGACCGGCGCCCTGCCCGCCATCGATGGGTCCGCGCTTTTGAACGTTAACTCCGGGTCTATAGTCCTCCCGATAGTCTCCACCCATGTCGCGACCGGCGGTATCATCGCCGCGAATATCGCCGCCGACGCCGTAACGACCGTCAAGATTCTCGATGCGAATGTGACCAGCGCCAAACTGGCCTCCGCGATAGACGCCGCCAAGATAGGCGGCGGTCTTGTCAGCACCGCTGAATTCGATTATCTTGCGAACATTACCAGCGACGTGCAGGCGCAGATAAACGGCAAGCTGTCCGGCACCGCCACCGTGTCTCCCTCGCTTATAGATCTGTCTACTGTTACCGCCGCTCTGGCCGGCAAGCTGGCCAGCAATGCGACAGTGTCTCCGGCGCTTATAGATCTCTCGACTGTTACAGCCGCGCTTGCGCTGAAAGCCAACAGCGCTTCGGTCCTGGCGAATAACGCTACAGTCTCGCCGACCCTGATCGACCTCTCTACCGTAACCACCGCTCTGTCCGGCAAGCTTGCCGGCAACGCGACGGTATCCCCCGCGCTTATCGACCTGTCTACCGTTACGACGGCTCTGGCCCTGAAAGCCAACAGCGCTTCCGTGTTGGCGAATAATGCTGCCGTCTCGCCTGCCCTGATCGACCTCTCCACCGTAACCACCGCCCTGTCCGGCAAGCTTGCCGGCAACGCGACGGTATCCCCCGCGCTTATCGACCTGT
>CAZUQT010000018.1:0-625 GCA_964622585.1 uncultured Elusimicrobiaceae bacterium | reverse complement strand
CTACCGTTACGACTGCCCTGGGCGGAAAACTCGACATCGGCGCACAGGCCGCGAGCGTGGCCAATGGCGTGTACACCAACGGTTCTTACGCCAACCCAGCCTGGATCACCAGCCTGGCGACCAGCAAGATCGACCTTTCGACCGTGACCACCGCGCTCGGGGGGAAACTGGATAATAATGCTACTGTGCCTTCCACGCTTATCAATCTATCTACGGTCACAACTGCCCTGTCAGGCAAGCTCTCCAACACCGCCGGGGTTCCCGCCGCGCTTATAGACTTGTCTACAGTTACCACCGCCCTGGCCGGTAAAATGGCGAGCAATGCGACGATATCTCCGGCGCTTATAGATCTGTCTACAGTGACAACAGCGCTGTCCGGAAAATTATCAAACGTCTCCAGCATCCCCGCCGGGCTTGTGGACTTATCTACGGTAACTACGGCGCTCTCTAACCTGAACGCATCTAACCTTGTTTCTGGTACGCTGCCTGACAGCAGGCTGTCCGGGACCTACACCGCGGCTCTCACTTTCGGTTCCGCGGCAGGCGGTCCTGTAACGTTCTCCACTAATGTCGTAGTGAGCGCTTCTCAATTACGCCTGGGGAATGTCAGTGGTGTTCCTTCTAG
>CAZUQT010000017.1:0-25876 GCA_964622585.1 uncultured Elusimicrobiaceae bacterium | reverse complement strand
AGCAAAGAAACACCTTGCTTTGCCTTTTTTGTTAAGCAGATTGCATAAAAGTCGCAAAAATGGCAAAATATAGGGGTTAGAGGGGAGAATAAAATGACAAACAAAGACAAAGTTATCGCGGCTTTCCTGGTTTCCGTGGGCGTGTTTTCAGCCGTCCAGGCAGCAAAGTACGTTTCCTCATTATCTTTGGATAAGAAAAATGCTTTAGTTTCTGTCGCGCAAAGCTCAGATGGTAAAATTTTACTGTGTTCCGGAGTATATGAGGAAAAAAACCAGAATAATAATGAAGGCGCTTAGCCTGGTTAGTTTTTAATAACTGAGCAGTTTTTGAGAGGCTATTGCCGGCACCGCTGAGAAAACAATGCGGCGCCGGCAATTGCATTCTGAGATTAAATGCCAGCGAAATTAAGAAACTGCTATGGGTATGAAAATTAAGGACATTGCAATAGAGGTTGGGGACAAGTGTAACTTTAAATGTGAACATTGTGGTTCTGGTGACGGTAAAAACAGGAGATTGTCCAGGAACGAGATTTCCTTAATACAGAAAGAAACACGAAAACATAAATTTGAAAGACTTCTGTTTGTCGGCGGTGAAACCACGCTGCATGTTCATGAAATAAATCAAGTATTGTTGGGGATAAAAACATTCTCTAGCGCAAAAGTAACTATTACAACCAACGGTTATTTCGCTAAAACGGTTCCTGCTGCTAGAGCCATGCTTTCGACCTTCCAGCGGCTGGATTCCGTGCAGTTATCCTATGATAAATTCCATTGCAAATTCTTGCCGTTTAAGTGTGTCAGGAATTTGCGAAATGCTTGCAAGTCATTAGGGATCGAATTCTCCGTATTAACCGCGATACAAGATCCAATGGATCTGGTTCTGCTGAAAACGCTTTGGAAGTTGGAGGGAGTCCGAGTTGGTATATCCAAAGTCCTCCCGATCGGGAACGCGAAAAGAAATAATATAGGGATGCAGTATCCCTGCTTTAACAAAGAGGTGCTCTTGGAAAGATGCCCAGGGCTCGACAGTATTATTTATCTGTGCGGTCGCGGATTTACCAGTTGCTGCAGCGTGCTGACCAGAAATAACAAGAGCGGCGCGCTTTTCGGGGAAACCGTAGATGGATTCATGAAAAAGCCATTTTACAATATGATGGATTCCTGTACTTTCTCGGATTTAGCAAAGAAATTCAGAGTTTCCGTGAACGGGCTGGGCCCGGAATACTCAAGTCATTGCGTCCTATGCGGATATATATATTCAAAGAAGCAGGGGCGAATCTGGCTATCCAGGAATAACGCAAAAGGCCGTATTTATGGACAATAATTTAAAAATTATTTATCAGAAGGGAAGGAAAATAGTCTATAAAATTGATTCTTGCGACAGGATTACGGAGGGCTTTATTGGGCAATTAAAGTGGCCGCCGGAAATTACCGGAATGATCTTTGTTTTTGAGCAGGCAATAATTAACGAAACTCAGATATTGGCTAAGTTGCCACTCTCTTTTGATGTCGGAGTCGTTTACTCGTCATCGCGTGAGGACCTGCCCGAGGCGGCTGGAGTTGGCTATACTCAGGTAGTTGCCGCGAAGGTTAAAGACGCGGAGATGCTAGCCAGGTTGTACCTGGCATGCCGGGAGAAAGTATTCGCCCCTGTCGCAGGGGTAAGGCAAATCCCAAAAGTCGATATGGCCGCTGTGATGCTTAAAATGCGCGATCAGTTGATAAATGCAAAAATAGGATATTGGGAAAAATCAGGCGCTCCGGTAGGCGCTATTGCCATTACCAGATGGCATGATTATGCTGACAGTCCCGTGGAATGGATTCCGTGGATATGGATAACCTCCGATATTTCACCTGAGGATCGCAAGGTTCTTCACGTCCTTATTTCCGGCTGGTTGAAAACAAATATCGTTGGTAAAGTGCAGTGTGTGGTGGATAGCTATAATGTGCGATCACAGAAGTTCTTTAAAAAACTAGGATTTATTCCCGAATGCATTCACATCGTAAAATAGCGGCCGCAGGTGCCATATTACTTTCTCTGGTTATTGCTGCTAAATTATCATCCTGCTCGCATGGCGGAGCAGCGAGATGGGAGGTTTTGGTTAATACACTTCCGCAGCGTATCTCCACGCAGGACGCACATGTAAATACGGTGTATTATGCGCTTCGACAGACGCATGAGCCTGTTTTACGCAAAGATGATGGGCAAAACTATACATCCCGCATTTTAAAATATTGGTCACATGACCTTGGGTATTTGCGGTATACCTTTTGCCCGGCTACAGGGTTGAAATTTGACGGCAATAGGGAGTTTTCTGCGAATTCCTTTCGCGACCATATTTTAAGAATTACCGGAAAATACAGCCATAGCTTTAATTTAACTGCGGAGGGAGATTGTTCCATTGTGTCTTTCTCCGCACCACATAAAAGCTATCTTGATTATCTTGCTCTGGAGGAAAATGCCCCGACATTAAGTAGTGAAGGGGAGTCTGATATTGGATTGGGGCCATTTTATGTGGCGGAGGTGCAAAAAGAAAAAATTATATTGCTACGTAAAAAGCCAGTGAGGAACGGCTACTCTGAAGTTATTCTCCACTTGTATAAAGATATCGGTGATCCAATGCTGCAAAATCGAAATGTGTCCGATTTTAATCTGATCCCTGCCGTTGATGTCCCGGAATGGGTCAAAAAGGAATACTTAAGTTTTGATAATGTTGAACTTAAGTCTGGCAATCTGATAATCAATCACCCTGATATGAAGGCACGGCGGCTTATCCGTAATTGTCTTGATGTCGATCGGTTTAGGCGCGCATATGTTCCGAGAAAAAAGAATTTTCTGGATTTGCAGACGATTTTGCCCCTTGGACTGATAGGTGCGCAACCTGGGCTGCCGCAGCAAAACTGTGATAGCCGTTTGTTTAATGTTCGGTTGAGCACGCCGATAGTGTTCTATAACAACAGAGATGACAACGAGGACCAGCTAAAAGGACTTGCTGAAGATTTTAAAAAGAAGACAGGTGTTCCTTTAAATATAGCCAAATATCCTGCGGATAAAATCGCCGCGATAAAACGCCAGAGGCCACGTCCGTTTAATTTAATTGTGATAGTAATTGATGCGGTTACGCCCAATTATGAGGCTTTTTTCGACCCTTTCCTGGATGTGTCTGGGTATCATGATTTCGATACTTCAATTTTGCGGAAGTTGCGTGAAAAACTGGGAAAAACAGAATCGCCGGAATTAAAATTGAGCATAGTTAACATGATGATCGCTGATTTGGAACTTCAAAATGCTGTCCTACCGCTCTATCAGATAAGCGGACGACTTTACTATCCTAAAGGCATAAAAAATATCGAAGTAGGACGCGGTTTCCTGCAATATCCAGAGGTGGCGGATTTTAGATGGTAAAGATTTTAAGCAGGGCACTTTCTTATAACTGGAGATATTACGCTGCGGCGATCGCGGTGTTCGTAACTTTTTGGCAAGTGTTTTCAGTATTCTCGGCTACTAGGGTGGCGGACGACAAACTGCTGACGGCTATGCGGCAGAATGCGGCCTATTTCGAGAAGGCTTTTCTTGAGGGCGATGTTTTTGAGACGCAGCGCATAATGTGGCGCATCAAGAACGAGAATATAAAACGCATAACCTTCCACCCCGTTGAATTCGAAGGCACTAAGTGGATATTTAAAGAGGCTATAGTCGGGAATCTCTACGACCGGCCGCGGGCGCAGCTTAACCGCAATGTGCCTTTCATTTCAAATGGCGCGGAATTAGGCCGGCTGGAATACGTTATCGATCTTGTGGATGTGAACTCGGCTGTTTTTGGGGAGAACTATGTCTTGTTCATAACCGTGGTGTTCTTTTTCATGGGACTGCTTGTGCTTTCAAATGTCGGCGCGATAAAAACAATTTTCAGCATCGAGCGCTGCGTGGACGAGACCAATGCGCTGGCGACCGCGGGCGAACATTCTAAAATACAGGATTCCATACAGCGCAGCATCCAGTCCCTGCCGGAAAGCCTGCGCGCTACTCCTTTTGCCGTGCTTATAGGCCGCCTTGCCGATGTGCTTCATAAGGCTTCACGCCTGGAGAGCGAGCTGGCTGTTTCAAAGGCCACTTCCGACCTGGCCGCGCAGGTGGCGCATGATATAAGGTCGCCGCTGGCGGCTTTGGGCGCCGCGGCCAAGGGGCTGGAGATGCCTGAGGATCAGCGCAAGCTGGTGGAAGGCGCCGTGGGCCGTATGCAGGGAATTGCGGATGACCTACTGCAGCGTTACCGCGCGCCTTCAGCAACGCATGCCGAGGCCAAACCGGCGGTTTGTGCGCTGGGCGGGCTTATAGAGCAGGTGCTTTCTGAAAAACGACTTCAGCATAAAGATAAGACCGGGGTTAAGATAGAGTTCAATGGCGCCTCCGGAGAGATCAAAGCCCTGGTCGAGCCGAAAGAACTTCAGCGGCTTTTGTCCAATCTTGTGAATAATTCCGTAGAGGCTTTTGATAAAGACGGCACGGTCGCCGTTTCCCTATCGGGAGTAGACGGCAAAGTTTTGATAGAAGTGAAGGACAACGGCAAAGGCATCCCGGCGGATATCCTTGCGAAGCTCGGCCAGAAGGGGGAGACGCACGGAAAAACCGGCGGTAACGGACTCGGTCTTTACCATGCGCGCACTACAGTAGAGGCCTGGGGCGGCTCCTTCAAAATTAAATCAGAGCCGGGCAAAGGCACAGCCGTGCTGATAGAGCTTCCACGTCCCGCCGCTCCGGTCGGACGTATGGTAGTCCTCCTGGACGATGATATGCTTGTGCATATGAACTGGAAACTCGCCGCGAAAGCCGCCGGGGTGGAACTGAAGGCCTATAAGACCAAAGAAGATTTTGCGGCGGGCATTGAAAGCCTATCTAAAGATGCGCCTATCTATATAGATTCCGATTTGGGTAATAACGTTAAAGGCGAGGACATAGCCAAAGAGCTGAATAATAAAGGCTTTATCAATCTCACCATGGCCACCGGCCACGGTTCCGAGAAGTTCTCCCACCTCCCCTGGCTCAAAGTAACAGGCAAAGAGCCGCCCTGGGCATAATCCTGATCATAAAGCGTCGGTATGGCGGGCAAGCGGCCTGATTTATTTTCATTTGAAAATATATATTTTCAAATGGAAATTTGCTTTGGCTAGCAGCACGCCGGCAGCCTTCCAGAATAGTGTTTTACCCACTAAATATTGGCGGAAAATACATTTCAGAATACTGGCATATAAATTGCTCTGTAGTGGGTAAGCGGGCCGTTCAGACAAAGCAGGGGTAGGGCGGCCCGCCCAAGATCTAAAGGAAGGATGATAAAAATATGAAGAAAGAACTTAAAGCGGTGTGCGGGATGGTTCTGGCGGCAGCGGCGGTGATCAGCGCGGGTAGGGCTTGCGCCGAGATCGGCATAAGCATGGAGCCGGTAGGGTATACCGCCGGGCCGGCGGTTTGGGGCCGGGCTTCGGCCAATTCTTCGACCGACAGGCTTTCGGCGGCCGCCGCAAACCTTGAGGAAGCCGTGCGCTCTGGAAACAATTCCGACGCTGAGACCCTGCTTGCCGGGCTTTATTCCGGAACTATGCAGAAAGAAACCGCTTCGCCTGTTTATTCGTCCGGCCGGCAGGCCGCGCAGGCTCCTGCGGCCCCTGCGCCGGTGAAACTGGCCCCCATACGCAGCGCGGCCCTGCAGGACCTGGAAGAGTCGGCGGATGAGTCTGTTTCAGAGGATGCGGCCGCCGATACTAAAGTTGAAGCCGCCGAAGAGGGTGCGCCCGCCGAGGCTGCTGCTGACGATGGAGGCGGAAAGGACGAAGAGGCAAAGCCGCAACAGAGCTTCTGGGACACTCTGCTCGGCGGAGGCCTCGGTATGCTTCTGGTGATCCTGCTTCTCTTGCTGTGAAATGGGTCAGGCTTTATCTATCTGGGCGAGTATCTTAATTATTTCCGCGGCGGCGGCGTTCATCAGGGCCAGCATCTCTTTCTTCTCGGCCGCCGAGCAGTCTTTGTAAAGTTCCGCGGCGCTTTTGAGGCTGGAGCATTTGGACCGCAAGTCGTGCAGAAGCTTGCTGCTGTCAGGCGTAGTGGTCATTTCTTTTCTCCCTCCGGTTCTATCCCCAGCTTCTTCAGGGTCGAATATAAAAGCCTTGTCGAAATTTTAAGGTCGGCCATGGTTTTGGTCTTCTTGCCCTCGTTCTCCCTCAGGTTCCTCGTGATTATTTCGCCGGAAACTTTATCCAGCGCGGCCTCGAGGCCGTTCGCCACGGCGTAGGCGTAAAGCCCGCCGTCCCCGGCGGAGGCGGGCTGCGCCGCTTCCCGCCCTTTAAGATGCTTCGTGACCGTGTTTATATCCACCCGGCCTTCCGAGCCGCTCGAGACCAGGTCTACGAACTTCTTGAGCTCGCGCACATTTCCGGTCCAGGAGTAAGTCTCCATATAAGCCTTCGCTTCCGGGGTGAAAGACAGTCTCCGGCGTCCGCTTGTGAAGTGCTGCACCAGCGGGGCTATGTCGCAGGCCCGGCGCGAGAGCGGCTTGAGGTTTATAGTGTAGCCGTGCACGCGCTGGAAAAGGTCGAAGCGCATTTTGCCCTGGGCGATCAGCGTCTGCGGATCCTCCAGTGTTGCGCTTATGATGCGGAACTCGGAATGCTCCGGCTTTTCAGAGCCGAGCGGGTAGAAAGAGCGCTCCTCTATGGCCTTCAGCAGCTTCATCTGCATTCCAAGGCTCATCGTGCCTATCTCGTCGAGGAAAAGCGTTCCCTTATGCGCTTCCAGGAGCCGGCCTTTGCGGGTTTCGTGGGCCCCGGTGAAAGCGCCTTTTTTATGGCCGAACATCTCGGCCTCGAGCAGGTCCTCGGTATAAGCCGAGCAGTTGATGGAGACGAAAGCGCCTTCGCGCCCGGAGTGTTCGTGGAGTATCTTGGCAAGCGAGGTTTTTCCTGTGCCGGACGGTCCAAGTATCAGGATAGGCAGTTCCGTGGGGGCATACTTGAGAGCTTCGGAAGCGGCGGCTTTGGTTTCCGGGTCGCAGGTGATGAAGGCCGAGGAAAAAATGTCTTTTGCGCCGGCGGCTTTCCTGTTCTGTATGAATTTGCGCAGGATGTCGGCCACATTCGATTCTTCGTTTCCCTTCGCGTAAAAATCATTTGCGCCAAGCGCGTAGGCCCGGTCGATAGTCTCGTCCGAGTCGGAGCTGGATACCACGACGCAAAAAACGCCTCTCGCCGCCGCGGCGGCTATCGCTTTAAGGCCGGAGTAATCGTCGTCCGGGCCGAGCATCAGGTCGAAGAAGCCGATATCGTATTTCACGCTCTCTATCTTCTTGAGCGCGGTTTTCAGGTCCCCGGCCAGGTCGATATTATGTCCCGCCAGATGCGCGGACATGACCTTCTGCGCCAGTTTATCGTCTTCCAGAACCAGTATATTGAGTTTTTCCATAATGTTCTCTCTTGAGAATAAATGTTTTCAAATGAAAATATTTGCCCCGAACTTATTATACAGAAATTGAGCGTGAGCCGCATCTCGAATGAGAACTCCGGTTAGCGGCGCTTGCGCTCTATGGCACAAAAAATGTTCTATTATAGAATAACAGGTTGTAAAGTGCGGACAGGAGATCGTTATGAAACCTCACGGCTTTAAATTCACCGCTTCAACAGGAGCGAGAACTTCGACCGCCCTCATGGGCGCGCTTAAGATGGCGCATATGGCAGGGATGAGCGAGGAAGAGTTCGAGAAATACCTCAAAGAAATGGAGGGCGGCCGGGTTTTTCAGCTGCTTAAAGCCTCCGGGGTCATAAACCTGGCCGAGTTCCCGGCGGCGCGCTACGCGGCGCGCCAGTACGCGGGTTACGGCCTTAAACTTTCCGGCGGGGATCTTCCGGAACTTGCCGACGGGGCTGGCGACCTGGTGGCGCTTATACAGGGCGTTGGGCAGGAGAAGTTCGAAGCCTGCTTCCTTAAAGACGCCGTGATGAGCGATATTGAGCGCGCCGAGGAGTGCGATATTACTGTGAAGGACGCGGAGCGTCTGCGCGATTTCGTGAACAAGGCTTTCATACAGGCAGAGTTCGAAGGGGCCGTGGAAGCCCCGGCGGCGAAAGTCTTCAGCGCCGTGGCCGGGATAGAGGTCAAGGACGGAGAGCCGCTGCTGGGTTTCTTCCACCGCGAGATCTGGAAGGGCCGCTATAAAGTGGACTCCGACAAGCTCGCGCAGCTTCTGCCCGGCCTCGAGCCGGCCGAGCGGAACCGCGTGGAAAAAATGCTCCGCAAAGTGGAATTCGCCGACAAGCGCAAGACCACGCTCTACCGCACGCTCGAGATCCTGATCAGCGTGCAGGCGGAGTACCTTACCACCGGAGAGCCCGGCCGGCGCCGCCCGCTTTCGCAGAAAACCCTGGCCAAGAATCTCGAGGTGGACGCGAGCGTTATAAACCGGCTCGTTTCCAACAAGTCCATACAAATGCCCTGGGGCATGGAAGCGCCGATAAGCGTGCTTCTGCCGACTTCAAAAGCTGTGAACCTGGAGCGCCTTTACGCCATAGCGGGCGAGAAGCCGGAACTTAGCGACGAAAAGCTCCGCGTCGAGCTGAAAACCCGCCACGGCGTGGACCTCTCCCGCCGCTCGGTGGCCCAATACCGCAAAGACCTGAGCCTTGCGGCCTCCGGGGACAGATAGGGCTGCGATTTTAATTAAACTAAGGAGAATCTATGAACAAACACGGAAATATTGCTTACGCTGCGGCGCTGGCAGCAGTCATGTCTTTAGCCGGGTGCACGGCTAAGTCCGGAGGAACGGTTCACATCGCTTCCCTCTCGCCTGAGGCCTATGCGACAGTGAGGGTAGGGGATAAAGTGGATCTTAAGGTGGAAGTTGATTATACGCTGGAGAAAAAGACAGGGACGATCTCCCTGGTGGTTCAGAAAGACGATAACTCTTCGCTTGGTTCCGTCACTGAGAAAGTGAAAGAGGGAAGCGGGCGCGTAACTTTAAAACATACCTTTACCGTGCCTGAAACCCGGACAGTAACCGTCTTCGTGCCGATGGACCTGGAGGGGTATAATAAAACCATGATAGTGGACAGCAGGACTTACAATATAGCCCCCAGGAAATAATCGCGGCAATAGCGGTAAAAAAAGCCGGCCTATAGAGGCCGGCTTTTTAAATTCTATTTTATCGCGGATGTTTTACAGCCCGCCGGATTTAATGTGGCTAAGGGGGCGGCCGTCGTAATCTTTCTCTATGGCGTCCATGACTTTTTCAAGCGCGGCCTGGTCCCGGCCGTAAATTTTCAAAAGCCGGCTTATGAGCCCGCGCGAATAGTCGTTGCGGGGCAGCCAGACGCGTTTAAGGATCTCGTTAGCGTTCGCCTGGGCGTGCTGGGACGAGAGAAGCTCCACTTCGATGCTCTGGTTCGCCTGGTCCCGCAGGCTTTCAAGCTGGTGATAGTAAGCGCGCAGCACCGGGTTCGGGCTTTTGGCCATCGCGCTCCAGTCGTCCACCAAATTCTCGAGCAGGCGCTCGGTGAAATAGCCCATTTCTTTGGCCAAGGCCCAGTTAGGGGCGGTCTTTTCCGCGTAGCCGGTGATGAAGATCGCCGCGTCGACTTTGGCGCTCTCATCCGCGCTTGCCTGGCCAAAATCATAATGCGCGCCGGAGGGCCTCCACGCTTTTTTGCCGTGTATGGTTTCCGGGCTGCTGAAAGAACTTCCCCCGTCGAAGATCCCCGGCTTCCATTCATTAGGTTCCGGCTCGTAGGCTTTTTCAAGAAGGGCGATGCGGTAGAGATGCTGCTTCAGATAGCTCTTTTTGTGGAAGATAAGGCCGCCGCCCAGGTAATAGACGCCGTGGTCTCCGTCGTTCAGTACAAGTATGTCCCCGGGCTGGAGGTTCGAGGCGGGCACGCTTTTATAGTACATCGAGAGAAGCTGGTCGGCTTCGGGATTTCCCACGTGGCGCAGTTTGCCGGGTTCCATCATCCCCGCGGCGGTGAAAGCCGCGTTGAAACAGTTCGGGCCAGCGAAATTAGGTTCGCGGTTGAAGAGAGCCGCGGCGCCGGCCGGGAGGAAAGAGTTCAGTGAAACGATAGCGGCGCCGGGATTCCGGGCCGCAAGTTCAAGCTCGGCCTTGGATTGCGGCTGTATGACCGCGGCTTTTGCGGCGGAGGAAGCTGCGAAAGCGGGGCGCAGCTTTGCCGAGAGCGTCTCCAAATTGGTCCCGGGACTGAGGACGGCAAGCAGATTGTTCCCGCCGCCTATATGGGGGACCACCACGTCCACGCCGTTCACTTTATAAGCGGCAAAGGCTGCTGCGGGCTGTTCCGGAGAAGCTTTGAAATTTTCCTGGCTGGGCGCTGCCGGGAGGGGGATCTTTAAGGCGGCGGCTCCGGCTATCCGGGCGGCGCTGATCCCCTGTAATTCAAAAGCCGCGAGGTTTGCTGATAGCGCGAAAGGCAGAAATATAAAAAGGGCTTTCCTGACAGGAAAACCTCCGGTATGTCGGCTCATTAAATATATTTTAGCCGGTATCCTTCAAATGTGTAAGAGTCTTTAGGCCGCCGCGAGGCCGGGTCTAATGGCCCAGATGAAAAACATAGCAATAAAGAAGGCGCCCTGCCGGCGCCTTCTTTATTCCGGCTATGCCGCTATTTTTTGCAGAGCAGAAGCGTGGTGACGGCGAAGACTTTCGCGTCGCCCATCATGTGGTCTATCACGCAGTACTCGTTGGGCATGTGGGCCGTTTCATTGAGCCTGGCGTAAACAACTACCGGGAGGTTCAGGCGCCTGAAGAAAGCCGCCACGGTTCCGCCGCCGATGCCGTAAGCTTTCGCTTTTACGCCCAGGACTTCCTTTATTGCTTTTTTCAGGGCGGTCACTATCGCGGCCTTCGGGTCGGTGGGGGGGGCGGCCTGCGCTTCCTGCTGCGGCTCGAAGGAGATCTTAACCCCGAACTTCGCCTCCACTTCGTCGGCCATCTTGCGCATCTCGGCCTTCACATCGGCGAGCTGGTAGCAGGGCATCACGCGGCAGTCCATGTAGAACACGTCTTCTCCGGGCAGCGTGTTAACGTTCGGGACATTGTTCTCTTTTTTCGTGGGCTCGAAAGTGCTGATGGGCGGCTCGTACAGTTTGTCCTTCTTCGGGAACTTCTTGTAGAGCTTCTGGTACTTGGTGATAAGCTCGCTCGCGGCCTTGAAAGCGTTGATGCCGAGCTTCGGGCGGCTGGCGTGGCACTGCTTTCCGTGCGTGATCACTTTCATCCACATTATCGATTTCTCGGCCACTTCTATCAGCGAGCCGTCCTCGGTGCCGGAGTCGGGCACGAAGAACATATCGTCTTTTCCGAAGATCTCGGGTTTATTGTCGGAGATATAATCGGCGCCGAAGCCGGAGCCGGTTTCTTCGTCGGCGCAGAAAAGAAGGGCGATATCGTATTCCGGCCTGTAATCAAGCTCCATCATCGCTTTCACGACCATGATGCTGGAGGCTATGGCCTGCTGGTTGTCCTCGACGCCGCGGCCGACGAGTTTTCGGCCCTGCACTTCCATCTTGTAGGGGTCGGATTTCCACAGCTTCGCTTCGCCGGGGGGGACCACGTCCAGGTGGGCCATGAACCAGATGGTCTTCGCCGAGCTTTTCCCCTTGTAGCGGGCTATCACATTGGGGCGTATCCCGTTCTTGGCCTCGGGCTGCGGGGCGTTTATCCATTCGATAGAGTCAAATTTAAGTTTCTTCAGCTCGCCTTCCAGCCATTTGGCCTTGTCGTATTCGCCGGTTCCGCCGCTCGAAGGGGCGAGCGCCGGGATGGCGGTGAGCCCGCGCTGAAGCTCTATGGCGTAGCTCTCGTAGGATTCGATCTTTTTAAGTATCTGGTCTTTCATTGCGGCTCCTTAAAGAAAGTGGAATACAAAAAGTATACCTAAATTCGGGCCTTCCGGTAACCGAAAGCCAAACAAGGTATAATTTCCCCATATGGAAAAGCCCTCCGGCCGCCCTAAACTCTGGACCGATCTCGGCCTGTTTTACTGCGCCGCGATCTGGGGCTCCACTTTCATCGTAGTTAAAGACGCTCTGGCCGGGGTGCACCCGGTGGCAATGGTGGCTATCCGCTTCGGCATCGCGGCCCTTATCCTCCTGCCCTGGGCGGTCCGCCGCCCTAAATTCACCGACCAGCTTAAAGAAGGCGCCATCCTCTCCGTTTTCCTGACGGCCCTTTATGTCACCCAGACTTACGGCCTTCTTTTTACCACGGCCGCGAATTCCGGTTTTATCACCGGCCTCTTCATCATCTTTATTCCCGTTTTTATGTTCCTGCTTCGCCGCCAGCGCCCGAAATGGCTGGAGGGGATCTCGGCCTGCCTGGCCGTCTACGGGCTCTGGCTCCTTACCGGCGGGGCCGGCGGTTTCAATAAAGGGGACGCCCTGACTTTGGTGGCCGCCGTCACCTATGCAGCCCATGTAGCTTTCACCGACAAGTATATGAAGGCTAATGCCGATATGCTTTTGCTCGCTTTCCACCAGTTCTGGTGCGTCTCCCTTACTTCTTTCCTGCTCGCGGCGGTAATGGGCTACCCGTTGGCCGTGGCCGGTCCTAAATTGTGGGGAGTAATTACTTTCCTTGCGGTATTCCCTACGCTTACGGCCTATTTCATCCAGATGGTGGCGCAGAAAGAGAGCGAGCCTTTCAAAGTGGGCCTTATTTTCACTCTCGAGCCGGTCTTCGCCGCGCTCTTCGCCTGGACGCTCGGCGGCGAGGAATTCATCCTTATAAAGGCCGCCGGCGGCTTCCTTATAGTTTCCGGGATGATGCTCGGCGAGCTGGCCGTTTTTAAATCAAAGGACGCCCCAAAAGCGATCTTCGAAGGTTAGTTGCCCGGCTTAAGGGTTTTCAAGTAGAATAAAGTTGCTGGCTTATTATTTATAAATTTGTATTTTCGACTGGAGGCATCATGAACATAGGCGTATTCGGTTCCGGACTCGTGGGCTCGGCGATGGCGAAGGACCTTGCGGACGAAAAGGGCTGGAAAGTGACCGTCCTAGACGCCTCCGAGAAATCTTTGGACAAGCTGCGCTCCGACAAGCGCCTTACCCTGCTCAAGGCGGACCTTTCTAAAAGTTCCGAAGTGAAAAAAGCGGCGGAGAAATTCGACCTCGTCATCGGCGCTCTCCCCGGCTTCATGGGCTTCGAGACCGTAAAGGCCGTTATCGAAGCGAAGCGCAATATCGTCGACATCTCTTTCTTCCCCGAGGACCCGTTCAAGCTTGACGCGCTGGCGAAGAAAAATAATGTGACCGCGATAGTGGACTGCGGCGTGGCCCCCGGCTGCAGCAATATGCTCAGCGCGCGCGGCGCGGCCCTGCTCGACAAGCCCGACACTGCCCTTTGCTACGTGGGCGGCCTCCCGAAGGTGCGCACCTGGCCCTACGAGTATAAAATAGTCTTCTCCGCCGTGGACGTGATAGAGGAATACACCCGGCCCGCGCGCTACATAGAGAACAATGTGGCCGTGGTCCGGCCCGCTCTGTCCGATCCGGAATTCCTTAATTTCGAAGGCGTGGGCACGCTTGAAGCTTTCAATACCGACGGCCTGCGCACCCTGGCCGACACGCTTAAGCTGCCCAATATGAAAGAAAAGACCATGCGCTATCCCGGGCATATCGAGAAGATGCGCGTGCTCAGGGAAACCGGCTATTTCTCCAAAGAGCCGGTGCAGGTAGGCGACGTCATGGTCAGGCCGCTCGATCTTACCGCCAAGCTGATGTTCCCGATGTGGAAGCTCCAGCCCGGCGAGCACGACGTGACCATAATGCGCGTGATCGTGGAAGGCCTGAAGAAAGGCAAAAAGACCAGGATCACCTGGGACCTGAACGACCAGTATGACGCGAAGACCGGGACCACCTCGATGGCGCGCACCACCGGCTACACCGCCACGGTAGCGGCCAGGATGTTCCTGTCCGGGACTTTTACCCGCAAAGGGATCTGCCCGCCTGAATTCTTCGGCATGGAAGATAAGGCCTTTAAGTTCATGATAGCCGGCATGAAAGCCCGGAACATCAACTACGTGGAGAAGATAGAGACCATATGAAAAAATTACTCCTCGCCTTCGTCCTTGCCGCTATCGCCCTTCCCCTCGGCGCCGCCGAGCTGCAGTTCGTGGAGAGCGCTCCCGACGAGACCGTTTACGGCTCCGCCCTCTCGGCGCGGCCGCAGGCCGTCTGGTTGGAGATGATAGGCGCGGCGGCCAAAACGCTGGACATCGAGGAGTTCTACATAGCCGACCAGGCCGGCGAAGTTCTTGAGCCGGTGCTGGCGGCCGTGAAAGACGCGGTTAAAAGAGGCGTCAAAGTGCGCGTCATTGTCGAGAAAGTGATGGTGAAAGAGAGCGAAAGATCCCTGCCCGCCCTCAAAGAGGCCGGCGTGGAGACGCGGGTGATAGAATTCAAGAAGGCCGGCGGCGGCGTGCAGCACGCAAAGTTCTTCATCGTCGACGGCAAAGACGTATACATGGGCAGCCAGAATTTGGACTGGCGCTCGCTGAAGCACATACACGAGCTGGGACTCCGGATAAAGAGCGCGAAAGCCGCTTCCGACCTGGCCAGGATCTTCGAGGCGGACTGGGCCCTGGCCGGCGGCGCCGAGGCGAAGAAGATGTTCGCCAGGAAAGGCAAAACCGAGATCTCCGCCTCCAAGCCGGAAAAAGCGGCGGTCAACGGCGGGGAAGCTTCCTACAGTCTGGCTTACAGCCCGGTGAACTTCGTTCCCAAAGGGGCGGACACAGAAATAACGGAGCTGCTTAAAGCCGTGGGCGCCGCGAAAAAGACCATACGCGGCCAGGTGATGACCTACTCGCTTATGGAGCACGGCTCGAAGCGCTGGGCCGACCTGGATACGGCTTTCCGCAAGGCCGCCGCGAAAGGCGTAAAAGTGGAGCTGGTCTTCGCCGACTGGGCGATGGGCGGCAAGGCCGACCGGGACATTAAGGCGCTGGCGAAAACCGAGAATATAGAAGTTAAAATTTCCATCCTGCCGCAGCACAGCTCCGGGATGATCCCGTTCTCGCGCGTGGAGCATTTGAAATACCTGGTGATCGACGGCGAAACCGGCTATGTCACCACCTCCAACTGGGGCCCCGGCTATTTCCTGACTTCCCGCGGCGTAGCGGTTTTCACCAAAGGCGCCGCGGCCGCCTCCGTTCTGGAAGACATCTTCGCCAAAACCTGGGCCGGCCCCTACGTCCAGCCCGTAGACCCGCTTAAAGAATACCAGCCGGTAAAACGTAACTGATCTAAATTAAGGAGCATTCAATGCTTTCACTTGCGGGTCTGATGACCGAAAAAGGGGGATTCAGCGCGCTGGTGATGGGGAACCACGCTCTTGCGCGAGCGATGGCCGAGGCCGGGACCGCCGTAGCGACCAGCTATCCCGGCTCGCCGACCCCTGAAATAGCCGATGCCCTTCTGGCTCCCGCCGAAAAAGACCGCCCCTGCCATTTTGAATTTGCCGTGAACGAAAAGGTGGCGCTTGAAATAGCCGCCGGCGCTTCTCTCAACGGGCATCTCTCCGCCGTCTTCTTCAAATCCGTAGGCCTTAACGTCGCCGCCGACTCCCTGGTGCAGCTCGCGCTGATGGAGCTTATCGGGGGGATGGTGGTGGTACTCGGCGACGATCCCGGCGCGAACTCCTCCCAGAATGAGCAGGATAACCGCTGGTTCGCCCGCATGGCGTACATTCCCGTGTTCGAGCCCGCCTCGCCGGGAGAAGTTTACGTTATGTATAAAGAAGCCGCCGCGCTGGCCCGCGAGCGCCGCGCCCCGGTTTTCCTGCGCCTTACCACCCATGTCTGCCACGCCAGGCAAAAAGTTAATTTCGGGGCCCTGCCCGCCGGGCCTGACTGGAAGCCGCGTTTCGACGCCGCGAACGGGCCTTACGTTCCTATTACCGCTACGGTCTTCCCGCTTAAAAAAAGAGCCCTTGAAAAACTGGACGCCTGGGCCGCCTACGGCGAAAAAAGCGTCCTTAACTCCGTCTATAAAACTCCGGTCGCCGGGACCAGGCGCCTCGGCGCCGTCGCCGCGGGGCTGCCGGCGCTCTGCCTGCTCGAAGCGGCGCGCGCCGCCGGCGCGCCGGTGGACCTGCTGAAGCTGGGCCTGACCTACCCGCTGCCGGAAAAACTGACGGCCGAGTTCCTGCACGCCCACGACGAAGTTTATATCCTGGAAGAGCTTGACCGGGTGATGGAGACGGAAATAAAAGCGCTGGCCTACGACCGCGGCATAGACTGCGTCATCCACTCCCGCAAAGGCAACGCGGCGCTGATGGGGGAGATGAGCGCCGAACGGGCCCGCGCCGCCCTGGCCCTCCCCTGGCCCGAACTGTTCCCCGCGCCGGTAAAACGTTCTTTCACCGAGCCCGCGCCGCGCCCGCCCCAGATGTGCCCGGGCTGCGGCCACCGCTCCGCTTTCCACGCCGTAAAGAAAGCCCTGCCGCCGGGCGCCATAACCGTCGGCGATATAGGCTGCCATTCCATGGCCTTCCTGCCGCCTTACAAGATGGGCGAGGTCCTGTTCTCAATGGGCCACTCGGTCTCGACGGCCTCCGGCCTTGCCCTGAATAATTCAAGCCGCAAAGTCGTGGCTTTCGTCGGCGACTCGACTTTCTTCCACGCCGGGATGCCCGGCCTGGTCAACGCCGCCTGGCGCGACAGCGACATCACGCTGGTGCTGCTGGACAACGGGACCACGGCCATGACCGGCCACCAGCCCCGTCCGGGCAACGGCGAACCGGGCGAGCGCCTGGCCCTGTTCGGGATCCTGGAGAAACTGGGCGTTAAATTCCTGCGCGAATGCGACGCCTACGACCAGCCCAAGCTTATCGACCATATGAAAGCCGCGATGGAGCACAAGGGTTTCGCGGTAGTGATAGCCCGGCACCCGTGCATGCTGAAGTTCATGCGCGAGCGCCGCGCCAAAAGCCCCGGCCTCAAGCCCCAGCACGTAAGCGTGGCCCAGGGGAGCTGCGCGCGGCACTATGTCTGCGCCGCCGAGTTCGCCTGTCCTTCTTTTATCAGGCACGAGGACGGTTCGGTGACGGTCAATACGGAGCTCTGCATAGGCGACGGTTCCTGCATGCAGACCTGCCCGTCGCAGGCCATAGGGAGGAAAAAATAATGGCTTTTAATATTTATCTCTGCGGCGTAGGCGGGCAGGGGATAGGCCTGCTGGCCGCGGCGCTCGCGCAGGCGGCCGAAAGGTCCGGGCTTGAGGTGCATGCCTGCGATACCCACGGCCTGGCCCAGCGCGGCGGCGTAGTCTCCTCGCATATCCGCCTGGGCGCCGACGCCCTCACCCCGCTGGTCCCGGAAGGCGGCGCCGACCTGGTCCTGGCCCTCGAACGGCTCGAGGCGCTGCGCGGCGCGGCCCAGTACCTGAAGAAAGGCGGGAAAGTTATTTATTACGATACGGCCTACCAGCCGGTCAGCGTGCGTATGGGCCAGGCGAGGTATCCTTCGGCCGAAGAGGTCGCCAAAGAAGTTTCGGCTATGGGCGGAGAGGTTTTCCCGGTATTCTTAAAAGAACTGCGGGACCCGCGCATGCAGAACTCGGCCCTGCTTGGCCGCCTAGCCGCTATAAAGCCGGTTCCAGGCCTGAGAGCGGAAGTGATAGAAGAAGTTTTAAAGGAAATTATCCGGCCCGAAGCCTTGGAAGAAAATTTGAAAATATTCAGTTCAGTGCGACCTGCGCGAGGGCCGTAATGGACGACGGCGGCTATGGTTGCGGTTCAGGCGGAACTATCCCCGTGTGCTCGAAGCCTGGCGGCAACCGCGTAAGATCACATCCTCCCGGGTTTGAAATACGAATGGATGTTGATGGAAGAAGTGTTATCGCTGTTTCCAAAGAGTAAGGCGTCCTTATACTCCCGATACTCTTCCGCCCGGATCCCCTCCAGAACGCCGTTCAGGTCTTCCAGCGAATGGTACCCGGCCTTGTTCCTTATCTCCCTGTCCATTTTCCCCCGCAGCAGAGTGACGAATTGATAAAGGGTCAGGCCGTAATCAAAACCGTTGCGTATGTTCAATCCGCCAAGGCCGCCCGTACTCTCGTTTATCTTCTTTCGGGCCAGGGTCGATAGTATCGCCCCTATCCCCTGGTTCAGGATATTCTTTGTGAAGACATAATCATTCTTGTCCATCCACTGCGCCATTTTCCCGTAAACCGCGTCGATCTTGTTCATTTCGCCTATCTTGGAATAGTCGGTCCATTCGGCCATGATCTCGAAGCGGGGATCGACCTCCAGGTCCTGCGGAAAGAAGACATACTGGCTGGCGATACCAATATCGGAGTAGATCCTGGTGCGCCCCGCTGCGGGCAAGCGGCTCATCTGAAGCGGAACTTTGACCTGGCCGGCCAGTTTAAAGCCGGCGGCGGCCACTTCGGTGCAGTAAAGGGAAGAGTCGTCCTCGGAATTCATCGAATAATCGTACGGAACCTTGTTTTCCAGTTTGGCCCGCATCAGGGTCGCGGCTTTTGCCGCCAGTTCCGGATCATTGTAGCGCATAACTATCAGGCGCGCGCGGCCGGAAAGGAATTTTTTCAAAGGCTCCACGCCGGCGCCCACACCGGAATCCGAAGCGAGGATGAAAACTTCCCGCGTCCCCGGATCACGGTAGACCATTCCCAAATGGCTGTAATCGCCCGGGGTCTCCGACATCCTTGCGGCTATCGACCCCATCATGTTCGTACCGCGGCTCAGCATTATGTCACCGGTCCTCAGATCGTCGGGAAAGTTGAAGCCCGCGGCTTTCTGGACGCTGAGCTCTCCCTTGAAAGGTTCCGCGGAATTCAAGCCTCCGGCCAGGAGGGATACTCCCATGTCATCCTGGAGATGGCGCGCTCTGGATACCAGTTCCCTCCGTTCCGCAGCCGACATGGACCTGTCCTCCGCCTTACGCCCCAGCTCGCGGCGGAATTCGAAAAGAGCGCTCATATCGCCCATAGTACCGCGTTTGGCAATAGACTCGATGGAATAAAGAGCGTTTGCGGCGGCGCCGGCCGCCGGGAGCTCCGCATTCGCCGGAGCCGCCGCCGTTACTTCCGATACCGCCGAAACTTTAAGGTCAGCGGCGCTCACCGCCAGGTCCCCGAAATCGGCGGCATATGCGCCGCCGGCAAAACCGGCGACAAGGGCAAGGACCAGAATTTTTATATTTCTTACGGAATAAACGCGGAGGGTTGGGTTCATACGTATATTATGGCAGGAGCGGGCGGCCGGGGCAGGTGCCTCCGGGGCATATATCCGGAGATAAAAGGCCTGTCTTCCCATGGGCCCTTTGCCGCGCGCGTTAAATAGGCGGCGCGGGCAAGCCGGACCCGGCAAGGTCCCGGCGCGTCATAAACTCTCTGGTCATATGTAAAAAGACCGGACCCGTTAACGGGCCCGGTCTTTTTTATGCCTGGCTTGTTATCTTTGGCATGCTCCCCGGTAAATATATATCTTTTCAGTGTCTGAAGCGTGGCCGCTGTAATCGGCCAGGTTTTTCTCTCCCTGGAGGAACCTGGCCGGGGCGCGCAAAATTGCCGTCATGCGGTAATTTTCCTATCTCGGCTTCCTTTTTTCCCAGCGAAGCGGCGGCGCCGGAGGTTTTGGGGGCCGGCTCCCCGGCGGAGGTTCGGAACGGCGAATTAAACGGGAAGACGGAAGGCGAGCGGCTGTAAAATAAACTATTTGACCGCGGCGGGTTTTTCAGGGGTCGGACCGGGCTTGGACTTTTTCCTGACTTCCCAGCGCCTGGAGCGGCTGGAATCGAGGTGCACGAAGGCGGCGTCCGGGTAATAACCGACGCCGCCTTCGTTCATTTTAGCGGCGAAGTCGGCTACCTCGGCGGTACTATGGCCGGGGACCCTGATGTCGGCCGCCCAGCCCAGCATATGGGTGCTCCAGCGCGCGGCCCCCGGGAGCTTCTTGTTGAATTTCGGCGAGCGGTAGCCGCTTAAGATCGTAAGTCCGCCCTTTCCGAACCTGTCCTCGACAAGATCGAGTATTTCCAGGAGCTTAATTGAGATCGCGGTTTCTTTGCCTGTCTGCCGGCAGCGCATGAGCCGCTGTATTTTATCCAGTTCGGCCTGGTTGTAGGTTCCGTCGCCGTTGCGGTAAGCCGAGACTATTCTTTCGCCGGTGTCGGGCCGGTTTAAAGCTAGGCGCCCGTCTCCGCCCAGGTTCACCGGCGGGGGCGGGTGCGCCGCCGCCCCGCGCACGAAGATATAGGTCTGAACGTCCCCTTCTTCCAGCTCTATCACTTCCGCCTCCGTCACCATCGGCGGCTCGGGGGCCAGGTCGAGCATGGAGGAAAAATTATCCATGAACTCCGAAGCGCTTATTTCCTTGCCGGCGGCCGCGCCGCGCGGCGGCGCTATTAAGAACAGCGAAAAGAGGGCGGCGGCAAAAGCGGCGGGGCGGCTCATATTGTGATCATTCTACCAAAGCGCGAAGAGCGGGAGGTCCGCCGGCCCGGGGGCGGCTAAGGTTTTACAAGGAGGGCCTTCATCTTTTCCACATCTTTCAGGTAAGCGGGGGATTTGAGAAGCTCGGCGTGGAAGTTGTCGCCGAAGACCTTCCCCGCGGCGATGTCCGTAGGGAAATGAACGCCGCCTATCACCCTGTCCAGGGCGATCTCGTCGGCTTTTGCTATGAACTCGGACCGCCGCTCCGGCACGATATCGGAGAGCACGTCGGCGAAAACCCTTGAGAAAGAGGAATGGCCGCTCGGATAGGAATAGCCCCAGGCTTTATTTATGCAGGGCTCGGCCTGGCCCGGATAGGCCTTGAAAGGCCTGGGCCGGCGGTAGCGCTCCTTCATATTAGTGACGGAATCCTCCAGGTCGGAGGACAGGTTGTTGAAAAAAGTTTTCGCTTCGGGCGGAAGCGGCGAAGGAAAAGGGTCTTTTTCGCCCCAGAAAAATTCATAGCCCGCCTTGGCCGTCTTTTTCGCTTTTTTGCAGTCGGCCTTCGTGCGCCTGGCCTGCCAGTCGAGGATGGTGGCCAGGTCCGCTTTCTGCGTCTCCGAATCCGGCGCGGGCGGGTTCGCGAAAGCGGCGGTCTTGAATTGTTCGGCGGGCACATAGTAAGTGTGCGCGGATGCAAGATGGAGACGCTTAAGGACCGTGTTCGAGGCGGGGCCGGAACACCCGGTGAAAACCAGTGCCGCAAGGATCAGCGCGGATCGTTTGTTTTTGAAGTTCATAAAATAAGCCTAAAAAAGCGTACGCACGGCCGGCGGTTACGGGCGTCAGTGCGGCAGCTCTCCGGAGATCGCGGGTTCGAAGATCAGGTGCTCGTAATCCTTGTTCAGGGTTTTGAAGAAAAGGCGGAAATCGTAGATATAAGCGAAGTGCCAGGTTTTCAAGTTATAGAGGAAGAAAAGGTCGCGCTTGGCTTCATACTGGAGGGAGGGGTCGATCTCGGCGGCGTACCTGATATGCTCCTCCATCCTGGAGGTCCAGCTGTCGGTCTGGATGTTCTTGTCGGCGGCTTCGATCTGGTTGGAAAAAATATCTTTTGCGGCCCAGAGGTTGACCCAATAGCCGGTATTGGCCGGCTTGGAGACATAGCTCTGCAGCTGCCCGGCGTTTATCTGGGCCTTCATGAAGATCTCCAGCCACCAGTAGCCCGGCACGAGGGGTGAGCCCATCGTTATAAACTTGTCTATATGGATCCCGGGATCGGAGACCGCCAGTTTTTTGAGGACCGTGTGCGCCAGGATCGTTCCCCAGCTGTGCGCCACCAAATATACGGGCCGCTCCTCCGCCCTGGCCGTCTTGAAAACTTTTTTTATCGCGTCTTCCAGCACCGGCACCGCGGCCTCGCTCTCGTCCGGGTCGCGGGACCAGCGCACCGGAACTACCTCAAAGCTTTCCCCCGGCAGGACCTGGGCCAGCCGGCCGTCCAGGTAATCGTCGGGGAACCTCCTGTACTGCGCGCTCATCGCTTCCTCTTCGCCTATCCTGGAGATCCCGGCGGAGAAAAGGTTCCCGTCCGGTTCTTTTCCCGGCATGAAGTGCCCTATTATCTTCTTGAAATAATCCAGGTCCAGCTTGCCGATGCCTATCTGCGTGAATTCAACGCCGACTATGGAAATGACGACCGCTTTTTTAGCCGCGGCAGGCGCGGCAGGCGCGGCAGGGACGGGCGCCGGGGCGGCTTCAGGCAGGCGGGGGGAGAGGCTGGAAAAAGGAGCGCTGATAGAAAGGGAGTCGAAAGCGGGCGCGGCGAAAAGAGAGGAGGGGAGAATTGCCGGAACGGCGAGCAAGATCAAGAAAGAAAGAGTTAAAGTTCCGCGCGCGGCTTTACTGGCCATGGGGCTCTCCGTTATGTCGGGTGCTCAAGCGTGGTTCGCTTAAAACACTATACAAAACGGGAGTTGGGTTGACAAGTGTCAATAGAGCCCGCGGAGTCCAGGAGGTATTTCCTCTTATTAGCGCCGCTGAAATACGGCAGAGCCCCTTAAGCGGCTCCGAGTTCCACTGTTACTACGGGGTCTTTGTCGTCCGGGCCGGTCTCTATTATGGAGACGCCGGCCTTGTCCACGCAGCCTGCAAGAAGCAGGTCTTCAAGCGCCAGCTTGAGCGCGGCGGCCTGTTTGGGGCCGCATTCCACGGCAAGCTTCGCAACCGGCCATTTAACGCTGCGCTTCTCGGCGGCCTTTCTGGTGCGGACGGCCTCCAGAACTTTGCGCGTGATCTCCAGAACCAGCTTGTCGCCGGGGGCGGAGGCCATTTCGGCGGCCGCGGGCCACTGGGCTTTATGCACGGAGGGCTGCTTGAGGTTTCCGGCGAAAGACCAGCCCCACACTTCCTCGGTGATGAAAGGCAGGAAAGGCGCGAAGAGCCGGAGGAAAACGCCGAGCGTCCACTCAAGCGCTGCGCAGGCCGAGCGCGCGGCCGCGGGGCTGCCGTTATAAGCGCGGTTCTTCACAAGCTCGAGGTAATTGTCGCAGAAATCCCAGAAAGCGGATTCGGTGTAAAGAAGCATGGCCGCGGACTCGTAGTTCGCGAAGTCCTCGCGGGAGGCTTCCACCAGCGCTTTCAAATGCTCCACCCAGGCTTTGTCCAACGGCTCCGTGATATCGGCCGCGCCCAGCTTCGCGCCGGCGGCGGCCGGGCTCTGGAGCTGCATCATCGTGAACTTCGAAGCGTTGAACAGCTTGGTGGCCAGGCGCATCCCGACCTTGAACACGCTCTCGTCGTAAACCGTGTCCTGGCCGAGCTTGGCCTTGCCGGCCCAGTAGCGCAGCGAATCGGCCGAATAGGTGACAAGGAGGTCGTCGGGCGTGATGGTCTTGCCCTTCGACTTGCTCATCTTGCCCTTGTCCGGGCTGACCACCCAGCCGCTGATCGCGGCATTGTGCCAGGGCACGGAATTCTCGTGCATCCAGGCCTTGGTGATCGTATAGAAAGCCCAGGTGCGGATGATCTCGTGCGCCTGCGGGCGCATATCGGCGGGGAAGAGGTTAGCGTGGCGCGCTTTGTCTTCGGCCCAGCGGCTGGAGATCATGGGCGTAAGCGAGGAGGTGGCCCAGGTGTCCATCACGTCGTGGTCGCCCATGAAGCCGCCGGGCTTGCCGCGCCGGTCCTCGGTGTAGCCGGGCGGAACTTCGGTCTGCGGGTCCACCGGCAGGCGCTCGGCGCCGGCCACGATGGGATTGTCGTATTCGATATTCCCGTCGGCGTCTATAGGGTACCAGACCGGGAACGGGACGCCGAAATAGCGCTGGCGGCTGATGCACCAGTCCTGGTTCAGGCCTTCCACCCACTGCTCATAGCGCTTGAACATGTAATCGGGGTGCCAGGCCACTTTTTTGCCCTGCTCCAGCAGCGCGGCCTTGTTTTCGAGGATCTTGATATACCACTGCCGCGTCGGCACAAACTCGAGGGGCTGGTCGCCTTTCTCGTAGTATTTAACGGCCTGTTTGGTGGGCCTGGGCTCGCCGACCAGCGAACCTTCGGCGCGGAGCAGCTCCACGGTCTTGGTACGCGCCTGCTTCGCGTAAAGCCCGGCGAGCTGCGCGTAGGCGTTCTTTGCGGCCTCGAAGTCGGCGCTGTCCAGGAATTTCTCTACGTAGGCGAGCGGGTGCAGCTGGCCGGTGCGGCTGATCACCTGGCGCAGGGGCAGCTTGTGGTCGCGCCAGAACTGCACGTCGGCTATGTCTCCGAAGGTGCAGACCATCATGATGCCGGTGCCCTTCTCGGGATCGGCGTGGTGCGAAGGCATTATCGGCACGCGCACTTTGAAGAGCGGGGACAGCGCGGTCTTGCCGAACAGCGGCTTGTAGCGCTCGTCGTCCGGGTGGGCCACCACGGCGATGCAGGCCGAAAGCAGCTCCGGGCGGGTGGTGGCGATGGTGAACTCGCCGCCGCCCTCCACCTGGAACTTTATGTCGTGGAAGAAACCGTTGGCCTCGCGGTCCTCGCATTCGGCCTGGGCGACGGCGGTGCGGAAGGTGGTGTCCCAAAGCGTGGGGGTCTCGGCGCTGTAGACGTGGCCTTTCTTGAAAAGGTCCAGGAAAGAGAACTGCGAGGTCTTGCGGCAATGTTCGCCCACGGTGGAATAGGTCTGTCTCCAGTCTATGGAGAGGCCCAGGCGGCGCCAAAGCGCCTCGTAGCGCTTCTCGTCCTCGGCGGTCTGCAGCTCGCAGAGTTCCAGGAAGTTGCGGCGGGAGATATGCTCGTAATCTTTCAGGTCCTTCTTGGGGCCGGAGGACTTGAAGCCTTCTTTGTACGGCACGGAAGGCTCGCACCTGACGCCGAAGAGGTTCTGAACGCGGCGCTCCGTCGGGAGGCCGTTGTCGTCCCAGCCCATCGGGTAAAAGATGTTCTTATTCTGCATGCGCTGGAAGCGCACCATGATGTCGGTCTGCACGTAGCTGAAGACGTGGCCGACGTGAAGCTCGCCGGAAACGGTGGGGGGCGGCGTGTCCACCACGAAAGTTTCCTTCCGGGGCCGGGCGGGGTCGTAGTAATAAAGCTTTTCCTGTTCCCATTTTTCGCACCAGGCCGGTTCTACGGCGGCGGGCAGGTAATTGGCCGGGAAGGCGGATCTTTCGGCGGGTTTTTCAAGGGAGGCGTCTTTTTCCATAGGGTGATTTTACCTTATTAGAGTCGGGGCATGGAACGGGGGATCAGTGCCGGTTTGAGCGGAAAAAACTGCCCGCGGGCTTCAGGGGCGCTGGGGAAGTTCGTAGAGAGTTATCTTCTTGTTAGTGTCGCTGAAATATTTAAGCGCCCACGGGGTGGGGAAAAAAATGACGGAGTTGCCGGCGGGGTCGGAGCCCAGCCGCACATTGTCGGCCAGGTGCACGGAGCCGCCGGCCAGTATGGCGGACCCTTCTTTATCAAGCCAGCGCACGAACTGCCACGGCGCGGGTTCGAGCCTGGACTGCACGCCGTATTCGGCCTCGAGCCTGTACTGCGTCACTTCGAACTGCAGCGGCCCGACCGCGGCCAGGAGCGGGCTTGAGCTGGGCGCGTCTTTCACGCTGAACTGCTGCACTACGCCCTCCAAAATAAGCTGCTCCAGGCCAAGCTTGAAAGGCTTGGACTTGGACGGCACGGGGTTGTAGAGGAAAGTGAAACATTCAGGCGGGAAGCGCGGTATCTCGTCGAAAATTATGGCCGGGTTCTCGGTCAGCGTGTCGCCTATCGCGAATTCCTGGTTCCCCACCAGCCCCACGATGTCGCCGGGGTAAGCCTCGTCCACGGTCTCGCGCTCCTGGCCGAAGAGCTTGTTCGAATTTGAAAGCCGGATCTTTTTATTCGTCCCGGAATGGTGCACGGTCATGTCCCGGGTGAACTTGCCGGAGCAGACCCGCACGA
>CAZUQT010000016.1:0-25903 GCA_964622585.1 uncultured Elusimicrobiaceae bacterium | reverse complement strand
TTCCGCGGCGGCGCGCGAGGCCCAGAACATTACCGCGCCGGAGAGGGTGACCGCCAGCGCGCGCGTGGAGAGCCAGCGGTCGGCCGCGAACAGGGCGCTGGCGAAGCTTAGCGCCAGGTAAAGGGCGAGCAGCAGGTCGACCCTGCCGAAGTCGAGCGTCTTCGCCCGGCGCAGGGTAAGGAGCGCCAGCGCGAGCGCGGCAGCGTGCAGCACAAGTTCTTTGGGCGCGAAGAACCTGTCCAGGTCGAACAGACGGTAAGGCGTCGCCGCAAGCACCACCGCGACGGCGCCCGCCACGAACAGCGCGCGCCCGGAGAAACTATAGTTAAGATCGGGATCTTTGTTCATTGCTCCTGCATGCCGCTCCGGCATAGATAACTGCGCCGAAGAATTAATTCTATAAAAATATGCTTACCGCAATGCGGTTTAAAGCCCCGCCGGAACCGGAAGGCCGCGGGCTTCGCAGAAAGCGCGCAGGTCGGCGGGCAGCGGGACGGAGAACACGCTTTCCAGCCCCGCTTTGCGCAAGTCTATTTCGGCGCAATGCAGCGCCTGCCGCGGCAGCAGGAGCTTTTCTTCCAGGGCGGGCGTCCAGCCGTCGTCGAGGAAGTTCAGATAGAAGCGGGCGTCCGGCCCGTAGATCTTGTCGCCCACCAGGGAGTGACCCAGCCATTGCGCGTGGGCCCTGATCTGGTGCATGCGTCCGGTCTCGGTGACCACGCGCGCGAGGGTGAAACCGCCGCCGGCGGAAAGCGGGGTGAAGCGCGTCACCGCGGACTTCCCGTCCGGCCTTACGCCGGCTTTGGCGTACACCGGGCTGTCTTCATCTGGGCCCAGAGGCTGGTCCACCGTCACAGGCCCGGAAAATTCGCCGGTCATTATCGCGAGGTAGGTTTTCCCCGCCTGCCGCTTCTGCATCGCGGTCTGCAGGCGGCTTGCCACCGCCGGGCTCTTGGCGAACACGACCACGCCGCTGGTCTCCCGGTCGAGGCGAAAGACAAGGTGGGCGGCGGCAAGGCCGAAGCGCTCGCGCACCGCGCCGGCAAGGCTGGACCAGGGCCCGTCCTTGGACGGGTGGCAGATAATGTCCCCAGGCTTGTTCAAAACTATGACCTTCTCGTCGTGGTGGATCACCCAGCTGTCGAGTTCGGCCGGGGCTATCTGGCCCACGTTCACCAGCCTCGGCTTGCGCGGCCAGGGGCAGGCGAGCCGTGGATTGAATGCTGGGCGGTCTTTTTCGTTCATGGAGATTTTCCGGAAGGAGCTTTCCTTCCGTTCCCTATGATACAAAGATTCCGGACATTTTCTGAAATTTCGGAAAGTTCAGCTATAAAGCCCTCTACGCTTAATCGAGGACTTTATAAAGAGCCGCTTAAAAGTACCAGGACAAGTTGACCTCGGCCAGATACTTCGGGTAGCTTAATTCCCACACCGTAATTCTCTCCGTCCCCGTGCCTGTTATTTCGGCTTCCCACTTGTAGGTGGCGGCCTTAAGCGGGAAGGTTGTAAGTACGGAAAGGCCGAAGCGCGACTGAGGCTTCCATTCGAAGCCCAGACTGCCCAGGGCTGCGTTGTAGCGCCCCGCGCCGAAATCGGAAGCCATCTTCATGCTCCCGCCGCCGGTGAGATTGGCGGACTGATAGTAGCTTTTCTCGTCAGTCCGCGGGTCAAGCTCGAAACGCATAAAGCCGCCTCCGGCGTAAAGGTTGAAGCCGCGGGAGAGCCTGAACTGGTGGTTCACCAGGGCCCGGAACATTTTGCCTTCGGCCTGCGCGGGCATCATTGCGCCGCTGGTGTTGTTCAGGTTGGTAACTACCGATTTCCTGCTGTCGCCTATTTTATATTGGGGCATGAACGCCAGGTCCACCGCCCACCTGGAGAACGGGAAATATTTAAGGCCGATGCCGGCGTAAATCCCGTTATCCATGTTCATGCCGGTCTTGATGTTGGCTGGGACCACGGCCTTGCCCGCGGCCGTGGCGGACGGGAGGTTCTTCACCGCCATTGGCGCGGCGCCCACCGCCAGATAGATGCCGACGGTCTGCGTCTCGGGGACAAGCACCAGGTAGCGCGCCGCTTCCTCGTCGAAAACTCCGGCCGCCACCTCCACTATGGATACCGATATCACCTCGGAAGTGTCGGTGTCCACAAGCTTCGCGCTTATCTGATAATTCTTTCCTACGCGCGTCACCGTTCCCAAAGCGGCCAGCCTGGCGCCGGCCAGCTTGCCCACTTGCGCTGCGGTCTCGCTCTCTATAGCGCCGCTCAGCCCCAGCTTTTGCTCGCGCAGTACTGTGTCCAGCTGGCTTCTTTCCAGCAGCCTGAACTTGCTTTCGCGTATCAGCTTCTGGGTCAGCAGTTCCCCAACCGCCACGTCCACCTTGCGCCTGGCCAGAGCTTCGTCGGCCTGAAAGGGGAACACGGCGACAGTTACCGGGTTCAGGTCCGGCAGTTTTGCTGAAGCGTCGCGCACGAACTGCTTGTCTATCTTCTCCAGCTGGGTATCCAGCCTGGAGGCGTAAGCGGCGGGAACCGGCAGCATAGCGGCGGCGAAAGCCGCGAAGAAAAGTTTCCTAATGTCCATAGACTCTCCTGATTTTATAACTGCTAGTTTAATTCTTTTTTACCGTTCAGCGCTGCAGTTTCTCTATAGGGGTCAGCAGGTCATTGCCGACGCTGAAAGCTTCGGGGCGGTCGCGGGGCCCTTCCATGCCGGGCCTCACGATATGCGGCGTCAGGTAAAAGAATACCTCCTGCCCGCTCTGGTCCTCTTCATGCGCCGCCGTCAGCAGGTTAAGGAGAGGGATGCGCCTCAGCCAGGGAACTCCGGAGTTGGCGGTAGATACGCTCTTCATCTTCAGCCCCCCGATGATGGCCGTCTGCCCGTCCTCCAGAGTCAGGATCGTCCTGGCGCTGCTGTTCTCTATTATCTGGTCGACATTTCCCTGGGTAGGCAGGAACTGCCTGTTGGTCATGTCGATGTTGAGGCGGATCATGTTCTCGCCGAGGACCATCGGCGTGATCTTGAAGCCGACGCCGGACTCTATAGCCTGCGTGCCGTAGACCGCGGCGCCTGAAGCGACCTGCTGGACCACGACGTAGCGGTTCTGCCCTATTTTCATCTCGGCCTCTTCGCCGCTCATCGCCGTGATGAACGGGCGGGCGATGACCCGCGCTTTCTGCTGCTGGAAGAGCATGTTCATAACCGCCGTGAAGGCGAGCGGGTTCTTGACGGCCGGGCTCTGGTTATAGGTGAACTCCAGCGAGGTGTCCTGCAGGGCCCAGACATTTATCTTCCCGCCCGAGATCCTGCCCTTGGTAATGCCGCTGAACTGGGAATTGAACTCCTCGTAAGCGCCGGCGTTGACGCTTACTATGATCGCCTCTATCTGCACCGCGCCGGGGTCCCGGTCCGCGCGCATAAGAAGGTCTATAGCCCTTTGTACAGCGCTCTCGGGCCCGGACATATAGATGCTGCGCAGGTCCGTTACTTTAGTGAAGTTCAGCGGCCTCGGGGCCGGGAAAAGTTCGTTAAGAAGGTTCAAAGCCGAGTCCGGTGTCAGATACCGGAGGACGAAACTTCTTGTCACGGTCTGCGTCGAGGCTTCAGCCGGATCCGGCAGCGGGGCAGGGGCGTAGTTAAGGAACAGGGTGTCTCCCCGCATCTGAGGCGCGACGCCGAGTGGTTCGGTCACTAGTCTGACAGCGTCCAGAAGCGGAACCTCGTCAGCCTTGACGCTGACGCGTCCCGGAAGAGTTACATCTCCCATCCTGAAGGGCGTCCCGGCTTCGCTCATCAGGCGCAGGAAAGCCACGTCCGCGGGCGCGTCCACCAGGTCCATGCTGACTTTGATGCCGGCTCCGGAGCGGGTTACCCGGAAGGCCCTGAACTCCTTCTCCTGACGCTCGCGCTTCCCCGCCAGTATCTCCTGGTTCCGTTTCGTAAGGTCGGATAAAAGGGCTGTCAGTTCTTTGTCTTCCTTAAGGGTGCCGGTCCTGCAGCCCGCGGGGAACAGAAGTATTAACAGGAGCAGCGCCGCCCGCGTGCCGCGCCGCAGGCCTGTTTGAAAACCTCCCTTGTATAATTTTTGCGCCATAAATCCTGACTCCTATGCGCGGCAAGCGGCCTATTTCAAAAACTTCACTGCCGGGAACTTTTCATCCCCTACGCAGATGGGATGCGAATAAGCGGAAATTACCCCGGCTATGCCGGTCGGCTCGAAATTGGAGACCGTTGCAAGCGTGTTCTTTGCGGTATCGCCGATATCTTTCGCCAGCATCAGGCTCAGGCTCTGCAGGGCGTACTGCTCCTTCAGCCATTTCTCGGCCGCGGCGTGGCCCCTGCAGCCGGCAGCCAGCGCCGCCGCTATCCCGGGGGTAGTCAGCTGCGCGAAGTCCTCCGAATACCTGTTGACCCAGATCTCTACGCTTTTCTTTGTATCGTTCGCCGAGGACCCGGCATAGAACGCCGACTTGACCGCCGGATAAGCGACCACGGATACGGTGCCCGCGCTGGCTATATTCATTGCGAGCGTTACCGGGGAAACTACCATCTGGGCAGTGTTGGAAACACAGGAGACCTTGCTGTCGGCGCAGCCGGCCCCGCAATTGGTCTTGCCTTTGGGACAGTTCATCCAGCATACGGGCCCGACGCCGGTGTAGCCGCTGTCGCAGTGTTTATAGCACAGGCCGGCGTCTTCCTGCTGTCCAGCTTTGCAGTCCATCGGCGAGCCTACGCCCCTGCCATATGTTTTTTTTACCAGGTCCAGCCCGGACAGGCCTTTGTAGCCCGCCGGCACCGGGGGCGTTTTAAGCGCGCAGAAGAGCCCCGCCTTGGCATAACCGCCCGGGCAGGTCAGCTTCCTCATCATGCAGGTTTTCCCCACCTTCCAGGTGCACTTCCAGGTACCTTTTTTCGTGAGCGGCTTGTTGATGCGGCATAATGCCCCCATATCAGTATAGCCGCCGGGACACTTCTGCCAGCAGACCGGCCCGACGCCGTCATAGCCCCCCTGGCATTTGGGATAGCAGAGCCAGCCGCTTTTGTCCTTATCGGAGGGGCAGGCGCTCAGCGGGACGCCGACGCCTCTGCCGTAGCTGTCTTTGTAGCAGTAGGGCTGCCGCGCGGAGGCTACTCCTTTGGCTATCCATTTCATTACGGCCCGGGTGTCGCTCCTCGATAGCGGGTCGCCAGCTCTTTCTGCTGCAGCCGCTTTTTTTTCATCCTCTTCATCTTTTTTCTTTTTCGCTTCTTCCTCTTTCTGCCTGTCCTGAAGTTCTTTTAAAGCCCGGGCTTCGTTTTGCGCCGTCTCATCCAGCGCCTTCTGCTGCGCTTTTTCTTTCTCCTGCGCCTCCGCTAATTGCCTGGAGAGGTCGGCCTCCAGCCCGTCACCCGCCGAAGGCGCCGGGGCCGCCGCGGGGATCTCCCCCGCCTCGTCTCCTCCTTTGAGGAAGTATTCAAGCATCGGTTTCTCGATGTAAGGCCGGACGCCGGCATTCGCTGAGAGTAAATCCAGGGATTGTTCAAGCTTCTCCTTGGCGTCCTCGTACTTGTTCATGGAGGCGCCGACCTTGTCGGCGTCTTCCTCGCTAAGTTTTGCGTTTTCCAGCTTTTCGAGGAAGGTTTCGGATTCGCCGAGCGCGGCTTTATAGTTTTTCCCGCATTCTTCCAGCCGGCCCGCTTTCTCGGTCATCTGCTCTATGAATCGATCGCTAGCGGGCTCTCCGGGAACAAGGCGTTCAGGCGCTATGATCGCCGCGATCTCTTCGGCGATCCTGCCGCAGTCTCCCATTACCTTCGTGGCGCGGTCAACGGCCGCCATGTCGGGCGGCGCGGACCAAGCAGGCGATGGAGCCGGCAGGCCGGTAAGCAGAACGGCTAAAAGGATGGATCTCATAATACCCCCTATGGACTACAGGCCCTAAAACCCGCGGGAAGTAGAAACAGGTTCCCTGCGGGCCGGCCCGGGTGTAATTATATTTTTGTGTCCGCGATACGCGGGTATCCGCGCAGCATCGCAAGCCCCCCAGCTCACGATATCGCCTCGCAAGGTTATCCTAGATAATGTGAAAAGAGATAGTCAAGAAAATAATTACGGGGTAAAAAAAGGGGATTTTCCTGCCGGCAAGTCGTTCCCGGACTTTGTATTCATGGCGTTTTGCAAAACCCGTTCAAACCTCGCCGCCGCGGCAGCGATGATGACCGAGCCGAGGGTGATAAGGATTCCCATGAAAACCCCGCCCGCACGGTCATCCGAGTCGCCCAGCATAATGAAGACTTCTCCTAAAGCGACAAAACCTATAATAGCTATCGCGCAATATTTGATAGTTTGCAAAGCTTTCACGGCCGTTTGAGTGAATGCCTTGTTCTGTCCGGCATAACCAAACACCTTGAACGCCTTATAGAGCGCCACGAAAAACGGGATGGACCCTATATACGCATATGCCAAAAAAGGATCTTTGAAGTAGATCTCAAATAGCGTGGCGTGCGCGTTCCTTCCTTCTATATGGGGCTCCCAAAGCAGGAAGGCAAGAGCGCCGAGGCCGATGAGAACAATGACTGCCTGGATAAATATCGCCGAGCTTTTTTTCATAGGTGGCTCTTTTAGGTCCGTGGATTTCTGGTCTCTGGCTGAACCGGGGTAGAACGTGTTTTTGAGCTATTCTTTTATCTGGGCCTTTTTGTAGAGGACGACGTCCGGCCGCGCTAGCAGCTTTGGATGCTCTTGCGCGCCGTCACCGCCCAGGAACAGGAAGTTCAGCGGTCCCCCCGCCAGAGCGGGGCTGGCCGCGGCCAGCAGCATATGAGCGAGAAAAAGCACCTTAAACAGATCATGCATCATGTTGAAGTATAAAATAATAAGTTCCCGACGACAAGTTAAGGGCGAAGCTGAGGCGGTCCAACTGAGGGTAACCGTATCGGCGGCATCGGGCGCGTTGGTCCGGTGGCACTGTAATTATAAAACACCGCCCCGGCGGTCTTTTTTTGTTAATTTGTAGCCACCGGCGAGGCGTGAGCAGGCGCGCTAATATTGGGCTGCATCCCAGACTGCTAAAGTTTAATTAGCATATTGCTTATTAAAGGATAGCGTGTTATAATTTAATTATGGAAGTCAGAGCTCCAAAATACTCTCCACGCGCCGGCTTTGCAAGGAAGCAAGCCGGCGCGGAGCCCTATTACTGCTTTATTCCAGCCCCGCTGCCTCCGAAGCCGCCGCTGAGATATGATGAAAGACTGCAGGCCCTGACTGAAAGGGCCGGCAGGGCGCTCGGCCGGCTGGACGCCGTTACGACGCAATTGCCTAATCCTGAACTTTTGCTCTATACGTACATACGCAAAGAGGCCGTGCTTTCCTCGCAGATAGAGGGCACGCAATCCTCCCTTTCGGACCTGTTGCTTTATGAGAATGCCGAAACTCCCGGAGTTCCGGAAGATGATGTCCGTGAAGTGTCGAACTATGTATCAGCCCTGGAATATGGGCTCAAACGTCTCAAAACACTGCCTCTTAGTCTCAGGCTGATCAAGGAGATCCACAAGATCCTTCTCCAGGGCGGGCGCGGAAGTCATAAGGAGCCGGGAGAATTCAGGCGCTCACAGAACTGGATCGGCGGAAGCCGTCCCGGCAATGCCCGTTTTGTCCCGCCGCCGCCGGAGGAAGTGCTTCCCGCTTTGGGCGCTCTCGAGAAATTTATCCATAATGAGCCGGGCAGGACGCCTACGCTGATAAAAGCAGGGATGGCGCACGCGCAGTTCGAGAGCATTCACCCGTTCCTCGACGGCAACGGCAGGCTTGGGCGCCTACTTATCCCGTTTATTATGATAGCGGAAGGTACACTGACCTCTCCGCTTCTGTATTTAAGCCTTTACTTCAAGCAGCATCGGCAGGACTATTACGATGCCCTGGACAGAGTGCGGGTGCGCGGTGACTGGGAAGGCTGGCTGGCTTTTTATCTGGAGGGAGTGGCGGAAGTTGCCGAGCAGGGAAGCGAAACTTCTATTAAACTTATCGCCATGTTCAGTGAGCACCAGGCGGCTATCAACAGGCTTGGCCGGGCGAAGTTCTCGGCGCTGAAGGTTCATGAGCTGCTTAAGAAGCGCTGCGTCCTGTCGGTAAAGACCGTGTGTTCAGAGTTGGGGCTCAGTTTCCCTACGGCTAATAAGACCCTTGCGCACCTTCAGGGCCTTGGCTTTGTCGGCGAAGTCAGCGGCCGCAGGCGCCACCGGGTGTTTTCGTATGTCCCGTACCTGAAAGCTTTGCAGGTCGGCATGGGCGGCTTGCCTGGGTAGTGGATCAGGCTGTCTCTCCCCAAAGGAAAATCCCCGGCCAGCAGTCGGGGATTTTGCTTTGCGTAGTTATTTCCCGAAGCCTGCCCTGCGTTCAAGCAGGGCGATTTGTCGGGCTACTAACTCAAATTTGGGGTGCCTTCCAGGCCGAATTGCGAACCTACTTCGCGCAACATCCCGAAGATCCTGTTTAGCGAAAGAATCCCGCACTTAAACAAAGCAGATAATTATTCCGCGCGCGCTGCAAAGAATTGAGCCGTTATCTATACAGACTCTGCCCGCGCTCGCCAGTGGCTGCTGCCACTCGCGGCGCGGGCCTGTTACTGTTATCTATCTTAACTGACACCGGTGGCACCGTAATTATAAAACACCGCCCCCGTCCGCTGTTGCGGCCGCCGCGGCGGTCTTTTCTGTTATTTGCTTGTAGCCACCGGGAGAGGCGGAACTGCGAAGAAAATTCGGGGGGCACTTATTGGTGGCCAGTTTTACGACTTTATCGCTGCCACTCACTTATTTACCCCCTTTTAGCGTCGCCTCTTTGCCGAGTCTCGGAATGGCAGCCCTCCATTCCAGTTCAAATTTGTTTTTGCGTAGCTTTAAAAAGCCCAGGATGTCTTCAGTGCAGGATTCGAGCATTATTTTTTTTAATATCTCCCTGCCAAAGTATTTCTCGATATATCGGACCAGCGACCAGCCCCAGACGTAGGCCTCGCGACCCTTCAGTCCTATTATTTGCGGTAACTTATCAGCCGCGAGGTCCTTCTTGATTTCCTCCCGGTTAATACGGTCCCCGTATTGTCCCGTAGCATAGACGGCAATGCCGTCGCCCCACCACTGCGGACGTATTTTCATGGCGTTCTTTGGTGAGGAGTACTCCTCGATCATGTGGACAATTTCGTGCTCGAGGAACTGCCGGTAAACCATCTTGTCACAGGCGCCATCAGGCCCAAGGTAATCAGGATGTACGTCGGTGGGCCAGGCGTTGGGCGATATCAGGTATAAGTCCTGGCCTTGCGGTTGTCCAAGGCGTCCCTTGCCGGTAGGGATCTTTGTCAGGTGCGAGACGAGCTTGTCGTACTCCTTCCGGTCCGGAGCGATAAAAATGTTTATCAGAGGGAATGCCGGCGGTAACAGGAAGAAACGCAGTCCCTTCCGTATACCGTTCAAGGCGTATTTATAGGTCTCGTCAACGGCGTTCGCGTCCATGTCGCAAAAGATCACGCGTGCGCCTTTAAAATGTTTTATGGTATATTTCAGATTTTTCATTGGTTCCCGTAGTTCTCGTCGTACAGCCCCCCAGACCTTTAGGGTATTGTATAAAATCGACCTGTTATTAATTGCCGTTTGCCGGAAAAATAAAAAACGCGCCACTCGGCGCGTCTGTCTTTTCTGTTAATTGTTTGTAGCCACCGGGAGAGGCGGAAACCGCGAAGAAAATAAGGAAAGGCCAGGGCGGTAGCGGCTTGCCGCGAGTGGCCGCCGCACCCGCCCTGGCCCTCTTTAACTGCTCCCGCCCATTCATGATACAGCGTAATTACCCACCCATGAATTGGGAGGAACTTATGTCAATTTTCAAAGACCGCCCCCATGTAGCAGGGGCCCTTTGTAGGGCTTGGCTAGGCCATTAAGTATTTTGGGAAGAATCGGAGAAACCTGAACGACGCCATTGAAGGCGGACTAGTATAACCAACAATAAAGCCACTAACAATCCCGACAGCATTCCAGCAATAATAGTGATCAACACACTAATAAAATCTTTCAGCGGGATAACAATAAAGCCGTTAATTGCGCCCACAATAGCGCCGCCGGATAACCCATAAAACAGAACATTTTCATATGTGGGCTTAAGCGCTATCTTTCTTCCGAAATAATAACTGGCGCAGCCGGCGAGCAGTGTGGTGATAATAAGGATATGCTGCATCGAAACATGCGCATTTATTAATTTAGGCTGTATTTCTGTCAGCAGGAGCCTATTGAATAATGCCGATGCGATTACTCCTAGCCAGATTAAATAGATTGCATTCGGGCGAGGCGCAGCAACATTTGTTTCCGAAGTCCCAGCTTTAACGGGCACAGGGTCCGCTTTTTCATCTCGCTCAGTCCCGGTATTACTGTCGGTCCAGCCGAGCGACATCCATCGAAAAAATCTTATTAAGTAGAACGCTAGGGGACCAGCAACGAGTGCCCCGATAATCGTACCCAGTATACCCCCTATAACAGTCCCGATAACGGGAAAAACAACTGTGCCGTTCACGGTGCCGATAAGAGCCCCGCCTAGGCCGCCGGCGCTCATGGCTTTACTGGGATAACGGGCCCGCGCGATCTCCCGGCAGTAATAGTAGCCGATGGCAGCGACGATTATTGAGGTTGACTCCAGGGTGATAGCGTATCTGGAATGCATTTGGCGTTCCCATGGAATTAAAAAGATCCAGTTGGCGATAATCGCGAAAACGGCGCCTATCAGGGCATAATATCTCGCGCCTGCCTGGGGAGGTGCTTCCACGTCCGGAGCTGGCGGCTTTGGCGGGGGCGGCGCTTCCTTTGCCGGGTGGTGCAGCGGTTTCTGGGTGGCCGGCACGGGCTTTTTGCACCATGCGCAATAGGAAGCCCCTATTACATTGTCGTAGTCGCAATTCGGACATCTCATGATAGTTGTTGAATCCCCCCTGCTTGGCTATATGGTATCAAAAGAGCCGGTTGAGTTTATAGCTATAACGGGCATCTTTGCAAGCCTGGTACCCCGGCATTTTTGTTATACTAGATTTTTCAGCCGGACTTATGCAGTCTGTGCTCTTTTGGAACGGCCGGGGTTTCATATTTAGATATAAATATTGCAGGGGGATTTAACATGAAAAAGCTGGTGAACTTTTATGTGGCTAATCCGAGACTGATCGGGGCTATTTATTGCGCCGTGCCTGCCGTGATATGGTTCGGGGTCGTCCTGGCTTCAGTTCCATTCAGAGAAGTTTATGTCCTGCGCTTTGCCCTTTGCCTTATAGTGGGTTGCCCGATCGGTGCCTACCTTAACAAGTATGGCCTTGAGCTTTGGCTGATGAAGCACAAAATCGCCGGGCCAGGTAAAATAATCGACGGGGCGTTAAATGGCGCGGCTATCGGCTTGGGAACGGCGTTGCTCCCGGCGCTTACCGCATTGATAAAGACCCATCACCCTGAAGAGGCTAAAACCTTCATAATAGCCTTGTATATAGCCTCAGCCCTCACTGGCTTTATTATAGGCGGGACAGCGACCGCTGCCGGCAGAGATTATATAGAGCGCTAACCCTGGAAGAAAGTATTCTGGGAGCACATCGGCACCAGCCTGCCGTCCGCCCCGGCATACGGGTTGCAGCACTTCACCAACCGTCCGAAATCCATATTGTGCGCGTCCATGAAGCTGTGTATGAACATGGCTTTCATCGAATCCATTCCTGCCGTTAACGCCGTCTTAGGCGAAAAACCATCATGTTCCATGCTGCGGATCAATCCCCTGATACGGTCTAGTACTGCCTGATTCTCGGAGCTGGAGTCGGCCGCGCTCCATAATGCGTAAATCTTTTCCTTGAGCCGGCCATAGGCGGATTTGTCCAGCCCCGGCAGGGTTTTGTTGGCAATAGCGTCCAGATAAAATTCCCGGCCAAGGAAATCCTTAAGACTTATGAAACTGCCTTTCCCTGAAGCCAGATAATAGGCTAAGGCAAAGCAGGAGTAATGAGAGCAAGGCAGCGGGTTGAAATCATCTTTTCCGATAAACCGGCTTTTCTGCGCGGCTTTTACTATGTCGGGTATGGTCAAGCGGTATTTTTCCGTTTCTAGCCCTGAAGCTTGCCCGGTAAAGCAGAGAGGCTGGAACATGAGCGATAAAGCTTTGGAATGGAAGAAGAAATCCGTTATTTTGCCGATCTCTGTATCATTCACGCCTTTAGCCACCGTCGCGACCAGAGAATACTTCACCCCTTCTTTTTCCAACAGTTCCATGAGGCGCAATTTCTTTTGCCCGAGGGCGGGATCGCCCCTCATAAATTTCCAACTGTCCGGAGAAAAGCCGTCGAACTGCAGCGCGGCTATAGTGCCGGTATTCTTGAAGAATGCGCGCAGCTCCTTGTCTGCCAATAATCGCAACCCGGTGGTGGATACCGTAACCTGCAGCACTCCCTGACTGTATGAATGCGTAATAAAATCACGGAAAAGCGGGTGCAAAGTCGGTTCTCCCCCGCTTAAATTTATGACCTGGCAACCTCCTTCGGTTTTAAGTACTCCGCCAAGGGCCCGCTGAAAATCTTTGAGCGAGAATTCAAAAGGTCTGTTAAAGTCTTTCAGGCATACCGGGCAGTTCATGTCGCAGCGGTCCAATATTTCTATGACCGGCAGGCAGGTATGCTGCTGATGCTCCGGGCAGAAACCACAGGATTCCGGGCAGCCCTTGTAGCTGGTTTTATAGCCTAATGGCTCCTGGCTTGGTTTAATGTATGCCCTGCTGGAAAGGTACCAGGCGCTGTCGCCGGATGCCAGTACTTCTGAAACTCCATGCTTAGGGCAGGCTTTTTGCAGGTATATCTTCCCGGCGCGATCAACCAGCCGGGCCTGGATCTTTTTCCGGCAGGCAGCGCACCAGGCCAGTGTGTGGGATAGTAGTTTACCGGTATTTGTCGCTGAAGTCATATGTTTTAGATTGAGGTGTACTTTTGCTTAGGATGGTCCGCATCGGGATACACGTCATTGGTGCGACTTGGCTGCCCGGCATGATTATTGCGCTATGGCCGATGACAGCGCCCCGCCCTATTTTCACCCGCCCCAGCCTGTAGTGATATCCCGCGTACTCATGGCAGGAGATAATTGCGAACTGGCCTATAATACTGTAATCCTCCAGTTCTATCAGGCCCGGGAAATGCGGGTCTATATAAACGTCGGGAGAAATAAAGACTCCCTTGCCTATTTTCACTCCCATCAATCTGTACAAGAATACTTTCAATGGGGAATAATCCATCCAGCCGGCCAAGCGGCCGATGGCAAAGCGCAGGTAGAAAAACGCCTTGCTGATCCCGGGGAAAATAATGGAGTAGATATAATCCACCCGTTCCGAGATATCACACTCGGTGTCGAATTCAAATGAAAATTCCGCACCGTTTAGAAATGCGGTTAACGCGCTATGTTTTTCGATTTTTCCCGTCATAATCACTCAACCCAGAAGCGCGGGTCTTTCTGCCTGTAAAGCAGATTGTACGAGCAAGCCGGTATCATGCTCCCCTTCTCGTCCGGTACCAGGTCGCCGCAGCGGCTGACCCTGTCTACATCGAAATTATCTTCGTCCATATGCGGATGTATATAAACAGCCCGGATATGTTCTTCGGGAGTTGCGCCGTGCTGCTGGAAAGCTGCGGCATGGGCTCTCAGCCCGCGTATTACAGTTTCGGAGGCGCCATCAGCCCAAAGGCGGCTTATTCCGTCCAACATTTCCCGAACCAGATGGCCGTCCGCCTCCGGCAGGTAGCCGCCGGCGGCGGATTCGCTGAGTCGGCGTTTGTCCGCCAGTTTTGACAGCGGGGTCAGTTCCCCCCCTGTCCGCAGGTAATAAGCTACGGAATAGCACAACGGGTGGTACGTTCCTAATGGAAAAAAATCCTGTTTCGTGAAAGGTCCTGCTTTGGCCAGCAGTTCCTCTACTTCGTCGATGGTAATATGTTTCCTCGGCTTAAACTCGCTGCCATTCTTGCCCGTAAAAGTCATGTTCTGAATAGTGATGCTGCGCATGAAATCCCGGGGCAGGTACTCGCGAGTTATGGAGGCCACCTCTGCATCGTTCAAGTCTTTTATGCAGGTACAGAGTATAGTGGTGGGTACTTCGTGCTTTTCCAGCGCTTCCAGGGCTTTTCTTTTCTCGCGCGTAATATCGCGCCCGGCTATTTTCCTGCTTTTGGCCGGATCGAAAGTGTCCACGGAAAGAACAACCTGCACTCCCAGCGCTTTTAATTCGGCGGCCAGCCGCGGCTCACGAGCCAGGCGCAACCCATTGGTGTTCATTGTAATTCGTTTAATCTTGGGGTGGCTGCAGGCTTTAATTATTCCAGGCAGGTCCGGGTGCATGGTAGGTTCCCCGCCGGTCAGGTTCAGTACCTGTACCCCGCCGGAAAGCTTAATGATCTCTTTAACGATCTTCTTCGTGTCAGCGATCGATTTATAGTATTTCCGGTCATTACGGTTGTATGTGAAACACTTAGGGCAATCGAGATTGCAGTCGTTGGTTATTGAGAAGACCGGCAGGCGCAGCCCGCCCGCATGCCAGGCGCAGGGGCCGCAGTCTTGGGGGCAACCCTTCAGCTTTGTTTTCGGCGTAAGGCTTTTAACGGGTGCCACGGCGTGTTCCATTCTCTCGAGGTACCATTGTGGGTCCGCGGCTAATTTTACGGAGGCTGTCCCTTTGGGGCACATACGCTCCATAAAAACTCCGTCCGGCCTGGCTATTATGCGCGCCATTTCCGTCTGTTTACAGGCGGCGCACCAGGCCAGCGTGGAATTTATATAAGTTCCGTCAGCCATTAAACCCCGCCGTCCACGAAAAGTTTCTGACCGTTTATGTATGAGGCTTTGTCGGAAGCGAGGAAGCAAACCGTTTCCGCTACATCTTTAGCCGTTCCAACCCGACCTGCCGCGCAATGCTCGATGAAGTGTTTGCGGAGTTCCTCCGGCACGGCTTTCGCCACACCGCCTTCCATCATGCCCGGAACCACGCAGTTGACGCGGATGTTGAACCGTTTCAGTTCAGAGGCCAGCGCTACCGTGAAGCCTCCGGCCGCGGCCTTTGAGGCCGCATAGGTGGCCGGCACGTCCAGCATCCGCTCTCCGGCCAGCGACCCCATGTTGATTATCACGCCCCTGCGGCGGTGTATCATGCCGCGCGCCGCGGCGCGGGTGGCGAAGATCATGCCCTTTACATTCACGTCCAACATCAGGTCTACGTCTTCTTCCTCCAACAGCGCCAGCGGCATTACTGCGCTGGTCCCTGCGTTATTTATAAGCACGTCCACGCGCGGCAGCGCCTCTATCTTGTCGGTTATATCCTTCACGTCCCGCATATTCACCTGGATCGCTTTGGACTTCTTTATCTCCTTCTGCAGGGCCTTAGCCGCTTTTTCATTCTTGCCGTAAGTGAAGACAACCTCGGCGCCATAGCCAGCGAAAGCGCGGCAGATCTCCGAGCCGAGGTAGCCGCTGCCGCCGGTCACAAGAACAGTTTTCCCTTTAAACATTTTCTTTCCCCTTCTCCTCGAGTTTCATTCTTATGATAGTGGCGAGATCTGCGACCGTCAGGGCGCTGAAGATATCCGCCTTGGTCATGCCTGCGGTAAACCTTTTCGCTCCTGACGGTAGTTTCCGGCTGATAGTTTCAGCCCCGGCCTCGGTAAGCGCCCCATCTATAAAAAGTTCATCCGGGTTTGCGGAGGCTGCTCCTGATACTATCGCCCCCACCTTAAGCTCCACCTTGAATTCCTTCTTTACCAGGTAGGTTATTTCCACAAAATCCAGGCTTTCTGCCCCCAGGTCATCTACCAGGGAGAGCTCCGGGCGTATTTCATCCGCGGAGTTCGCTCCCAATACCGGAACCAGCATTGCGGCGAGTTTCTTTTCGATGTCATCCATTGTTTTGTTCCTTGTATCCCAGCGGGATCAGCGCCCCGGGTTCGCGCCCCGGGCGCAAGCCCGCGAGTTTTCCTAATTCTTCCGCGGCCAGCAGCGGCCCCGTCATATAACAGGCCCCCAAGCCCAGGCTTTCAGCCGCCAGCAAAACCAGCATGGATACGCAGGAGATGGACTTTACGCTATTCTCGCGCTCGAAAGACTCCAGCCCCTGTCCCGGGAGTTCCAACGAGAGGCTGCGGCGGTCCCTGAAAGCGGGGATCAGAAGTACAGGCGCCGTCTCAAAGGCGGTGAAGAACCTGCTATAGTCGAGGAATTCTTTGCGAAAATCGTCTCCCGATCTCTCACCCAGCTCGGCGCAGCGTTTCCGCACGGCTAGAGCCATAGCCTTTATTTTCTCCCGGTCGGAAACGACCATTATCTCCCAGCTTTTAGTGCCGGACGCGTACGGGGAAGCGGCGGCCAGATTCAGGATCTTATCTATATCTTCGCGCGCCACCGGGCTTGAGGAGAAAGCCCTGCAGCTGTGCCTTGCTTTGCAGAGTTCAAGCAGGCTTTCGTATTTGTCGGTTGCTGTCATAAGCCCTGTCTGAAGCCTCCGTCTACGTGAAGCACCTGGCCGGTTATGAAGCCGGAGCCCTCTCCGCAAAGGAAATTAACGGCTTCTGCTACGTCGGCCGTGGTGCCGAGTCGTCCCATTGTTACTGCGGCCTTAACTTCTTTTTCTCCGTAGGCTAGCAGTTCCTTCAGCGTTCCCGCTTCGATCGCTCCCGGCGCGACGCAGTTTACCCTTACCCCGCGGGAGGAGTATTCCGCTGCAAGCGCCCGGCTGAAGGATTCAGTATAACCTTTCGTCCCGGCGTAGACGCTCTGGCCGCGGGCCGCCCTGCTGGCTGTAACGGAAGAAATGTTCACTATGATCCCGCTGCGTCTGACGCACATCGACGGGATAACGGCCGCGCAGATATCTGTCAGGGCGCGGACGTTGACCGCCACCATGGAGGAGATATCCTCTCCCGTAAGTTCAGGCAGCAATCCCGTCCGCGTAACTGCGGCTGCGTTTACCAAGATATCCGTCCCGTCGAGGAGGGCGCAGAAAGCGGCCAATTCACTGGGTATAGCCAGGTCCGCTTTGATGGCCCGGCTTTCACCCCGCCCGCGCACGAGTTCTTCGCACGCTTCCGGATGGCTGCGGTATTGCAGCAGCAGCTCATCCTCCGGTCCGGCCAGCCTTCTTACGATGGCAAGCCCTATTTCCGAACTTGCTCCAGTAACGGTAATTTTACGCTTCATATTTTTTAAATACCAGCGCGGCGTTCTGTCCTCCGAAAGCCGCGCTCAGTTTTAATACGTTCCGGACTTTAAGTTTCAACGGTTCTCCGCGTACTACGTAGAGCGGCACATCGGGGTCAGGCACTTCAAAGTTGACCGTAGGGAGCACACGCTGGTTGTGTATGGAATCTATAACCGCCAACGTTTCCAGCGCACCGCAGGCCCCGATCAGGTGCCCTGTCTGGCCTTTCAGTGAAAATACCGGGATCTCCCTGTGTCTTTCACCGAAGATACACCGCATTGCCGCGGCTTCGGCCAAAGCGTTCTTGAAGGTCCCGGTCTCGTGAAGGTGGGCGCAGTCTATGTCGTCCGGCCGCAGTCCGGCTTCAGCTATTGCTGCAAGGGCCGCAGCCGCCAAAGCTTTGCCCTCGGGGGCAGGGTCGGTCACTGTATACGCATCCATTGTTGAAGCGTAGCCGGCGAGTTCTGCCAACGGCTCCATTCCGTGAATCAAATTCGTCTCAAGGCTTAGGAACGCGGCGCCTTCGCCTATCACAAGTCCGGCGCGGTTCTTGCTGAAAGGCCTGCAGGCCCGTTCAGGGGCGCCTTCGGAGAGAGCTCCCAGTTTGTAGAACCCCATGTAATGCAGGTGGCCTAACATTGAGTCGAAGCCTCCGGCCAGCGCCAGCCTGCCAGGTAAACGGCGCAAAGCCCGGAATGCCGTGCCGATGGCTTGCGTTGAAGCTACGCAAGCGGCCACGTTAATACTGGCGCCGCCGCCTATCCGGAAGCGCTCCGCCAAGGCGGCGGCTACCGCGCTGGGATGCGAACAGTGCGGCCCCCATTCCATGCGGGTAGAGTCGCCGCTGTTTATGTACCCATTCAGGTCGAAATGGTCTATTCCCGCACCGGCGAAGATCAACCTTTGTGCCGGCGCATATTCTGAGAAATTCCCGTCACGCCCAGCGAACAATTCCTCGAGGGCGAGGTTAGCGAAAACAGCCTTTCGATCCTCTTTTGGTCCCAGGCGAAGCACGGCACCTTTGCGTTTGACTTCGCCGCCTATGGCTGAAGGAAAGAATTCGGAGTCAAAACAGGTTATGTTGCGGGTTCCTTTTTCACCGGTCTGTAAGCCGGAATAAAAATCAGGGAGACCGCAGCCCAGCGGCGAGGCGACTCCGGCGCCTGTTATGAAAACTCGGTTTTCAGCCACGCGCTTCCTCCGGCAGGATATCTATAGCCTCTTTTTCTCCGGCCAGCGGCAGCAGGGCTTCTATCTCGCTGCGCTCCATAAGCGCGAAAACCGCGCCCACACTGGAATCGGCATAACTCTTGCCCGCGCCCAGAAGCACAGGGAAGGAAGGGGCCAGAAGGGCCTGTTCAAGCAGCGCTTTGCCCGAGGAATAGATTACCGCGTTATCCCCCCTCAGGCCGAAGACTATGGAGACGAAGCAGAGCGGCATATTGTACAGCACCTTGAATTGGTTCAGCGGAGGCACCGAGACGAAACCTTCTTCGGCGAAAAGTTTCTGGGAGAACCGTCCGTCAGGCCCAGTAGAAGCTGCTGCTATTGTCTCCAGCCCGAAGCTTTCATGCTCGACAATGCCTATGCCGTAATAGACCGGGGTCTCGGCCGGTATCGGCCCGCCGGCAAGCAGCTTGCCCATGGCTGTTACTGCCGCAGAGGTTTCGCGGCTGAAATATTTAACCAGCTTCCTTTCTTTTAAAAAGGTTTCCGCCGGGACTCTTTCCCCCGGTCCGAAATGGTTGCGGAAAAATCTCATGCGTGCGATATCTTGGCGTTCTTCATGCAGATATCGTACATCTCCTGGCGCGATTTCTGAAGGGTTTCATTCGGTACGTCGACAAAAGAGAAAAGCAGTTCCGCTTCGGCGCAGGCCTCTCCGTCTATTGAAGCTTTGACCCTTGCCGCGCCGTACTCTTCCTGCATATCCAACAGGTCCGCCCTGAACAGTATCCTGTCGCCCGGTCCCGCCGGCCGCTTGAACTTGGCCTCCCGGACGATCACCAGTACGGAGCGCTTCAGCGGCAGTTTCTTGTCGTTCATTATAAGCTCGAAGAAAGAGCCGCCCAGCTGAGCCATTCCTTCCAGTATAAGCGTCCCGGGGAAGATTGGGTAGCCGGGAAAATGCTCGTTAAAAACATCGTCGGCCAGCGTTATGCATTTAACGCCGGTGATATACTTGTCGTAGCAGACTTCTTCTATCCTGTCGATAAGGTGAAAACGCATTTTTTCTCCTAAAGAACGGTTAGACCGCGGCCGCAGTGTTTTTCGTAAAGATCCGGATGCAAAAGTTTCCAGGCTACAAGCCCGGCTGCGAGGAATCCCACGCGCGGGAAGCCCTTCTGGCGCATATAAAAAGCTACCAGAGGCGCGTTAAGGCCGGCCTGGCAAACCACGATAACAGACTTGTCGCGCGGGACTCTGGCGAGGCCGGGAACGAAACGAAAAAAAGGAACCTCGTGGGAATTCGGCAGTCCTTTTACGGAACGCCGCTCCCCGTCAAAGCGCACGTCCAGAATGAAAACCCCGGGATCCAGTAATAGATCCTCGTCGAGCTGCGCCGGCATGAACATTGTTACGCCGGAGCAGCGGCCGCTGAAAAAATCCGAGCAGACGCGAAGTGTATAGTCGATATCTCCTGCGGAGATATTTTCAGGCAGGCTGATCCTGATGGCGGAACGTGCCTCGTCATCAGTGAGGCCTATGGCTTTGAGCACGTGGGAGGCGAGGTTTTCCTGTGTGTTGCAGGCCGATCCGGCGGAGACAGCTATCCCGTAAAAATCCAACACTCCCAGCAGGACTGAATTAATTACGCCGGGTACCGTAATATTCAGGGTATTAGGGAGGCAATTCTTAGAAGGAGAATTCACCTTTATGGACGGATTCATTAGGAGCAGTCCCGCCAGCAGCCTGCCCTTCATTTCCTCCGTTCTTCGCGCAGCCGCAAGTGTTTCCGGTATTGCGAGACAGGCCTCTGCAAAGCCAGCGATATTGTGAGAACTTTCCGTGCCGGCCCGCAGGCCCCCTTCCTGGTGGCCGCCGTGTACCAGCGGGATCAGAGGGCGGCCCTCTTTAACGTATAAAGCGCCCGCCCCTTTCGGACCGTGTATTTTGTGGGCGGAGAAGACGGCATAATCCACCCCGAGTGCGCTGACATCAACCGGGACCTTAGCAAGCCCCTGAACACAGTCGCAAAGAAAAAGCGCGCCCGCGGCCCTGGCCGTCTCCGCCAATGCAGGGATGTCCTGTATTGTCCCTATCTCATTGTTGGCCAGCATACAGCAGGCGAGAGCGGTATCGTTCCCGAGCAACTCTTTGAAACGCTCAGTGCTGACTCGTCCCTCACTGTCTACAGCGCAAATTTCTATGCGCGCGCCCCGGGACCGCAGATACTCTGCCGTCCGCATTACGGCGGCGTGCTCTATAGCGGAAATAACGATTTTTTTTGCGGGAAACAGTTCAAAAGCTGTTTTTAGTACTGTATTGAGGGATTCAGAAGCGCTGCCTGTAAATAGTATTTCTTCAGGCGACGCGTTAATGGTGCGTGCCAGGATCTCTCTGGCATCCTGTAAAACCGAGGCGGCGGCCCTGGCGTCCTTGTAAAGAGAGGACGGATTCCCATAACAGTCGCGAAGTACCTTCGCAACTCGCTTTACAACGCGGGAAGACGGCTTGGTGGTGGCGTTGTTGTCCAAATAGAGTTCTCGCCTGAAAAGTATCATAGAATGGACTCGCGGGAAACGAAGATTGATCCTACTCAAACCTCCCTTTCGAGATTTTAGCATATTGAAAATTCCGGGCTATTTCATTGCGCTCATTGTAAGCGTTTAAGCTAGTTGGTATCATATTGTTGAAAGTGAGCCTGGACGGGTTTGGCATATGAACAACTTAGTTGAAACTGGCAAGAAATTGCGTTATTGCATGCGTATAGCCGGTCGTGCAATGGTGCACCTTAACCTGCAGATACTATATAAGTGCAATTTCAAATGCAATATTTGCGATTTCTGGCGCTCTCCGGAATTTACGTCGCTTCCGGAACTTTCCGCGGCGCAGGCCAGGCAGATGGCTGAAAAGCTGCGCCCGATCGGTCCCTTGATCGTGTCGATAGGCGGCGGTGAACCGCTGATGCACCCGGAAGTTGAAGAAATAACAAAGGCTTTCTCACGCGACCACTTTCCTGTAATGATAACCAATGGGTGGTATATAACCCCCGCCAAGGCGCGCGCCTTATTTGAGGCGGGTATGCACGAGGTCAGTGTTTCCGTGGATTATGCCGATCCCGCCCGCCATGACGCCCAGCGGGGTGTTCCGGGGTCGTGGGAAAGAGCTGTGAGCGCCTTGAAAATTCTGAATGAAAACAGGGTAAAACCAGGTCAGCGCGTGCACATGATAACCGTGGTGATGGAAGATAACCTGGACGACATTGAAAAGCTTATTGAATTGAGCGCCAGTATGGGGATCACCTACCTGGTAACTCTTTATAGTACCGGCCGCGGCCGAAGGACGGGATTACAACTATCAACGGAACTCTCCTCCCGGCTGCTGGCCCTGAAAAAGAAGCATCGCAATTTTGTCGCACTACGGGGTTACCTGGGGCGTTTTTCCGAAGCGGCGGTAGAAAACAATTCAATATCACCGTGTTATGCCGGGGTAAACCTTTTTAACATTGACTCCTCCGGGAATGTGACCCGGTGCATTGATTCGCTCAATTCCACTGCGGGAAATATTCTTACCGGAGAACTGCCGTTGATATTGGAACGTCTCCGTAAATTCTCCGGTTCTGAAGAATGCGGCGGCTGTTGGACCAGTTGCCGCGGCGCCATTGAAACCTTGCTTTACGGCAAAGGGCGCATCGGCAACTTGGTAGATATGCATGCTTTGACCCGCGAAGTTCCGCTTGGAAGAGAATTTTAATGCAGTTGGCGCTAGATAAACATTTGCCGCTGAATTGGCAGAAGTACCTCAATTTCTATTTGTTCCTCAATTTCGCCGCCTATGCCGCCTGGCACCTGAAAACTGCTTACTCTTCCGGCGGACTTCTCATTACTGACATTACTTTTACTGCGCAGAGCGTGCTGCTGTGTATCGTGATATTGATCAGGAGGGATCACAGGGCAGTAGAACCCGGATTCTGGCGCCAGGCCGTGGCGATGGCCGCCTTCTTTTCCGGTCTTCTCATGCTCGAGAACGGGCATACCTCCGACCAAACAGCTTTGAAAATTTCCCAATATCTTATCCTTTCGGCCAACTTCCTCGGACTATTAACCATACTGAACCTGGGGAAAAGTTTCGGGATATTGATCGCGCTGCGGGAAATAAGAACATCCGGTCTCTATGGTCTCGTACGTCACCCGATGTACGCTACGGATATCCTGCTGCGTTTCGGCTATCTTGTGGGGCATCCGACAGTTACAGCTTCGGCGGTCGTGGCCTTTTCCGTGCTGGCCTATTATTGGCGGGCAAGGTTCGAAGAAGAATTTCTTTCGCGGGACCCTGTCTATCGTGACTATATGAGCAAGGTGCCGTGCCGCTTTATCCCGTTCGTGCTTTGATATGCTGAACCTGGTCTTACGTTATCTCTACAACAAATACCGGCCGGAAGGCCCCAGGTGGCTGCCTCTGGCGGCAGTTTACTATCTTACGTATAACTGCCGGCTGCGCTGTGTTTACTGCAGCGATGGGACCGGCGCTCCGTATTACTCCCTCGCCGAAAAGACCCCCCCGCTTGCGGAGATAAAGCGGATACTCGCGGCGATCCGGCGGTCCTGTCCGACGCTGATACTTACCGGCGGAGAACCTGCCTGTCACCCTGAGTTCGCGGAAGTGCTGCGTGTTGTCCGGGAGCTGGCTTTCGACGAGGTGATATTGACGACCAAAGGCGACGAGCTTGAAGGGTTGGACGAAGCGTTGAACGGCTGTGTTACACGGCTGGTGCTCAGCGTTGACACGCTTGACCCGGTTAAGGCCGCCGAGTTGTGCGGGAGTCCGGTGCTGGAGAAAACTTTGCGGAGTATCGAACATCTCTCCGGCCTTCCCGGCCGCACCTTTGAGATCTATATCTCCAGCGTCGTCGGGACTTTTAACCTGGACGACCTGCCGCAAGTCTGCGAGTTCGCCGGCAAAGCCCGGGTCTGGTACGCCGCCCAGCCGCAACTGCGCGGCGTGAAAGCCCCGGAGGCTTTGTTGTCCGACGTCCGCTATCGAAATTTCTACGACTATCTGATCCGGAAGAAGCGCGCCGGCGCGAAGGTCTTCGGGCCGGTAAGGTACCTGGAGCTGCTGCGCGATTTTGAGAAGTTCGACTGCCATCCGTTCACTATGCTGGTAGTGGCCCCCGGCGGCGAGGTATTTTACCCCTGCCTGGAAATAGGACACAAGTTAGGAAGGATACAGGACGCGCCTGATGCTGATGCCCTGCGCCGCGAAGGGATGCTGCGCTACGGCAGCAAGCCGCTTTGCGACAACCGCTGCCATTCGGCCTGCGCGGCGGAGTACGCCGTGTTTATGCGTCACCCGATGGACGCGCTAAAAGAGTCCTTGTCCTCAACGATCACTTCGCGCCGGCGTCCTTCGGCGCGGTTTTCCCCTTAGCGGGACCGGTGTATTTAGTTATCAGTTCTTCCAGTTTTCCCGCTATCGCAGAGCAATCCGTGCGCGGATACTTCTCCAGATTCCGGCTGAATTCGCGGAGGTTTTTCGCGAAGGTAACTATCTTTGCGGAAGTAAACGCGCGATAGTACTTCCCGTATCCGAGCTTGTCCAGATAATATGCGTTAGCGATCTGTTCGAACTGCCCCGCTATCGGTACCGAAAGAACCGGCTTGCCGAGATGCAGCGCTTCACAAAGCAAGCTGAGCCCGCCGTTGGTTATCACGAAGCGGCAGGAAGCCAGATCCTTGATGAAGCCGTCCTCGCTGAACTTTTTGTGCAGCACCTTCCCGTCGCGCAAATCCTTGTTGCAGCCGTAGAAGACGAAGTTCAGCCCTGTGGCCTTGAGCACTTTTACTATAGAATCATCCCCGCTGGCCGTCTGGTAGACGAGTATGTGGCTGCCCTTGGAGGGGCTCTGCGCGAGTATTTTCTTCCTTAGGATCGGAGGGAAAAGGTGCGTGTTCTTTTTCTTTATTTTGGGGTGGTAGAAGCACGTTATCAGGGTCTCGTCGATCCGCGGCAAATAGGCCCCTATGACAAGTTTGTTAACGAGCGCATCTTTGGCGAAACGCTTTGGGTACTTTACGTCGCAGTTGGTGAAAATATGCTGATTGTCCAGCGAAATGAGCGGCAGGCGGTGGCGCGCCGCTACGATACCGGAAACGGGCTCAAAGTCCGATATAACTAGGTCCGGTTTAAAGTCGCGCACCAGATCGTGCACCGCGTGCCTGGTGTCGCCCAGCTCCGCTGGAAGACGGCGAAGGTTGGTCAGGACGGTCTTGAGATAATCCACACCGCCGTCCCGGTAATAAAGATGCAGCCCGTACACTTTCTGTACGTCGAAGGAGTCTTTCAGGAAATCGTATGACTTCCCGTAGGCGAGTACCTTGATCTTGTGCTTCTTGGCCAGCCCGTATAGGATCTCCTTGCTTCGCGTGGCGTGGCCGCTGCCTTCACCTGAAACACCGTAAATTATTCTGGCCATTATCGTCTCCTCAAGACTTCTTCCCGGCGCCTTCTGTGCGAAGGCGACGCATTTCCTCTTCGACTTCCTTGATATCCAGGTTCCTCAAGTATTTTTTCAGATTGATCCAGATCTTGTGAAATCCGAAAACCGGAAGTTCTTTCATGGCTTCGTCGGCTTTCCACTTCTGGGCATAAACCCTGTAAACCGCAACCATTGTTCCCGTGCGGTCCGATCCGTGCTGGCAATGCACGAAGACCGGCTGGTTGGCCTTGTCCGTCACAATATTCAGGAACCGCGCCACATCCTTGTTGTTGAGGCTCCAGGTATTTATTGGGATATTAAAGTAGTTAAATCCCAGCCCTTTAATATATTCATCATCCGGATGTTTGGCCCGAAGGCTTATGATGGTCTTTATTCCGAGTTCCTTTAGTTTCGGGAACCCGTCTTTCTCCGGCTGCGCGCCACGATAAAGAATATCGCTGACTTTTGCGAAATTATCCAGTCCTTTAATATCCTTGCGGGGCTTCAGCGGCACTTTCAAGGTGGTCGTGCTCGTGTTAACTTGCGTGTGAAGTTGCGACTGCGCCGGCAGCACGGATACGAAAAACAATAGAAGCGCCAGACCATTTGCGAACGATGAGAATCGTTTAATCATTATCTTCCCCATTGCGCTATTATATTAAATCGTACTGGCAGGAAAATCCCTTTCGCAAATACCAAAAGAAAACCGCACCTCTGGCGGTGCGGTTTAGTCTATTCTCCGAAGAAGCCTTCCTCCTCGGCATAATGGGAATTAGGGTATGCCTTTCACTACGAGTTCGGATTTGCTTCGCGCAACATCTCGTACGTCATTGTCGATAGACATCGGTTAAAGGCATATCGCGCTTCCGGCCGATGTCCTGCAAAAAATAGCTCACAGGGGTTGTACATAGTTATGGGAGGGTGATAAGCGGTTCGAACCGCTTATAGGTTTCTACAGGACCGCAGTTCTCGCCGGAGAGTCCGCGATTTCCGGCGATCCGGCGGAAAACCTGCAAATATGGAAAAATATCGGTTCGAACTTTATTTTAGG